>JBEBAN010000005.1:0-55375 GCA_041158865.1 Actinomycetota bacterium
GCAGCAATTCCGGTTACAGAGTCACTGAAAGTGACCGTGTAGGTTAGCGAGTTCGCGTTGGTCGATGCAGGAACCGTAGTTGTGATGGCAGCGGTAGGCGCAGAGTTGTCAATAACAATCGAGGTCGACAAGGTCGATGCGGTTGCTGGACCGGTGTTATTTACTGCATCGGTAACGCTTCCTGCCTTGAGGCGAGGAATCAGCGTTCCTTCGGAACAGTTGGTCACTGTAATGGTGAGGTTGGTGTTAGCCGTGATAGTGGCTGCGGCAGGTGTGAACACACAACCGGTTGCGGTTCCAGCGTTTTCAAAGTCAGCCGCGGCGATTCCAGAAGTTGCCTCATTGAACTTGGTAGTGAAGGCCACGTTTGTAGCGGAAGTCTGTGCACCGGCGACCGTGGTGGCCATATCGGTAACCGCGGGGCCGGCTATGTCTAGGGTGATCGAAGTAGCTACTAGGTTGCTGGCAGGGCCAGGCATACCAACTAGGTCATTCACACTTCCGGCAGCCAGGGTCAACACCACGGTTCCAGAAGAACAACCGGTTACTGTTACTGCCACAGCTGTTGCCGCGGTAGCCGTTGCACTAGCAGGGCTAAACACACAAGCGGTTGCGGTTCCGGTGTTCGTGAAGTCTGCCGCAGCTAGACCAGTGACACCCTCGTTGAAGGTTAGGTTGTAGCTAAGGCTCGGACCAGCGGTAGGAGTGGTGGCAGGGTTTCCAACCAAGGTCGCCGTAGGTGCGGTTCGATCCATCACGATGTTGATTGGGGTTCCCGGAGTTGCTGCTTCGGCAAGCTTCACCGGGGTGGAAGAAGAGTTGTTTCCAGCGACGTCTTGCACACCAGAGCCTGCAAGCTGCGGCACGAGGTTTCCGGAACCACATCCGGTAACCACTACATTTGCACTTCTACCGTCGGCAGCTAACGCCGGAGTAAAGACACAGCCCGTTGCAGCCGTAGCCGCTCCAGCATTTGTGAAGTCGCCAGCTACGAGGCTCGTAGGGTTAATCGGCTCGCTGAAGGTCAACTTGAAAGTCTGCGATGGAGCGCCGGTAGGTGAGGTGATAGTAGTAATCGGCGTGAAGGTTACGTTTGGAGCGGTGCGGTCGATGGTAACCGTTGCGGCATCAACGCGCGACTCAGGACCTGGCCGTGCGGCAGTAGATGCGTCGG
Source organism: Actinomycetota bacterium (assembly GCA_041158865.1). Taxonomy (GTDB): domain Bacteria; phylum Actinomycetota; class Actinomycetes; order Actinomycetales; family Microbacteriaceae; genus Rhodoluna. The sequence continues at coordinate 1,175 of JBEBAN010000005.1, forward strand.
TAAGAACGTTTGCCTTTGTGGAAACGATGACAGTTCCCTCGCCGGTACAGGTGACAGTTAGGTTCGTTGCATTAACCGAAGAAGCAAGGTTTGTCACAGACGAAGTGAGAGCACAGCCAGGCGCAGTTCCCGAAACTACAAATGCCGCTGCACTGACACCGGTAACGTTTTCCGAAAATGAGGCAGTGTAAGAAAGTGTTAGCGAGTTCGTTAGAGGACTTGGGTTAGCGGTGTAAGTAACACGCGGTGCAGTGTTGATTAGCGCAGTAACCGGTGAATCGATTAGTGCCGAAGGACCGGTGTTACCGGCAAGATCGGTAACCGAGTTAGCGGCCAAACGTAGCTTGATGTTTCCTTCCGAACAACCGGTTACGGTAACCGTGGCTGAAAGGTGGTTTGCGGCAACTACCGGAGCGTAAACACAGCCAGTGGCAGTGGGTGAAGTTCCAACGTTTGAGAAGTCGGACGCGGTAAGACTGGCATCAGCGATTGGTTCGTTGAAGGTGTAGGTATAGGTGAGCGGTGCAAAAGTTGCAACGTTCTCGTCTGGGAATTCGCCGGCAACAACAACCGGAGCAACACGGTCAAGAGTTAGCTCAGGTAGCGCGTAGGCAACTGCTGGTGATGGGTTACCAACGGTGTCGGTCATGCTGCGTGCTGTGATTACCGGCTTCAGTGTTCCGGTGGTTGAACAACCGCTGACCGAAGCGGTGAACGTGAATCCGCTCACCCAGGTCAAAGTGAAGGTACATCCGGTTGCGGTTCCGGTGTTCACGAAGTCAGCAGCCTCCATGTTTGCCCAAAGCTCTGTCGAAGTCAGGGTGTAAACAATCGGGTTGTTATTGGTAAGTGCGGCAGCAGTTGTGGTTGCTGCGGTAAACGCAAGCGGTGTGCGATCAAGTGTGATGGTGGTGCCGTTGGCGGCATTCGCAGGCGCAACGTTGCCAGCAACGTCTACGACCGAACCAGCAGCCAGAGTTGGAATAACGGTTCCGTCATTACAGAAAATCGCAGTAAGGGTTGCAGTCAATCCATTGGCAGCAAGAGTAGGTGCAAACACACATCCTGTAGACGTTCCGGTATTGGTGAAATCGGCTGCCGTCAAACCGCTAACAGCCTTCGAGAAGGTCACGTTGTAGTTGAGAACCGTTGCCATCGATGGCGTGGTGGTTGGCGAAGCAATAATCGAAGCCGTAGGCACAGTGACATCACGGGTGATCGTTGGGCCAGTAATCGCTGCAGCAGGACCTGCGTTACCGGCAAGGTCAGTAATCGAACCAAGAGCCAAGCGTGGAATCACGGTACCGGCCGAACAGCCAGTTACAGCCAAGGTAATGGTCTGGCCAGCACTGGTTGGAGAGAACACACAACCACTTGCGGTACCAGCCTGGGTGAAGTCGGCAGCCGCCAACGACGATGCCGCGATCGGCTCAGTGGTTAAGAACGTGAAGTAGACACTGGGCGCGTTAGTGGAAGCCTGGGTTGGAGACACCCAGGTGCCGCTCGGTGCCGCATAGTCGGTGATGACAGCTGAGGAGGTTACCGCCGCAACCGGGCTCACATTGCCAGCGAGGTCAGTGGTTGACGAAGGCTTTACCGTTAGCGCAACAGACTGAGCAGTGCTACATCCGGTTACAGCAACTGTGAATGGAGAAATAGCCGGTGAAGTTGGAGCGGTTACCGCACTCACGCTACATCCAGCTCCACTGACGCTGAAATCAGCTGAGGTGAGAGAACCAGCAGCCAAGGCTTCGTTGGTGGCGACACTGAAGTTCAGAGTTGCCGCGTTGGAAGGAGTTGCAGGCCCTGTGACTGTCAATGACGCCGCTGTGCGGTCTAGGGTCACCTTATTTGAAAGGCTAAGCCAGGTGCTCATGCTGTTTGCATCGACAGCTGCAGCGTCGGCAAGCTTAATGCCGAGGAAGCCTTCCGAACAACCAGTCACTTTAATGGTGTATGAGGATCCGCTTCCAGTTAAGGCGCTCGGAGCAGCACAACCGGTGGCTGTGGTAACAGCGGTGTCAATTGAAAAGTCACTCGCGGTAAGTCCGGTGACATCTCGAGCAAATGTCACATTGAATGTGATATCGCTGGAATTGGTATAGCCGCTCGAAGTTATGTTCGCCGAGAGGTTGAGGAACGATAATACGATGTAGCCGTTACCTGTGACCCCAGTTGCATTGTTTACGGAATTGATGCCTAGGTTCGAATTTGAAGGAGTAGACGAGCCTGTATAACCACCTGTTCCGTAAACTTCGGTCCAGTTGTTAGCCGTTACTTGACCGCCATACTGGCCTCCAGCACCACCTTGGACTCCACCGCCACCACCACCGGCACCACCGCCATCGCTACCACAGCCTCCCCAGCCAACTCCACCTGAGGTTCCACCGATTGTTGAAACTCCGGCACCCGTTGCACCGTTGTACCAAAAGTTAGCGCCGGCACCACCGCCACCACCAGCTGCCACAAGAAGCGACGCTGAAGACCCTATTTGTACTACTGACGCACCACCACCACCACCACCGGCACCCGAAGAATTAGAACTACATGCGTTTCCACCGTAGCCACCGTTGTAGTCGCCATATGTAGAAGTTCCACCCGCACCGGCACCTGAACCGCTTCCGGTGCCACCAGCAACTCCAGCGGAACCTGGGAAAAGTTTTAACAGGGTGCCTGCAGCAGGCGTAATTAATTGGGTTACTCGAGATCCTGTCGCACCAGCACCACCTAGAGGGCCGTTATCTCCACCCTTACCTCCAGCTCCACCGTTAACCTGAATGGTCAGTTCCAGGCCCGAAATAGGCGTGTATTCGTAATACTTGCCTGCAACGTAAGGGAAATTAATGGAACAGGTTGCGCCGCTACAAACCATTGCTGGGTTTGCAGCAAGGGTGGTGGCCTGAGTAGCCTCGGCGACAACCGGAGTCAAAGTCAGACTGGTAAGTGCGACGCTCGCCGCAACGAGCAGGTGTAGCGCCTTTTTTAGTCCCCTAGAGTTCACGTTAACTTCCCTTAGTTCATAACCTTGTGAGCCTTAAAAGGCTACTTAGAGAGAATTTTTGTGATTAGTTATTGTTCGCTAAGGCGAATACAAAATGGCTATTGTGCCGAACTTGGGGAGCGATTAGAACTGGGTTCCAAAAAGCCCCCAAAAAATCAACTTTTTGGGGGCTTTTTAGATGCAGCTTTAGGCTAGGCGAGCCTTGAGGTTGTTAGCAATCGAAGACATGAAGTCATCGGTGCTCTGGTAGCCCTGACCGCCGCCAACAAGGGCTGCTAGGTCTTTGGTCATGTCGCCGGCTTCAACGGTCTTGATGATTACATCTTCAAGGGTCTCAGCGAAGTTGCGAACCTCTGGGGTGCCATCGATCTCGGCGCGGGCGATTAGTGCGCGGGTCCAAGCGAAGATCGAAGCGATTGGGTTGGTCGAGGTCGACTTGCCGGCCTGCCATTCGCGGTAGTGACGGGTCACAGTTCCGTGAGCAGCTTCTGCCAGGGTGGTCTTGCCGTCAGGGGTGGTTAGCACCGAGGTCATTAGACCTAGGCTTCCGAAGCCCTGCGCAACGGTGTCAGACTGAACGTCGCCGTCGTAGTTCTTACAAGCCCAAACGTAGCCACCTTCCCACTTCAGTGCAGCGGCAACCATGTCGTCAATTAGACGGTGTTCGTAGGTGATACCGGCTGCCTTGAAACGGTCTGCGTACTCTGCGTCGAAGACTTCCTGGAAGGCGTCCTTGAATGCGCCGTCGTAGGCCTTCAAGATGGTGTTCTTGGTCGAAAGGTAGACCGGGTAGTTGCGGCTTAGACCGTAGTTGAAGCTTGCACGAGCGAAGTCGCGGATCGAGTCCATGTAGTTGTACATACCCATGGCCACACCACCGTGCTCTGGGTACTCGGCAACGGTCTGGGTTACAGGAGCGCTGCCATCGGCTGGAGTCCAGGTGATGGTAACGGTGCCCTTGCCAGGAACCTTGAAGTCGGTTGCCTTGTACTGGTCACCGTGAGCGTGACGGCCGATGATGATCGGCTTGGTCCAACCTGGGACGAGACGAGGAACGTTCGAGATGATGATTGGCTCGCGGAAGACCACGCCGTCGAGGATGTTACGGATGGTGCCGTTAGGGCTCTTCCACATCTTCTTTAGTGAGAACTCGGTGACGCGTGCCTCATCAGGGGTGATGGTTGCACACTTCACACCAACGCCGTGCTTCTTGATCGCGTGAGCTGCGTCAATGGTCACCTGGTCGTCGGTGGCGTCGCGGTTTTCAATTGAAAGGTCGTAGTACTCAAGGTCTACGTCCAGGAATGGCAGGATCAGGTTGTCCTTGATGTTCTGCCAGATAATGCGGGTCATCTCGTCGCCATCGAGCTCAACGACCTTGCCTACAACTTTGATTTTTGTCATGGTTCCTAGCCTAATTGTTTTGTTTAGTGATAGAAGTGGCGTTCACCGGTGAAGTACATGGTGATGCCGGCAGCCTCTGCTGCATCGATCACTTCTTGGTCTCTCATCGACCCGCCAGGCTGCACGATTGCGCGCACCCCAGCCTCGATGAGAATCTCAACCCCGTCTTTGAACGGGAAAAATGCGTCGCTCGCTGCGACAGAATCTTTGGCGCGGTGGTCGGCTCGGTCAACGGCCAAGCGGCAGGAGTCAACGCGGTTGACCTGACCCATCCCTACGCCGACTGACGCCCCGTCCTTGGCGAGCAGAATACCGTTGGACTTCACGGCACGGCTGGCACGCCATGCGAAGGCGAGGTCGTTTAGGGTTGCGGCGTCTGCCTTCTTGCCCGAAACCAGCTTCCACTTGGCTAGGTCTAGCTTGGTGAATTCGTCTGGCTGCTGAATCAGTAGGCCGCCCGAGATCTGCTTGACCTCAAGTGCCTCACGTGAGTAGTTGGCGGAAAGTTCGAGAATGCGCAGGTTCTTCTTCTGGAGCAGTAGTTCCAGCGCGGCAAGTTCGTAGCCAGGGGCTACCAAAACCTCGGTGAAGATTTCGGCGAGCTGCTGAGCCATTGCCAAAGTCACCGGACGGTTCGCTGCGACGACTCCACCGAAAGCAGACAGCGGGTCACAGAGGTGAGCCTTGGCGTGGGCGTCGGCGATTGCATCCTCGGCATCGGCTGCTGCCACAGCGATTCCGCAAGGGTTGGCGTGCTTGATGATCGCAACCGCTGGCTCGAGGTGGTCGTAGGCTGCGCGAACTGCGGCATCGGCGTCAACGAAGTTGTTGTAGCTCATTTCCTTGCCGCCGAGCACCTTGGCCTGAGCGATTCCGGAGACTGCGCCCTCGCCGGTGGTCTTGTAGATGGCCGCGGCCTGGTGGCTGTTTTCACCGTAGCGAAGGAAGTTCATCAGTTCACCCTGAAGCTCGAACTTCGGTGGGAAGCCAGGGTTCTTGGTCTGGTTCTCAGCGCTCTGACCTGCTTCGTTCTGCCACTGGCTGGCAGCTTCGGACGCGAACCAGTCGGCAACCGCTGAGTCGTAGCGGGCGGTGTGTGCGAAGGCGGTTGCCGCCAATGCTCGGCGCTGCGCCAGTGAGGTTCCGCCCTGCTCTAGCGATGAAATGATCTCGGCGTAGCGTGAAGGCTCAACCACAATTGCAACGTTGGCGTGGTTCTTAGCCGAGGCGCGAACCATGGCAGGGCCACCGATGTCTATCTGGTCGATCACGGCCTCACCTTTGGCTCCCGATGCAACTGTCTGGACGAATGGGTATAGGTTCACCACAACCAGCTGGAATGCCTGAATGTCTAGTTCCTCAAGCTGCTGCTCGTGGCTCTGAAGTCTTAGGTCTGCCAGTAGACCGCCGTGAATCTTTGGGTGAAGGGTCTTCACGCGGCCGTCCAGAGATTCAGGGAAACCGGTCACCTGCGAAACTTCGGTTACGGCGAATCCGGCCTCGGCAATAGTCTTGGCTGTAGAGCCGGTGGAGACTAGTTCAACCCCGGCTGCACTGAGAGCCGCGGCAATTTCGATTAGGCCTGTCTTGTCACTCACCGAAAGCAGTGCTCGCTTGATTTCAATGCGGTCGCGGTGACGGTAGTCGGCAGGTTTGTGATTGTTGATCGCGGCCAAGGTTGATCCTTAGTGGTTGGTGACGGTTTCTAGGTGGGTCCGGTTCTCAGCGATGTCCTTGACTACCTTCACCAGCAGGTCGCGTTCAACAACCTTGATGCGTTCGTGTAGGTCAGCCTCGTTATCTTCTGGAGTCACCGACACCTTGGCTTGCGCTAGGTGTGGTCCGGTATCGACACCTTCGTCGACGATGTGGATGGTCACGCCGGTCTCGGTTACACCGGCAGCCAAAGCATCTCGCACTCCGTGCGCACCTGGGAATGCAGGCAGCATCGAAGGGTGGGTATTAATAAGTTTTGGTGATAGCGCACGAACGAAGTTCGGCGGCAAAATGCGCATGAAACCAGCTAGGACGGTTAGGTCGGGCTTGAAGAAGTTCACGTTTTCGAGCAGCATCTCGGCCCACTCTTCGCGCCTTCCGAAGTTGCCAGGCGCTACCACGAAAGTTGGAATTCCAAAAAGTTCCGCGTGGGCTAGACCCTCACAGGGGCTGTCTGCCCCAACCGCAAGAATGCGCACCGGATACAGAGGGTTGTTGGTGGCGTCGAGCAGAGCACGGAGGTTGGATCCTCCACCTGAGATTAGAACTACGACACCTAGCACCATAAAAGTTTACCTTTTCAAGTGCTCTGGAATCGGCGCTGGCGCAGTCGGTTTTACCGCATAGAAAGCGGTGAGAAACGCCACCGGAGCAACCTCTAGCAGGGTCCATACGAAGACCCAAATCGGGTCTGCTCCAACCAACTGCATTCGCATCGGTCCGATGCTGGCGTGGGTGACCATTGCCAGCAAAGCCATCTCGGCAGCGGCAATCACACCAACGGCAACACACATGGCAATCGCGGCCGCAAGCGGTGTAGCAAAGTGGTGACGAGCATCGGCAGCGTGACGCTTGACGGCAACATTCACCGCAATCGCGATAATGACCGGCACAACTAGGACGAGCATGCCAATCTGGAAATCGGCAGCCGGAATCGTTCCAAACAACGGGATGGTTGGCATTGGGCCAACCGCAGTTCCGAGTGGGCTGATGCTCGATCCAGCACCGATGGCAAAGCCTGGACCAACCAGCCAAGTGCTCACATAGAAGATGATGTTCGGCAGGTAACCGATCTGCAGAATGGTCGAACCGAGGCCTCCGAAGATGCCGCCCTGAAGTTGCTCGTAGAGCTGAATTACGTTCAGCCAGTTCCAGCCCAGCAGCACTGCAAATACAACCGCCGAGAGCGCCTGAAGTGCGAAAACGAAACCGGTTGCGGCACGAAGAGCTGGTGAACCGATCGAAGCTAATACCCATCCGACCTTGTCGGCTAGACCTGCCACCCATTCCTTGCCGGCAGCGCGTTCACTCGCCACCACAAACTCTTTTGCCTGGTGAGGAACTCCTCCGAACAGCGAAGCGCCAAAGACGCCAGACATATAAATCAGGGTTGGCAAAACGTAAACGGCAGTGGCGTTTGCGGTGATCCCCTCGGTACCGGAAACCGAATAGGCCAGCGAAGAAACACCAGCGTAAACAGCAATGGCGGTCACCCAACCAGGCCAAAGTTCCTTAGCTCCGTAGAGGCGCAACCCAGCACGATAACCCAGACCGAAAAACACTAGGACGGCGCCGAGCGGCAGCGACCAGAAATTAAAAGCGGGAATGTCGAGGCCGTAATAAGTGGATGCTGCGAATTGCAAGGCAACACCGTTCGCGGCAAACCAAATATTGATTGCACTGCGGAAAGTATCTAACCAAACACCAGTTGCTCCGGCATCCAGCCACCAGCTGAGAGAGGTACCCGCGACCAGAAGAGCAATTGATCCGAGGCTTACGACGAGTGCGTCGAAGCCTCCAATCAGTGCTGTAACTGAGCGGGTCCCCTCACCGGCTGGTTTAGCCAAGGTTAGAGAGCTGCGATAACTTCGCGCATTAGAGCTGCGGTCTCGCTAGGGGTCTTACCGACCTTCACGCCAACAGCCTCGAATGCTTCCTTCTTCGCCTGTGCGGTACCGGCCGAACCGGAAACGATAGCACCTGCGTGACCCATAGTCTTACCCTCTGGAGCGGTGAAACCTGCAACATAGGCAACGACCGGCTTGGTCACGTTGTCCTTGATGTAGGCGGCAGCCTTCTCCTCGGAGTCTCCACCGATCTCACCGATTAGCACGATTGCCTTGGTCTCAGGGTCAGCCTGGAACGCTGCAAGTGCGTCGATGTGAGTGGTTCCGATCACTGGGTCACCACCGATACCGATAGCGGTCGACATACCAATGTCACGAAGCTCGTACATCATCTGGTAGGTCAAGGTACCCGACTTCGAAACTAGACCGATTGGACCGGTTCCGGTGATGTCCGATGGGGTGATTCCAGCGTTCGACTTTCCCGGGCTGATGATGCCAGGGCAGTTTGGGCCGATGATACGGGTCTTCTGACCCTTAGAAACGTTGTAAGCCCAGAAGCTTGCCGAATCGTGAACCGGGATACCCTCGGTGATCACAACTAGCAGCGGGATCTCGGCGTCGATTGCCTCAACCGCAGCAGCCTTAGCGAAGGCTGGTGGAACGAAAGCGACCGAAACGTTTGCACCGGTAGCTGCCATTGCCTCGGCAACGGTACCGAAGATTGGAAGCTGCTTGCCTTCAACCTCGACGGTCTCGCCGGCCTTGCGTGGGTTCACGCCACCTACGATGTTCGATCCGCCCTTAAGCATGCGGGTGGTGTGCTTGATACCCTCGGAACCGGTCATACCCTGAACGATGATTCGCGAGTCTTCATTTAGAAAAATAGCCATTAGTCTTTGCTCCTTCGCGATTACTTGTTAGCCAACTCGGCGGCCTTGTCGGCGGCTTCGTCCATGGTGTCTACAACGGTTACTAGTGGGTGGTTCGCTTCAGCCAGGATGCGGCGACCCTCGGCAACGTTGTTACCGTCTAGGCGAACGACCAGAGGCTTCGAAGCGCTCGAGCCAAGCTTGGCTAGAGCACCGACGATACCGTTGGCAACTGCGTCACAAGCGGTGATTCCACCGAAGACGTTTACGAATACGCTCTTTACCTGAGCGTCGCCGAGGATCACGTCTAGACCGTTGGCCATAACCTCAGCCGAGGCGCCACCACCGATGTCTAGGAAGTTGGCTGGGCGTACATTTCCGTGACGCTCACCTGCGTAAGCGACGACGTCTAGCGTCGACATAACCAAACCGGCACCGTTTCCGATGATTCCAACCTGGCCGTCAAGCTTCACGTAGTTGAGGTCCCACGCCTTGGCCTTGGCCTCTAGTGGGTCAATCTCGTCGCGCTCCATTTCGTCGCGGTCGTTGTGACGGAACTCAGCGTTCTCGTCTAGCGAAACCTTGCCATCTAGGGCGAGGATCTTGCCATCTTCGGTTTCAACCAGCGGGTTGACCTCAACGAGGGTTGCGTCTTCCTTTACGAAAACGTCGTAGAGCTTTACGAACACTGGGGCAACCTTCGCGGCGGTTTCGTCGTCGAAGCCACCCTTCTTGGCGATGTCTAGTGCGGTGGCTAGGTCGATGCCCTTTACTGCATCTACCGGCACCTTGGCTAGAGCCTCTGGACGCTCTTCGGCTAGCTGCTCGATCTCCATACCACCCTCAACGCTGCAAAGCGAAAGGAAGGTGCGGTTCGATCGGTCTAGTAGCACGGAGAAGTAAAACTCGCGAGCAATCTTTGCACCCTGCGCAACCATGACACGCTTTACAACGTGACCCTTGATGTCTAACCCAAGAATCTTCTCAGCAGCTTCCTTGGCCTGTGCTGGGTCGTGAGCGACCTTCACACCTCCGGCCTTGCCACGGCCACCGGTCTTAACCTGAGCCTTGACCACAACGGTTCCGCCAATCTTGGCTGCCGCTGCTTCTGCTTCTGCTGGGGTGTCTGCGGTTAGACCTTGGAGTACAGGAACTTCGTACTTCTCGAACAGGTCGCGCGCCTGATATTCAAATAAATCCACTTTGATTTTCCGTATCTGTGAAGATGCCTAAAAGAGTCGCATCAGTAATAAAGTTTAGAGCTTTTTAATCGGGGCGACTTTTACCAAAAGGCGTTTCACGCCAAGTGATCCAAAATTGATCTCCGCGGTCTGTCGCGGACCTTCACCCGAGACGGCCATTACTCGTCCGAGGCCGAAATCATCGTGTTCGATTTGATCACCGACGGCCAGCTGCAGACCTTCGTTGTTACGCACCGACGAAATTGCACCCTTCCATTCGGTACGAGGCTTGACTTCGCGAGCGCCAAAACCTGTGGTGTCGGCGATCGATGGGCGGAACTGCTTCGGCGCTCCCCCGCGACCGGCGCCGCTCTCACGCCAGTGAATCAGTTCGGCTGGCACCTCTTGAAGGAAGCGGCTTGGAAGCCCAGGTTCGGTTTCACCGAAGGTGCTGCGTGAAAGAGCAAGCGAGATGTGAAGCTTCTTGCGAGCTCGAGTGATTCCCACATAGAACAGGCGTCGCTCTTCGGAGGTACCGCCGGGAACCAGGAACGACATTTTGTGAGGAAGTAGCCCCTCTTCGATTCCGGTTAGGAAAACCACGTCGTACTCAAGGCCCTTGGCGGTATGCAGGGTCATGAGCGAAACGGTTCCCGATTCGTCGTCGATGTCATCTGCGGCAGCCACCAGCGCCACTTCGTTTAGGAAGTCCTGTAGTTTGCCTTGAGGATTGTTGCGCTGGAATTCTTTAGCAACGTTTACCAATTCCTCGAGGTTCTCAACGCGGGCTTCGTCCTGCGGGTCGCGGCTGAGCTTGAGTGCTTCGAGCATTCCCGACTTAGCGAGAGCAGCCTTCAAGATTTCATCGACCGTTGCGGTCTCGATCATCGCTTCGAGTTCGTTCAGTAGATCGCTCAGTGCCAACACCGAGTTTGTGATCTTCGGACCAAAGCCCATCTGACCAACGTGTGCCAAAACCTCACGCACCGAGTAGTTGTTCTTCTCAGCGAAATTCGCGAGTTGGGTTTCGGTCGCATCGCCGATGCCTCGCTTTGGAACATTCAGGATTCGACGAATCGCGAGGTCGTCGCGGCGGTTGGCAACTGCAACGAGGTAGCCAAAGGCGTCCTTGATTTCGGCGCGCTCATAGAACTTCGTGCCACCAACCACGCGGTATGGCAGCGCCGACCGAATGAAAATTTCTTCCAGAGCACGGGTCTGTGAGTTGGTTCGGTAGAACACCGCGATGTCACGGTAGTTCACACCCTCGTGGTGCAGCTTGTTAATTTCATCGGCAATGAACTGAGCTTCGTCGTGGCCAGAGAAACCGGTGTAACCAACGATCGGTTCTCCATCGCCCTTGTCTGACCAAAGGTTCTTGTTCGGGCGATCGAAGTTGTTGCTGATCACCGCGTTGGCGGCCTTCAAGATGTTGTTGGTCGAACGGTAGTTCTGCTCGAGCAGAATGGTCTTGGCTCCAGGGAAGTCTTTTTCGAACTCAACGATGTTTCGAATGTCTGCTCCACGGAAGGCGTAGATCGACTGGTCCGAGTCACCAACCACGGTGAGCGATGCCGGCTGCATGACCTCTCCGGTGCGTGGGTCAATATCCGCAAACTCAGGAGGAAGCGGCTTGGTCAGTTCGCGAATCAGCGCGTACTGAGCGTGGTTAGTGTCCTGATACTCATCGACCAAAATGTGGCGGAACTTGCGCTGATACTGAGCAGCAACCTCAGGGAAGTTGCGGAACAGGTGAACGGTCTCACCGATCAGGTCGTCGAAGTCGAATGCGTTGTTTCGGCGCAGTTCACTCTGGTAGTCGCGGTAAATCTGTGCGATAGCACGCGCCACCGGATCGGTTGGGTCGACGCCACGCGAGAAGTCGTCCTCGTCCTTTAGTTCGTTCTTGGCATTCGAGATAGCCGACGCAACACCGGCCGGGGTGAGCTTGTGAATATCCGCGCCGAGGTCTTTGATCAGTCGCTTGAAGATTGCCCGCGAGTCACCAGAGTCGTAGATTGTGAAGTTCGAGTCGTGGCCCAGACGCTCGGCCTCCCGGCGAAGTATCATCACACATGCTGAGTGGAAAGTTTTGAGCCAAATGCCGTCGGCGTTATCGCCAAGTAGTGACTGCACACGGTGACGCATTTCGGCCGCGGCCTTGTTGGTGAAGGTAATGGCCAATATCTGCGATGGCCAGGCTTCCTTCATTCCGAGCAGGTGGGCAATGCGCTTGGTCAAAACCGAAGTTTTACCCGAACCGGCGCCCGCAACGATCAGCAACGCTTTACCTCTATATAGAACTGCCTCGCGCTGCTGCGGATTCAAACCGTCGAGCAGGGCAGATTCATTAAAAGAGTTAAAGAGTTGGGGTTGCGTCATAACCCGTCAAGTTTAGGTCAGCCCTTCGACAAAGTTCAGGAGAAGGTCAGGGTGGTCGGCAAAGATTCCGTCGACCCCGGTCGAGATCAGCCCGTGGAAGTGTTCCTCAACCGATGTTTCGGCTTCCTCGGCCCGTGCGGTCCAGGCGTAAACCGGTTGCGAGTGTTCGTGAGCGAAAGTGACCAACTCTGGGCGTCTACGAATTAGAGCGAAGTCGAGACTGATTCCATCGAATTCAAAGGCATGGGCTTCGTCCCACTCCTCCATTAGATATATGTAGGTATACCTCGACCCGAGGCGCTCCCGCAGTGCCACCAATGTTTCGTATTCGAAAGCCTCAACGATCACTTCGCAGCGATCAACAATTTGCGACTGCTCGACGACCGTCGTAAACAGCGAAACAACATCGATTCCAAGTTCAGCAAACAGCGGTCCGTGTTTAACCTCGAGGATAATCGACTTGCCCGTCGTGAAATCGGCAGCCAGTAATTCGTCCAGTGTAGGTATCGGAAATTGCCCGTCGAACTTGGCCGAACCGGGTCGCCAGTGTGGAAGACGTTCAATCGCACGGAGTTGTTGTAATTCGTGGAAATCCAGCAGGTGCGAAAGATGACGGCCTTCAAATTCAGAAAACTTTGCGATGTCGGTGGTCTCGGTCAGTTCCGGTTCGTGGCGGATCACGAGGCGGCCGTCTTTGGTTGGAACAATGTCGCATTCGATTGCGTCTGCACCCATCGAATACGCGAGCTCAAACGCCGCCATAGTGTTCTCCGGGCGATAGGCGCTTGCACCTCTGTGTCCAAACACCTTGATACGCTCCATGCCACAAGATTAGGGGGTTTTTTAACCCAGAATCGCTCTGTAAACTTATAGTCCAGAAATGTTCGCAGCAGTATATAAACAACTACGCCAAATGTGGGGGAAGCTCCCTGCTTTTGTGGCGTTAGTTGCGCTCACCACCAGCACTCTGGTTGCTGTCGAGGTGCCGCAGACTGCCAACGCGGCAATAGTCTCTTCATCCCTAACCCTTAACTTGGATGCCAGCAACACCAGTTCGCTCGCGGCAACTTCGCCTACCTCCTGGACCAGCATCTCGCCCGCATCATCAAACGCCACTTCAACCTTCTTTGGAAATGCAGCTAGGACATCGGACTCTACGGGCGCGAGCATGTCATTCGATGGCGTCAGTGACGCGGTTGTGTTCCCTGTGGGTACAGCTCGAACACCAGGGGCCACAACCGTGGATATGTGGATTAAGCCGGGAAACCTTCGAATTGGCTGGAATATCCTTGCCTCTCGTTGGTTCGCAAACACTTCACGGGCTGGAGCCGACGCCGACTGGCATTTTGGAATTTACGGAACTACCGCGAGCAACCTGAAGTTGCGACTAGATACGGCATCCAACAATGCTGGTGGTGGTCTTAGTAGCACCTTGGCATTTCCAACGGTGTCGGCAAACAAGTGGTATCACGTCGGGTTCACCATCGATCCAGCTAATAACAACACAGCAACGCTTTTTATCAATGGTGTCGCCGACGGCTCTGCTGCCGGGGTTACCCACACGGACAGTGCGACAGCACAGCTTCACGTGGGAGATGTCGGCGAAAGCACATCATTCGCAGGCCTAATCAGCCGAGTGCGCATTTACGGTGCCTCGCTCACAGCTTCGCAGATGGTCCAAAACTTCAACAACGATGCGACGGCATACGGCATTGCTCCAGCGAACCCAAGCGCTCCAACCATCAGCGGTACTCCTCGAGTTGGAACCGCACTAACCGCGAATGCTGGCACCTGGACTGGTGACTCGGGCGCTACCACGACTCACAAGTGGCAGACTTCAACCGACGGTTCAACCTGGACCGACATTTCGGGCGCAACTGCTGCGACTTACACCCCGGTGGCAGCTGACGCAACTAATTTCCTCCGCATAATCGTCACCAAGACGACTTCCGCGGGCACTGCCAGCGGAACTTCCGCATCGACTGCCAAGGTGCAAACGGCAACCGGCGCTTCGATCATCTCAGGTGGCAAGCTCACCGGCCTCACGTCCACGGTGCCGAATGACGCAGGCCTCTACAACGTGACCTTGGCCACGAATAATCTTTCGGCAACCATGACTCTTGGCACAACTACCGGTCTTACCGTTATCACCGGTTACGCCAGCACCGCCAGTTATATGGCAACCACCATCAGCTCCGCAGCGCCGATCATCTCGTTCCGCGGAACGGGAACCGCGATCAACACTGCCTTGGCTAACGTGACCTACACTTCGGTCGCCAAACAGGTAGACGTGGTAAAGCTTTATTACGCCAGCGCAAGTGCAACCGCGAGCGATACCAAGAACTACATTCCGATCTACGACAACGGACAGTTGACCTTCCACTACTACACGTTCAAGTCGCACGCAACCACCAAAGACCGTGCAGGTATGGAAGCGGCACTAGTTGGTCTTACCACTACCGACGAGGTTGAAGCGCCTGGTCCTTGGTATTTGGTAACACCTCGTTATCAGGTCGAGTGGGAGCGCATCAAGGTCATCAACGGTCAGAACCCTTCTTACATGGGAGCTAAAGCAGATGCGGGATCTGCCAACTGGTACTGGCCTGCTAACACCGATGGCTACTCAACAGCAACGATTTTCGGTACTCAATCCGGCACCACAGTTACCGCGACCAGCACGATCTACAACGGCACCAACACCACACTGCCGTATCACAGTGGCGAGCCAAATGGCGGAACAACAAGTGGTCGTAGCGGTTACTTCTACATCGTAAACAGCACCTTGGGTTGGGACGACGTACCGCTGACCACCTCGGTCTTAAACTTCACGATGGAGACCTACGGCACTGCCCCATTCAATGCCACAGCCAGCGGCTCTTTAGCGCAAACCGTTAGCGTAGTTGCAAACTCCTTCGACGGACCAACCGGGCTCACCGTTGAAGCAACCGGTACCACCGGATTAGCGGTGAGTTGGAACTCGGTCTCTTCGAACCTGACCGGAGTTACTCTTGCGAACTACCGAGTTGAGTACTCGACTTCATCAACTTTTGCGACTCTCTCTTATGTGTTGGGCCAGCCATCGCCAACCGCTGCCCTAATCCCAGGTTTGACCGCGAACACCACATACTATGTTCGCGTACTCGGTGTGTCCGCTACTGGCGGTGTGCCATGGGGAGCGTATTCGTCCGTGGTTACCTTCACCACAAAATCGGCAGCAACAACAATCAATGTTGTTTCAACCGGAGGCGGTGTCGCGGGAACGGATTACACGCTAAGCGGTGGCCAGTTCTATGTGAAATCTGGCTCCAGCGTGAACATCAATGCCTCCGAGATTCAAACAGCTTTAAATACTGGCAATGCGGTGTTAGCTGCGGATGTAGTAAACATAAATGCTCCAATTACTTGGGCTAGCAGCCGTTATTTAACACTTGGAACCAGTGCCACCAGCACGGTCTCGATCAACAAAAGCATCACTGCGAGCGTAAACGGTGCCCAACTCTTAATCAGCCCAACGAGCTATACCCTCGATGTGAAGAACGGTGCGAGCATCCAATTCACCGGTTCCGGCACCCAGTATCTAAACATCGGTGGAGTGGCATACACGCTTATCAAAACCGAAGCTCAACTTGTAGCAGCTACCGCAGCGACAAACTATGCATTGGCAAAACCGCTTGTGCTTGCAACCACCTATACGACCTCACCTATGGCCTTGAGTTACACAGGGAAATTCGACGGCCTTGGAAATACCCTAGACGGTTTGAAACTAAACGCCGCAAGTGCTCTCGGTAGCTATGGACTGATTCAAAACATTTCAGGCGGAACAGTACGAAACCTTGGTGTAACAAACGTTCGGATCAACATTCCGTCTTACAACAGCAATTTCATTGTCGGTGCGCTTGCAGCCGAAACCAATGGGGCGACCATCGATCAAGTCTGGACCACCGGGTTTATAAACACAGCGGTAGGTGGCACCATCAATGCGGTAGCCGTAGGTGGTCTGATTGGTAACGCTAAATCAGGAATAACTAACATCACTAAGTCTTGGTCTTCGGTCAACATCGACACCGCAAATTCCACTTCCATCCCCTACCACGCGGCTGGCGCCCTGGTCGGTACCGACGTTTCGACTCTCGGACAGCAGTCAAACGGCGCCGGCGGAACGATCACCATGAATCAGGTGTACTCAACCGGTGACCTTCGAATTCTGGGAAGCAGCACATGGTGGGGTAAAGGTGGTCTCCTCGGCTTGCACTATTCGACCGCTTGGATAACTATTACCGATGCTTTCTACTGGGGTAATTTCGTAACCTCAGACACCGCCGGTATTGGTGGCATCATTGGCGTCTCTAGCGGTGGAACAACTACCGTAACCAACGCCTATACGGTTTACCCAACCAACACCTGGGCAAGCTCGGGCGCATTCACCGCCACTAATGTTCAGAACGGCCAGACCGCTGGTGCGGCGGTAACGCAACAAACTGGAGCGAACTGGGTGACCGATTCAACCAACGGTACCTACCTGGTGAATGTTGCAAAGCCATACAAGAACATTTACTACCAGGTAGTAGCACCTTCCGATGCCTCCTACCAAACAATCCGCACACAGTTGGTTGATGGCGCATCGCAGGTTCAAGATCTTGGCTCGTTGAACCTAACTACAACTGGAACCTCTGTGTACTCGGTAACTTCAAGCGTTGCACGAGGAACCTATGACGTCAGCTATGTATCTGGACTCACACTTGGTGGATCGGCTAGCGGTCTCTATAACGTGAGTGTTTGGCCGTTCACTACTTCAGTAACCATTAGCAGGCTGCTGCAAACGGTTACTTGGAACCCAAGCACCTCGATTGCCTTTGGCACCGGTTCGTTCACGCCAAGCGCATCGGCAACTTCATCGGTTGGTGCGACCATTTCATATGCTGTGACTTCTCAGGGAACCACAGGATGTAGCGTGAACAGTTCTACGGGAGTAGTCACTTACACGTCCGCGGGTAACTGTCAAGTTACCGCAACCGCGGCTCAAACAACCGACTATGCATCTGCCACAAAGGCAGTTACCTACGTAATTGGTGAAGCGGCGGCGGCCCCTTCGGTTACAGCAGTGGCGGCGAACACTACCTCGGTAGCGCTATCTTGGACGACCCCGACAGTGAACGCGAACACCAGCCTCACCGGATACCAGATCACCTACTCGACTTCTTCGAGCATGACTTCGCCGACCACCATCACTACAGGCAGCACTTCAACGTCCAAAGTAGTAGATGGCCTAACTGCAGGAACCACTTACTACTTCCAAGTGCGTGCAGTGAATGGATCAACCTGGAGTGGATCTGCAAACGCCACTCCAGTTTCGGCTGCACCAAAGTCAACGTCGACGACGTTCAACATCGTTGCCAGCGGTGGCGGAACCCTAGGCACCGATTACAAGATTTCCAACAGTGTTGTTTACAGCAGTAGCAGCAGCGTGAACATCAACGTTGCAGACCTCCAGGCTGAACTTTTCACCGGCAACCTGACTCTCGCAGCAGACACCATAAACGTGAACGCGGATCTAAGCTGGGCCAGTAACCAGACTCTGACCCTCGGGTACCTATCCTCAAACTCGGTAAACGTAAACGCCCAGATCACAGTGTCAGGCGCCAGCGGCGGTCTGGTAATCGTCCCGAGCACCTATGCCCTCGATGTCAAATCGTCGGATGAAATTGTGCTTTCTGGCGCCAGCACCACGCTGTCGATCGGTGGAAATGCTTACACTCTGATTCGCAACGAAGCGGCATTGGCTACCGTTGGAACCATCGGCTTCTACGCCCTAGCGAAGCCACTCACTCTAACCAGTGCCTACACAGCGTCACCGATTAACCAGACTTTCACCGGAACTCTCGACGGTTTGGGAAACACAATTGATCGCCTCAACCTAACGACCAGCACAACTAGTGGATCATACGGATTCATCAAAACCCTCGGAGGCGGAGCTTCCGTACGCAACCTGGGTGTCACGAATCAGAATCTAAGACTCAGCTCCTCGACCGGTCTGATCGGAGGCCTAGCTGGAAGCACCACTGGTGCAACCATTACTCAGGTATGGACCACGGGTTTCATTCGCACGGTAAATTCGATGACTTCCGTTTCCCTGGGTGGAATCGTTGGAAACGCCACGTCCGGTTCTCTCTCAATCTCAAAGTCTTGGTCGAGCGTCAACATCGACTCAAGTTCTACCGGTACCGGTGTGTCAATCGAGCAGGGTGGAATCGTTGGCGGTGATGAGTCGGTGGTGGGTCAACCGTCTGGCAACGCTGGCGGCGTCATAAGCCTCAATCAGGTCTACTCAACCGGAACCTTAAAATGGGTCTCAACCACTCATCGCGGTATCGGAGGTCTGGTCGGGCTTCATTACAATTCAACCGCCGGAACGATGACTATCACCGACTCTTTCAGTTGGGCTAACTTCACAGCTAGTTCTCCCACTGGCAACCGCGGTGGTTTGGTTGGAGTGGGGGCGGGCTCCGCAACATCAATCACTAACTCTTACCAGACCACCGATACTGCATGTTACGGCTACCTGACTCCTGGAACCATGTCTTCGCCATCCTGTCCAGCAGCAGTTGTGGTTGCAGGCGCTACGATGACAGGTTTGACCGGCTCCAACTGGAGCTCAAGCGGCGCCAGCACTTTGGTAAATCTGGCATCACCGAAGAAACCACTCTTCGTTCAGGTATTGACCAACACCGATGGCAGTTACGGAACGATCTCTCATCAGATTGTCGACGCCTCGGGAACGGTTCAAAGCGCAGCCAACCTAACGGCGCTTGGCCTTAGTGTCAGTGGATCGGCCCTGTATTCGATCACGTCTTCGGCTGCTATAAGTGCAACTCCTTACTCGGTTTACTACGTTTCCGGTCTTACTCTGACCGGCTCCAACGCTTCAATGTATGAACTGCAACCTTGGCGCGACACTACCTCGGTCACGATTTCAAAGCTGGCCCAGAGCATATCGTTCACGTCAACTGCACCAACCACCGCCAAAGTTGGAACCACCTACACTCCAGCTGCAACTTCAACTAGCGGCGGTGCGGTAACTTTCACCATTGACTCTGGCTCCGCGTCTGTTTGTTCAATTAGTGCCGGTGTGATCACATTCTCTGCCCTTGGAAACTGTGTAATCAACGCCAACCAAGCTGGTAGTGCCAGCTATCTAGCCGCTCCACAGGTTCAGCAGACGGCAATTGTGACCCTTAAGGGCGACCAGACTATTACCTTCACCTCAAGCTCTCCGACGACTGCAAAGGTTGCTGGAGTCACCTACGCACCGGCTGGAACCTCAACCAGCGGTGGCACCCCGGCCTTCACAATTGCGGCAGCGGCGGCATCCATCTGTTCCATCTCTGGAGGCGTAGTCTCATTTATTGGCGTCGGAAACTGCATAGTCAATGCCAACCAGACTGGAAACTCAAACTGGAACGCCGCCACGCAGAGTTCACAGACTTTCTCAGTGAGCAAGGGTGTTCAGGCGATAACATTCAGCTCCACAGCACCTACCGACGCAGTTGTGAATGGGGCAACCTATACGGTTACCGCAACCAAAACCGCAGGAACTTCAAACTCGGTTGCCTTCACCATCGATTCCACAACTTCAGCAATATGTACCATCGCCTCTGGCATCGTAAGCTTCACGGCCGTTGGAACTTGTAAGGTAAACGCGAATCTTGATGGAGATTCCAAGTACGAGGCAGCCAGCCAGATTCAGCAAACCATCGCTGTAGCCAAGGGCACCCAGGTACTGGCTTTCACGAGTAGCGCCCCGAACGCTGCCAAGGTTGGCGCTCCTAGCTACACGGTCACCGCGACCGGTGGTTCATCCACTTCACCAATCGTTCTTTCGGTTGATTCGTCCGCAATTTCGAAGTGTTCGGTTTCTGGAATGGTTGTCACCTATCTAGCTGTGGGCGACTGTGTGCTGAACCTTAACCAGGCAGCAGATTCAAACTTCAACGCCGCCACGCAGATTCAGCAGACTGTAACCATCACCGCAGATGGCCGCTGCCCAAACGGCGTCGTCTCTGGTAACTACTGCCTAATGCGCTTCAACTCATCTGGTTCTTGGACCGTGCCAGCTGGAGTCACAGCAATCGACCTACTCGTGGTTGGAGGCGGTGGCGCCGGAGGTGGCGGTGCCGCAGGAAACATCTCCGGTGGTGGCGGTGGCGGTGGCGAGGTCATCGAAGTTCTCGGCCGATTGGTTACCCCTGGAACCGTTTTGACCACAAACGTTGGCGCCGGAGGTATTGGTGGTGGCCTATTGCAGGCTGCGACCGCTAGTACCGCTGGATCTGCCAGTAGCGTTACCGGCAACGGATTTGAAGCCATTACCTCGCGCGGTGGCGGCCAGGGCGCAACCTACAACACAGTCAACTCGACCCACGTGCCTGCTGGAACCGGATCAGCTGTTGCCGGTGGAGGCGGTTCATTCGCACAAACTCCAACCCGTGGTAATTCCCCGGTAAATGGTGGTGTATCCGATGGTGGACTCGGCTACCACCACGCATCGGATGCTGCCCTGCAGGCTGGAGGTGGAGGTGGTGGCGCTGGTGGAAACGGTGGCGCAGGTGCTGCTTCAACACCTGGAAACGGTGGCGCAGGAAAATCTTCCACAATTCTCGGCACCTCACTCGGTGGCGGTGGCGGTGGAGGTAAACGCTACGTAGGTGTCAGCGGAGGAACAGCAACTGCAGGCGGTGGTGCCGGCGGACTCGGCGTCGCTGGAACTGCTGGAACGGCCAACACCGGTGGTGGCGGTGGCGGTTCTGGTGGCTCTAATGCCGGCGCCAACGGTGGTTCAGGTGTTGTCGTCATTCGCGTGTCGCTTCAGAGCCAGACTGTTTCGTTCACCTCGACGGCACCAACCGGTTTGGTTTTCGGAACATCGACGACCTACACCCCAACCGTTTCGGCAACTGCTTCGGAATCTCCAGCCGTGGTCACGGTGGACGCATCCTCGTCCTCGGTTTGTGAGATTTCGTCCGGCGCTGTTTCGATCATCGGTGCCGGTACCTGTACTTTGAATGCCAACCAGGCCGGTAATGGTTTCTATGCCCCTGCCAACCAGGTTCAGCAGAGCTTTACGGTTAGCAAGCAGAATCAATCGATCAGCTTCACTTCTACCGTTCCGACCAATGCGAAGGTTTCGGGTTCTTCCTACACTCCTACCGCGACGGGTGGTGGAAGCGGTAACGCGGTAACCTTTACCGTTACTGGAAGTTGTTCGATTGCTGGCGGCGTTGTTTCCTTCACTTCAGTTGGAACCTGTACCGTGAAAGCCGACCAGGCTGGTGGAACGAACCACCTGGCAGCGACTCAGGTCACCCAAGCGATTACTGTGGCCAAGGGTGTTCAAGTCATCTCGTTTACCTCTACCGCCCCGGTGAACGCTGCCGTCGATGGTGATACATACACGGTGACCGCAACCGGTGGCGCTTCGGGAAGCGCAGTTACCTTCTCGCTCGATTCGGCTTCTAGTTCGATCTGTTCGATCAGCGGTGCAGTGATTTCGTTCACGGCTTCTGGAGCCTGTGTGGTCAAGGCCAACCAGGCTGGAAGCGCCAACTACGAGGCGGCTTCGGAAGTTACCCAGACCATCACCGTTGGTAAGGGAACTCAGATTATTCAGATCACCTCGACAGCACCTACCAATGCGGTTGTGGATGGAGATACTTACACGATTACCAAGACCGGTGGAGCTTCCGGAAACCCTGTCGTTCTTACCTTGTCCTCAGAGTCAGCAGGCATCTGTTCGATCAGTGGAAACGTGGTTTCGTTCGATGCCGTTGGTGACTGTGTGATCAAGGCGAATCAGTTCGGAAACGATAACTACACCGCGGCAGCTGAAGTTACCGAAACTATCCATGTTGGCAAGGGTGCTCAGGCTATTTCTTGGACATCAACTATTCCTAGCAGTGCCGTGGTCGGTGGCACTGTTTACACCCCTACCGCAACCGGTGGCGCCTCAGCTAACTCAGTTGAGTTCTCCATCGCGAGCGCTTCCTCTGCGATCTGTAAGATCCAGAATGGCGACGTCGTGTTCACCGCAGTCGGCTCTTGTGTGGTTGAAGCTAACCAGGCTGGCGATGACAACTACGTTGCGGCAACTCAAGCTACCCAGACCATTACCGTTGGTAAGGGTAGTCAGACGGTTGCATTCACCACCACTACCCCATCGGGTGTCCATGTTGCCGGCTCCACCTACACCCCTGCCGGTGTTGGTGGAAACGGTTCGGCTGCTGTGGTTATTGAGATCGCTTCGTCTTCGGCATCAATCTGTTCGATGACTAACGGAGAAGTTTCTTGGCTAGCCGCTGGTTCTTGTGTAATCGAGATCAGTCAGGCTGCCGACGATAACTACAACGCTGCCACCACCCAGACTCAAACCATTCTGGTTGCCAAGGGTCACCAGGTTGTGAGCTGGACCGTATCGGCTCCAAACTCAGTTGTGGTTGATGGCGCCACGTTTACTCCTGCTGCTACCGGCGGTTCCTCTGGCGAGAGTGTCGTCTACTCCATCGATTCCGCTTCGTCCGCAGTTTGTACTCTTGCAAACGGAGACATCTCGTTCCACGGAGCCGGTGAGTGTGTTGTTCACGCTAACCAGGCTGGTAATGACAACTGGGAAGCCGCAACTGAGATCTCGATGACCATTCAGGTTGGTAAGGGAAGCCAGGAAATCACTTGGGACACCTCCGCGCCTACCAACGCCGTTGTTTCGGGAAGCACCTATACACCTGCAGCAACCGGTGGGGCTACGGGTCACGCCGTTTCCTTCCGAATCAACCTAAACGCAGCGTCCGTCTGTTCGATCACCAGCGGCGTCGTTCGCTTCATCGGTGTCGGTACCTGTTTGGTTGAGGGTAACCAGAACGGCGACAGCAACTACGAGAGCGCCCCAACCGTCACCCAGTCGTTCGTTGTCGGTAAGGGTACTCAGGTCATCCTCTTCAGCTCGACCGCTCCAACCAACGCAGTGGTTGGTGGCGCGAAATACACACCTACCGCTCTCGGCGGTAACACCGGAAACCCTGTCACCTTCTCGATTGCCAGCAGCTCTAGCGCGGTCTGTAACCTAACCGCCGGCAAGGTTAGCTTCCTAACCCCAGGTGATTGCGTGATTGAAGCAAACCAGGCTGGTAACACCAACTTCAATGCGGCGAGCACCGCCACCCAGACAGTGACGGTCGCCAAAGGTTCGCAGACCATCGCCTTCACCTCAACCAACACTTCCGCGAAGGTTGGCGGAACTACCTACGCTCCGGTTGCTAACGGTGGCCCATCGGGTCAGGCGGTAACCTTCACAATCGACGCAACCGCTAGCAGTATTTGTTCAATTACGAACGGCGTGGTCTCGTTTACCGCAGTCGGAAACTGTGTGATCAACGCCAACCAGTCTGGTAACGCTAGCTACAACGCAGCCCCTCAGGTTCAGCAGACCATTGCCGTAGCAAAGGGAACTCAGGTGGTTGCCTTCACCTCGGAACCTCCTCACAACGCACAGGTTCAGGGTCTGACCTACGTTCCAACAGCCAACGGAAGCGCTTCGGGCATCGATGTTGTATTCAGCGTCCCAGCGGCCGCGCAGGTGTACTGCACCATCTCTAATGGCGTGGTCTCGTTCCACGCTGTTGGTAACTGTGTGCTTTACGCTGACCAGCCAGGCAACGCGAACTGGAACGCCGCTACTCGCGTCTCGCAAATCTTCGATGTGACCAAGGGACAGCAGACCGTAACAATCACCAGCACCGCGCCAACCAACGCCAAGGTGGCTGGCGCTTCCTACGTGATCACCTCAAACTCAACCGGTGGCTCGAACGCCGTGACGTACTCGATTTCTGAGCTCTCGACCGACATCTGTGCCGTTACCGATGGAAACGTTACCTTCCGTGCCGCCGGTGAGTGTGTTGTTGTAGCTTCGAAGGATGGCGACTCACAGTTCAACCCGGCTAACCCAGTAACCCAAACCTTCTCGGTTGCCAAGGGCGCTCAGATTCTAGCCTTCATCGGCACCCCGGCTTCGCCGAAGGTTGACGACACCGGCTACACCCCAACCGTCACCCCCGGAGCCGGCACTCAGGCAGTTCGTCTTTCAACCGCGGACGCTACCGCCTGTGAGGTCGTTGGAACCAAGGTTGTTTTCCACAAGGCTATCGACTGCACCGTGTTCGCCGACCAGTCAGGTGACGCGAACTACGAGGCAGCAGTGCAAACCTCGCTGACCTTCACCGTTGCCAAGGGTAACCAGGGAGCACTTATCTCTCACGCTTCTCTGGACAACCTAACCCTAGGCGATGGCAACAGCCCATCAACGGTTATCGCGGTGAGCGGAGGTTCAGGTACCGGTGCATACGGCTGGGCTGTGAACCCAGACAGCTCGAACATCTGTACTCTTGCCGATGACGTGATCACCGGTGTCGCGGTTGGTGTCTGTCAGATCGATATCCAACGTGTTGGTGATGACAATTACCTAGACGCCGTAGACACAATGACCATCAACGTCAGCTCTGGCAACCAGGCTCCAGTAAGCGTAACCGTGAGTGACACTACACCGACCTACGCACCTGGCCTATCGCTCACCATGTCACTACTCGGTGGTGCCGGTGATGGTGCCGTTTGGTACGAGACCCTGACTCCTCACGTCTGTAACACCGACGGTGATTCGGCCTTGAACATCCTTCACGCTGGAACCTGTACCATCGTGGGCCACAAGGATGGCACCGACACCTACCTCGGCACTCAGGACGACCTAACGTTCCAAATTGCTAAGGCAACGATGACCGGCGTTTCGATTGATGTCGCACATCAATTGGTCTACTCAAGTACTACCCCTGCCGAAGAATCGATTGTCCTTGGTGGAATTCTCTCCGAAGGCGCCCAGACTCTGACGGTAACCGAAGGTGACTGTGAAATCGTTGATGGCAAGCTAATTGCTCACAGCGCTGGTTCATGTGGCGTTCGACTTAATGTCGACACCGACGAGAACTATGAGCCCTTCACCCAAGATCAGACTTTCTCGGTAGCTAAGGCGGCCCAGAGCAACCTGACTGCCGCTCGCCAGAACGACCAGCCGGAACAGATCACTTTTGCGGGCGTGAACACCACTGCCTGGGATGTTTCCGGTGGTTCTGGTAACGGCGGGCTTTCGGTTTCGGTTTCCAACACACAAATCTGTTCGGCAGCAATCGCCGATGCCGCAGTAACCGTGACAGGCATAACTGCGGGTAACTGTGAGGTTACAGTCACCAAGGCAGGGGACGACAACTTCAACGCGGCAACGACAACCTTCTCAGTTGCGGTAGTGAGCCTGCCTGCCGGACCGGCATCGGTTTCGATTGCGAACACCGGAACCGTGGTCGATGGAGACATGCAGGTCACTGTTTCGTGGACCGCAGCCACTCAGGCAGCCGGTACCGCAGCCGTAAGCGGTTTCGAACTGCAGCGCTTGGTTGGTACCACCTGGACTACTGTCACCGGCGGTATCGTCTCGGCCAGCACCACCTCGATTACGGTTGGCGTTCCAGCCTGGACGAAGATCCAGCTACGCGTTGCTGCCATCTCGGAACTGGACCCAAGCGACATAACAATTCGCGACTGGACAAACTTCACTGGCACCAGCGGTGGCGACGCTCCAGTTGACTTCCCAGTGCCTGGTGCCTTGCAGCTAATCTCAACCAATATCGCCGCGGTCACTTCAGGTGAATTAGTAACCCTAACCGGTACTGGCTTTGCTGAGGGTGTCACCACTCGCGTTCAGCTAAGCACCGCAGCACCGGTATTCTCGGCTGGTATCGGAATCCGCGCCACCACCGCGAACACCGTAACCCTTCCGGCCACGGTGATTTCAGACACCAAGCTTTCGTTTGTGCTTCCAAAGATCACGATGCCAAAGGGAACCCTCTCGCTAACCACCAGCGTCAAGGTTCTGAGTACCGACGGAATCCAATCGCAGACCGTTCCGTTCAACTACATCCCAAAGAAGCTTTCGCAAGTTTTGACCGTAACTGGTCTGCCTGCCACTAAGAGCCGACTGTCGATTGCCTCGGGAGCAGTGACGGGAACCGCGACGGCGACCAGTGGTTTGGCATTGGTTACTGCTACGCCGGAATCGGTTTGCACAGCAACTATCGAGGCTGGTGCTGTAGCAGTTACTCCGATTGGTCGTGGAACTTGTTCGGTGGCTGTATCGGCTCCAACCACTCCTGGTTATACGGCAGCAGCCAGCAAATCTTACAGCTACACAATCACCGGCGCTTCACAAACCATTTCTTTCACTAACCCTGGTACCAAGACTTGGTCGGCGGAGCCTTTCACTCTAGATGCTGTTGCCACTCTCACTCCAGTTTTTGCAAGCAAGACGGCTAGCGTTTGTTTGGTCTCAGGAAACCAATTGACCATGCTCAAGGCTGGAACCTGTACCGTTAGCGCCAGCCAGCCTGGCTCTGCAACTATCGAGCCTGCTACCGCAATTGGAAGTGCTACGCAGAACTTTACGATTGCAAAGGCCACGCGAACCACCGGCCTCACCGCAACTGTTCGCGACGTCCTTGGTGGCGTCGGCGAAGTGGAACACGAGCTCAACATGGTCAATACCACCATCGGGCTCACTGTCGCCAACGTTTTGGTCTACCTAGGAGAAAACCCGGTCGATGTTCCGATCCGCCTGAACCGCGCAGAAGGAACCATCGCACTAACCATCGACAAAGCAGACGCCGCTCGTTGCACGGCCGAACCAGGCACCGATGATCCGACCCTAGCTTTCATTACGGTGAACGACTTGGGTTCCTGTAAGGTAACCATCACTTTGCCAGCCGACGACCGTTGGAATGCTAGTGGCGAGCGAATTGTAGTTTGGGTGAACGCAACTTCGGCCCCTTCCGGTGTCAACCCTGCGCCTACTGGCTTCGGCGATGGCCAGGAAGCACCAAGCATTTACTACGACACCACGTCAACCGACCCAGACTCAGACCCTGCCGTACTTCTATCACAGACCGGTGAATCAGTAACCGCCGCCCTAGGTGGCGACCTAGGTATGGCCTACGACGCCGTAACCGGAAAGTACTCGTTCCGTTCGAAGACACTACTGGTTGGAAGTTACAAGGCAACAATGACCAGCCCTGCTGGAACCAACTGGTTCGTAAAGAATTCGACCGTGACCCAGTGTACGAAGTACTCAAAGGGCAAGTGCGTGAAGTCAATCAAGGTACCTGTAACGCTAGCGGTGAACGAGTGCATTACTACCTTGACTGTGAAGAAGGACCCTAAACTCAAGAAACGTGTGCTTCGAATCATTGGTCCTGGTTGCCAGCTAAATGATGCCGGAAAGGCCGCGTTCCAGCAGCAGGGTGTTCAAAATATTGTCATGAAGTACCTATGGATCAGACAGTATCCAAGCACCGGTCTAAGCTACGTGAAGAAGGGTAGCGCTAAGATTCGTTACCTAAAGAAGGTCAAGCGGACCATCGTACTGAGCGTCGGCCGACCAGGCGTTTAGTTGAAACTAAATTATTCCCACTCGATGGTGCCAGGTGGCTTCGAGGTTACGTCTAGGACGACTCGGTTCACACCCTCTACCTCGTTGGTGATTCGGTTAGAAATCTTGGCTAGTACGTCGTATGGAAGACGTGACCAGTCCGCGGTCATGGCGTCTTCACTCGATACAGGGCGAAGCACGATCGGGTGACCGTAGGAACGTCCGTCTCCCTGAACACCAACCGAGCGAACGTCGGCCAGTAGTACCACTGGGCACTGCCAGATTTCGGCGTCTAGTCCGGCTGCGGTTAGCTCGGCACGGGCGATTGCATCTGCTTTGCGAAGTAGGTCGAGGCGTTCCTTGTTGACTTCACCGATGATTCGGATTCCAAGTCCTGGGCCTGGGAATGGTTGGCGCTGAACGATTTCGGTAGGTAGGCCGAGTTCGGCGCCGATGGCGCGTACTTCGTCTTTGAAGAGGGTGCGAAGCGGCTCAACCAGTTCGAACTCTAGGTCGTCTGGGAGTCCGCCCACATTGTGGTGGCTCTTGATGCCGGCGGTTGCGCCGCCTCCAGACTCAACCACGTCTGGGTATAGAGTTCCCTGAACTAAGAAGCGAATCGGGCGGTTGTCTGCCTTTGACTCTTCATATAGCTTCGCCTGAGCCTCTTCGAAGGTGCGAATGAATTCGCGGCCGATGATCTTGCGCTTGGTTTCAGGGTCGGTGACTCCTGCCAATGCGTCTAGGAACTTCTTCTCTGCGTCAACTACCACCAGTCGAATACCGGTGGCTGCAACGTAGTCGCGCTCAACTTGCTCGGCTTCGTCCTGGCGAAGTAGACCGTGGTTTACGAATACACACACCAATTGATCGCCAACTGCCTTGTGAACGAGGGCTGCGGCTACTGCCGAGTCGACTCCACCGGAAAGACCACAGATGACTCGGTCGTTGCCGACCTGAGCGCGAATCTTTTCAACCTGTTCGGCAATGACGTTGCCAGAGTTCCAAGTTGCAGGAATGCCGGCTGCACTGTGAAGGAAGTTGACCAGTACGTCCTGGCCGAACTGCGAGTGCTTGACCTCTGGATGCCACTGCACTCCGTAGATCTTCTTCTCGCTGTTGGCAAAGGCAGCCACCGGGGTGGTTTCGGTCGAAGCCAAAACTTCGAAGCCGGCAGGTGCTTCCATCACCTGGTCGCCGTGGCTCATCCAGCAGATTTGTTCGGCAGGCTGGCCGGCGAGGATCTCTCCCCCTGCTTTTACCTTTAGTTCGGTGGCTCCATACTCGCGCTTACCTGTCTTGTCTACGCGACCGCCAAGGGCGTTGGCTAGAGTCTGGAATCCGTAGCAGATACCTAGAACTGGAATGCCGAGTTCGAGGATACCTGCGTCTAGCTGAGGCGAGCCGTCTTCGTAGACCGAAGAAGGCCCACCGGAGAGGATGATCGCCGCTGGGTTCTTGGCCTTCACCTCGGCAGCGGTGATGTTGTGGTGAACGATCTCGCTGTAGACGCTGGCCTCGCGAACACGACGTGCGATGAGCTGAGCGTATTGCGCTCCGAAGTCAACAACTAGCACTGGCTGATTCATGGGGTTAGCCCTTCATCTTCTCAAGATCAGCCGCAGCGATCTTTTGGTAGTAGCTCTCTGCAAAGAAACTGAGCAGCGGAACTACGCCACCAGCCGCGATTAGCAGGAATCGACCTAGGCTCCACTGAAGCAGTGACCATAAGCGGAAGTCGATGTAGAGGTAGAAGACGTATACCCAGCCATGCACGATCAAAATGATTGAGGTTAGGTTAATTCCCGTAGTTGGCAGCCCAACCCTATCCCCGTCGACCAATGCAAACGTTTCAAACCAAAGAACCCCATGTGGTCCCGCTAGGAAAAGATCAGTAGATGTGGCCAAGCGAATCACATATAGAACCGTGATTACCAATAGGAAGTAGCCGGTGATGTTGGCCGCAATTTTGTAAAGACGCAGTGTCTTGGATACGGATTCAAGGAGTGACGGCTGGTTAGTCATTAGTTAATTGTATCTTTCGCTGTTTCTCGGATGACCTGGTCACGGACCGTTCGCCACCAAAGGAACACAGCGGCTCCGGCAAAAAGGATCCACTCGAGGGCGTAGAAGGCAGTCAACCAGTTGAAGATGTTTTGCCCTGGGTTATTGCCGATGACGATCTTGTGGCCAGGATCGGTTGGGCTTTGCACAATCACAAACCCAGCGTACGCATCCACGTTTTCAGGAATGCCCGGCAGGTTGATGAGTTGCGGAATCGAAAGCGATTCGAAGGTATTTCCCTGAGCTGGCCGTGGGTCTTCGGTTGGTTCGTAGATGCCGGTGTACTCGCGAAGTGCCATGTCTTCAGCCATGCCTCGAAGTGAATCGGCAACTACTTGCGCTTCCTTTACGGTTGGGTACCAGCCGAGGGCTAGGGTAACAAACTTGCCATCGGCATCGGTTGCTGGCCTTACCAACCATGCTCCGGTGGCTTCGCTTTCGCCAACCAGCTGAACGCGGTTCTTGATCACATAAGCCTGTCCAGGAATCGGAGTTGCCATGAGTGATACTAGGCGGTCGGCCTGCGCTGGCAGGAACGGTGACGACGGATCGGCCAATTCTTGTAATTCCACAACCTGCTGGTTGGTCGGGGTCTTCGGTATGTAGCGGTAAGTTCGGTCAATCTGCCACTGGGCAAGTAGGGCGAATACCGCAGCAACGGCTAGCGCGAGCAGCAGGCCACCAATCCATTTAGGTCGCGTAGCGACTTTAAAAAAGTTTGGTTGACCGGTCACTTGATTACGAGTTGTAAGGAGCTACAACAACGTCTACGCGCTGGAACTCTTTGAGGTCGCTGTAGCCGGTGGTTGCCATCGCACGCTTTAGGGCACCAATCAGGTTGGTTGTGCCGTCTGCCGAAGAGGATGGGCCGAGCAGAATCTGCTCTAGGGTTCCCGAGGTTCCCACGTTTACACGGCTGCCACGAGGTAGTTCTTCGTGGAAAGCTTCCTGACCCCAGTGCCAACCCTGGCCTGGAGCTTCGGTGGCACGGGCTAAAACCGAGCCAAGCATTACTGCATCAGCACCACAAGCGATTGCCTTGACGATGTCGCCAGAAGTTCCAAGACCACCATCGGCGATGACATGAACGTAACGGCCACCCGATTCGTCCATGTAGTCACGGCGAGCGCCGGCTACGTCGGCAACCGCGGTCGCCATTGGAGCGTGGATGCCGAGCACCTTACGGGTGGTCGATGCTGCACCGCCGCCAAAGCCAACCAAAACACCGGCAGCACCGGTGCGCATTAGGTGAAGGGCTGCGGTGTAGGTTGCAGCACCGCCAACGATTACTGGAACGTCGAGCTCGTAGATGAACTGCTTTAGGTTTAGCGATTCCTGAGTCTTAGAAACGTGTTCAGCCGAAACTGTGGTTCCACGAATTACAAACAGATCGACTCCGGCCTTGACCACGGTCTCGTGGAACTCGGCGGTGCGCTGAGGAGATAGGGCTCCGGCAACGGTGACGCCAGCGTCGCGGATCTGTGCCAGACGGTCACGGATTAGCTCGGCCTTGATTGGTTCCGAGTAAAGCTTCTGCATGCGGGAAGTGGCAGCCTCTGGCGCAAGCGATGCAATCTCGTTTAGCTGCTGGGTTGGGTCTTCGTAGCGAGTCCACAGACCCTCTAGATCTAGAACACCAAGACCGCCAAGCTTTCCGATCTTGATTGCGGTTTCAGGAGAAACGGCGGAGTCCATTGGAGCAGCCAACACTGGAAGGTCGAAGCTGTAGGCGTCGATGTTCCAGGTGGTCGATACGTCCTGTGGGTCGCGGGTGCGACGCGAAGGCACAACGGCTACGTCGTCGAATGCCCAACTGCGGTGAGCACGCTTGTTGCGGCCAATCTCGATTTCGGTCAAAGTTTTCTCTTTCTAACGGCTCGAGTAGTTTGGAGCTTCGGCGATCATCTGAATGTCGTGCGGGTGGCTTTCCTTGAGTCCGGCCGGGGTGATGCGTACGAACTTGCCCTTTTCCTGCAGCTCAGGAATGGTTTCCGAACCGACGTAACCCATCGAGGCACGTAGGCCGCCAACCAACTGATGAACTACGGTCTGAACGGTTCCGCGGTAAGGAACGCGACCTTCGATGCCTTCAGGCACTAGCTTGTCTTCGCGAAGCACGTCGTCCTGGAAGTAGCGGTCCTTGGAGTAGCTCTTGGCCTCGCCACGAGACTGCATCGCGCCAAGCGATCCCATGCCACGGTAGGTCTTGAACTGCTTGCCACCAACGAAGGTGATGTCGCCAGGGGCTTCATCGGTTCCTGCCAGTAGCGAGCCGAGCATTACTGCGTTGGCACCGGCAACCAGTGCCTTGGCGATGTCGCCCGAGTACTGCAAGCCACCATCTGCGATGACTGGGACACCGGCAGGCTTGCAAGCCAGCGATGCTTCGTAAACCGCGGTGACCTGAGGAACACCAACACCGGCAACCACGCGAGTGGTACAGATCGAACCTGGACCAACGCCAACCTTGACGCCGTCTACACCAGCGGCAACCAGAGCGGCAGCGCCTTCGCGAGTAGCAACGTTTCCACCGATGATGTCGACGTTCTTGGCGAACGGCTCGGCCTTAAGTTTGGCAACCATATCTAGGACGGCCTGGTTATGACCGTGAGCGGTGTCAACCACGAGGATGTCAACGCCGGCATCGATCAGAGCCATCGAACGCTCCCAAGCGTCTGCACCAACGCCGACGGCAGCGGCAACTAGCAGGCGGCCGGAGGCATCCTTGGAAGCAAGTGGGTACTTGTCGCTCTTGTCGAAGTCCTTGACGGTGATTAGACCGGTCAGGTGGCCAGCGTCGTCAATTAGAGGGAGTTTCTCAATGCGGTGCTGAGCGAATAGCGCGATGGCCTCGTTCGGGTTGATGCCGGTCTTGGCGGTAACCAGTGGCATCGGGGTCATGATGTCCTTGACCAGGGTGGTCGGACGCTGAACGTCTAGAACGAAACGCATGTCACGGTTGGTAACGATTCCAACCAGCTTGCCCTCTTCATCAACAACAGGTAGACCCGAAACGCGGTATCGACCGCAGAGCTCGTCCACCTCTTCGATAGTGGCTAGTGGAGTGGTGGTTACCGGGTGGGTAATCATTCCAGCTTCCGAACGCTTGACCATGTCAACGGCCTGAGCCTGAAGCTCTAGCGACAGGTTGCGGTGAAGCACGCCAATGCCGCCCTGACGAGCCATGGCAATGGCCATACGAGCCTCGGTAACGGTGTCCATGGCCGAAGAAAGCAGCGGAACGTTGATCGAGATGCGTTTGGTTAGCTGGGTCCGGGTGTTCACTCCGCTCGGCATAATGTTCGATTCGCCTGGCAGAAGCAGCACGTCATCGTAAGTTAAACCAACAAAACCGAAAGGGTCATTTGAAGTCATTAGGCACCTAGATATAGAGGAGAGTCTTTAGCCAATTCTACCCGTCCATAACAATCTGTTTCCATTGCATAAATTCGTATTTGCGACCGTTCAATTTCTAGTAAGGTACATCTAGATACCGCAACGGTGCGCACCTCTATGCGCACGTCTTATGGAGGTCGGCTTGAAACAACAAGCGCACAAGGGTTACGCCCCAACAGTCAAGTGGCTAGGCGCACTCTTCTTACTATTCAGTTTCCTATTCAGCTCTAGCGCTGCCCTAGCCGTGACCGGTGACGTCAAATCTGATGTCTCGACCGAGTTCTCGATCGGTGGCGCAATCAAGCAGGGTCCATCTAACCCAGTTCAGGGCGCAGTAATCACCGTGACCGGCACTGACTTCACCGGAACTGCTACCACCGACGAGCGCGGTAAGTGGAGCGTGGCCGTTCCTGCAAAGGGCGAATACACCGTCACCCTAGACATGGCCACCCTTCCAGAAGGAGCCAAACTAAAGGACGGCTTCGAGAACGTACGCACCGTGAAGATCGACAAGGTCAACACCGTGGTCGCGCTGTTCCCACTTGAAGAAGTAACCAAGCCTGGTGACAAGCCTGCAAAGCCTGTTCAGGAGACCAACGTGGTGCTCAGCGCCATCCTGCGTGGTTTGAACCTAGGTATCCTGCTTGCCATGGCTGCCATCGGTCTTTCGCTAATCTACGGAACCACCGGTTTGAGCAACTTCGCTCACGGTGAAATGGTGACCATTGGTGCTCTAACCCTGTTCACCTTCAACAAGGTGATGGGCCTAGATCTAATCATCTCGGCACTGCTAGCTACCCTGATCGTCACAGCCTTCGGTTGGGCACAGGACGTCGTACTTTGGAAGCCACTTCGTAAGCGTCGCCTCGGCATCACTCAGATGATGATCGTCTCGATCGGTCTATCGATCATGCTTCGTTACTTCCTCCAGCTGCTTTACGGAGGTGACACCAAGGTTCTTTCCCAGGGTGACACCTGGAACATCTTCGGTGTTCTAATGCAGTCGGTAAACGTGATTGCTGCCGGCATCGCCGTACTAGCGCTTCTAGGTTTCGGTTGGTTCCTAACTCGCACTCGTATCGGTAAGGCAACCCGTGCGGTATCAGACAACGCATCTCTTGCCGCTTCAACCGGTATCGATGTTGAGAGCATCATCCGCATCGTCTGGGTAGTTGCTTCGGCGCTAACCGGTCTTTCTGGTGTGTTCATCGGCCTGTACCTACAGGCTGGTTGGGACACCGGATTCTCGATCCTGTTGCTACTGTTCGCAGCTGTAACCCTTGGTGGTCTTGGAACTGCTTTCGGTGCTGCCGTCGGTGCACTGATCGTGGGAATGTTCGTCGAGTTGAGCACCCTGGTAATTCCAGCCGACCTCAAGTTCGCCGGAGCTCTCGTAATCATGATCTTGGTACTACTGTTCAGACCTCAAGGTGTCTTGGGTCGTAAGCAGAGAATTGGTTAGGACTCAAAATGGATTTTCTGTCTAACGCACTGGGTGAACTACTCACCCCAATGACCGCAGCCTACGCACTGGCTGCCATCGGTATCGCGATGCACTTCGGTTTCACCGGTCTGCTCAACTTCGGTCAGGCAGCCTACATGCTAGTTGGCGCCTACGCTTTCTCGATGTCGAGCCTGGCCGGTCTTGGCCTCTGGGCTTCGGTCTTGATCTCGCTTGCTAGCTCGATCTTGCTCTCGTTCATCCTCGGTATTCCAACCCTGCGACTTCGCTCCGACTACCTGGCAATCGTGACCATTGCTGCCGCAGAAATCTTGCGCTTCATCGTTTCGACCACCGGCCTTGAGAAAGTAACCGGTGGATCTCAGGGTCTAAGCGGTTTCGCCGGCGAGTTCTACGCGCTGAACCCATTCCCAACCGGAACCTACGGTTTCTGGGCTTGGACCATGGACGAAAAGGGCCTCTGGGTTCGCGTTGTCGCATGGGCAGCGGTAATCCTCGGAGCACTGTTCCTAGCCGTGATGATTCGCAGCCCTTGGGGTCGAGTCATTAAGGGTATTCGTGAAGACGAGGACGCAGTGCGTTCACTCGGTAAGAACGTCTACGCCTACAAGATGCAGTCGCTGGTTATCGGTGGTCTACTAGGTACTCTTGCCGGAATCGTGTTCGTGCTTCCACGTGCGGTTCAGCCAGGTAACTACGCAACCGCTCTTACCTTCTTCATCTGGACCATCCTGCTTCTAGGCGGTGCATCGACCGTCCTAGGTCCGATCATCGGTTCGATGATTTTCTGGGTACTGCTATCGCTAACCGACGGTCTATTGACCCTAGGCGTGAACAGCGGTGTAATCAGCTTCATCAAGACCGACCAGATTGGTGGTATCCGCTTCATGCTGGTAGGTCTGGGTCTGATGCTGCTCGTAATCTTCCGCCCTCAGGGCATCTTCGGTAACAAGAAGGAGCTTTACTTCAATGCCTAATGACATCGCAAAGGGTCCAGTCGCTCCAGGCTGCGCCAAAGTAGATCCGATTCTCGTTGCAGACAACGTGACCCGTCAGTTCGGTGGTCTTACCGCTGTGAACGTCGAGCACGTTGAGATTCCTCGTGGAAAGATCACCGCTCTGATCGGCCCTAACGGTGCCGGTAAGACCACGTTCTTCAACCTGCTTACCGGTTTCGACAAGCCAAACACCGGCACCTGGGTCTTCAATGGCCAGAACCTTGCCGGAGTTCCTTCATACAAGGTTGCTCGCTTGGGTATGGTTCGTACCTTCCAGCTAACCAAGGCTCTCTCGCTGCTTACCGTCATGCAGAACATGCAGCTTGGTGCACAGCACCAGAAGGGTGAGAGCGTTTTCGCTGCGCTCTTCAGCTGGTTATGGAAGAAGCAGGAAGAGGACATCAAGGTCACCGCTCTTGAGCTACTAACCCGCTTCAAGCTAGACGCCAAGCAGGACGACTTCGCGGCAGCCCTCTCGGGTGGTCAGCGCAAGCTTCTAGAGATGGCTCGTGCACTTATGACCAAGCCTTCGATGGTGATGCTAGACGAGCCAATGGCCGGTGTGAACCCTGCGCTAACTCAGTCGCTGCTTGACCACATCAAGGGTCTAAAGAACGAAGGCATGACCGTGCTGTTCGTTGAGCACGACATGCACATGGTTCGTCACATCAGTGACTGGGTAATCGTTATGGCCGAAGGCAAGATCGTTGCCGAGGGCCCACCTGCTGAGGTTATGAAGAACCCAGCTGTGATCGACGCCTACCTTGGTGCCCACCACGACTCCGACCTAGGCACCGCCTCGATCGCCGTTCAGAAGGACAAATAAATGAGTGACATCGTTGTAGAAGCCAAAGACCTAGTCGCCGGCTACCTGCCAGGCGTGAACATCCTGAACGGCTGTTCGCTAACCGCTCGTCAGGGTGAACTCATCGGAATCATCGGCCCTAACGGTGCCGGTAAGTCGACTCTGCTTAAGGCGATCTTCGGTCAGGTCAACATCCGTGAGGGTAACGTCATCCTCAAGGGTGAAGACATCACCGGACTGAAGGCCAACAAGTTGGTAAGCAAGGGTGTGGCTTTCGTTCCACAGACCAACAACGTCTTTCCAAGCCTAACCATCGAGGAAAACCTCGAGATGGGTGTTTTCCAGAACCCTAAGACCTTCAAGGAGCGTTTTGAGTTCGTTGGAGAGCTTTTCCCAGACCTAGTGAAGCGTCGCGCACAGCGTGCGGGCTCGCTTTCGGGTGGTGAGCGCCAGATGGTGGCCATGGGACGCGCTCTGATGGTAAACCCATCGGTTCTACTGCTAGACGAGCCATCAGCGGGTCTATCGCCTGTACGCCAGGACGAAGCCTTCCTGCGCGTCAAGGAGGTCAACCAGGCCGGCGTGACCGTAATCATGGTTGAGCAGAACGCACGTCGCTGTCTGCAGATCTGTGACCGCGCATATGTGCTTGACCAGGGACGTGACGCCCACACCGGTACCGGTCGTGAGCTGCTAAACGACCCTAAGATGATCGAACTTTACCTCGGTAATCTAGCCGACTTGTAATAAAAAATTCGTTACCGCTCTCTCTGGTAACGAATAAAGCGAATCCCCCCGGAGTTTCCTCCGGGGGGATTCGTCTAACTAAGGAACTTAGTTTAGCTTGCCGTACTCAACGTCAACACCAGTGTTGATGTTCTTGTCGTCGAATAGGTAGATACCAACGTAAGCCTCGGTTGGGTCACCGTTGTCAGCGAACGAGATTGGACCCGATACACCTTCAAAGTCGATGTCCTTACCAGCGTTGATTAGGTCGATAGCCTTCTTGAAAGCGCCAGCCTCCTTGAAGTCAACCTTCTCGCCACCAGCCGAAACCTCAACCATGTGGCTTGCAATGGTCTTACCGTTTACTTCTTCACCGTTCTTCGAAGCAACTGCAGCAGCAAGAGCTACAAGCATGGTTGCGTCGTAAGACTCAGCAGCGTAAGCGAATACGTCTAGAGCATCGTTGACACCTGCTAGGCGGGTCTTGAAGTCATCGGTAGCGATAACACCAGGAATGGTTCCCTGTGCGCCAGCGATGTTGAAGTCGGTGAAGTCCTTGTCGAAGTTTCCGGTGTTACCGTCAACTAGGTAAAGCTTCTTAGGGTCCCAGCCCTTGACCTTTACTAGCTCAGGAAGAATCGACTTAACCTCGTCGAACGAGATAACTGCGATTGCGTCTGGACCAGCTGCAAGAACCTTGTCGATCTGGCTCGAGAAGTTCTTGGTCGAAGGTGCGAATACCTCGTTAGCTACAACCGAACCACCAGCAGCCTCAACAGCGATCTTTGCGTTGTCGAATAGACCGGTACCGTATGGGTCCTGGATGGTTAGGAATGCAACCTTGCTGTTGCCGTCACCGGTGATTAGGTTACCGAGAACGCGGCCCTGTAGCACGTCCGAAGGAGCGGTGCGGAAGTATAGGCCGTTGTCAGCGTAGTCGCTTAGGGTTGGCGAGGTGTTAGCAGGCGAGATCTGTAGTACGCCGGCACCGGTGATCTGGTCGATAACCGATAGCGATACACCAGACGATGCAGCACCAACAATTGCGTCAACCTTCTCGTTGATTAGAGCGGTTGCCGACTGAGTTGCGATGTCGGTGGTGGTGTCACCCGAGTCCTTGTGCGAGACCGATACACACTTACCAGCAACACCGCCGGCTTCGTTGATCTCCTTGATTGCTAGGTCTACACCTGCGATTTCAGGAGCACCTAGGAATGCTAGGTTACCGGTGGTTGGTAGCAAGCTACCGATGGCTAGTGCAGCATCCTTACAGTTCTTTGCGTCGAACGATGGAGCAGCACATGAGCTAAGAACCATGGCGCTGGTTGCAGCAATCGCTACAGCAGCTAGGCCTCTCTTGAGCTTTGAGTTCATTAATTTCTCCGTTTCAGATTTGTGCACTAACTATCGCGAGTACACGTGTGCTTTGGATGGTTCCTCCGCACCTTCATCCAGCCTAGCCAATGATGCGACATTGTCCCATCTGTGGATGTAACAATTGCGTTTCAAGATGGTAATTTCCGTAACACTCGGAAATGGTTGGTAACAACTACTAAAAGGGGTCTAGCCCTGTTTCGGTTTCGTTTGGTTTCGAACGAGGTCCACCGAGAGTAGCGCCAAAGCCGACCAAACAATTCCGAACCCAATCCATCGAACCGCGGGCATTGGTTCGTGGAAAACGGTGAGTGCCAGGACGAACTGGATCGAGGGCGTCAGATACTGCATGAAGCCCACATATTTGAGCGGTAGGTGCTGAGCGGCAAGGCCGAACAGGATCAGCGGGATAGCGGTCATGGCACCGTAGAGGCTGAGCCCAACTGCACCAACCGCACCCTGGTTCAGATAGGCGATGCCGCCGGGCTGAAGCGAAACAATCCAAAGCTGAATCATTGCCACAGGAAGCAAAAGCCCTGCCTCAATGGCAAAACTGTTTACTGCCGAAACCTGGTTACCCAGTTTGGCTTTGGCTAGCCCGTAGATAGCAAACGAGAACGCCAGGGTGAGTGCCAGCCAGGGAGGTCGTCCGTAGTCGATGGTGAGAACGAGGACGGCGACGAAGCCCAGACCAACCGCAACCCACTGAAGCGGTGGCAACTTCTCTTTTAGGAAGATAACCGCGAGCGCGATGGTGACCAGCGGGTTGATGAAATAGCCGAGCGATGACTCGATCACGTGGTGACTGGCGATACCGATTACATAGACCTGCCAGTTGATCATGATCAGTACCGTGGCAATCAGAATCCAGCGCAGTTGTGACCAATTCTTCATTACCTGCCAGAGAGTCTTGAAATCCCTCCGGTAGGCGATGATCACGGCAGCGGTAATGAATCCGAAAACGATACGCCAAACCACGATTTCCCAGGGGGACGCAAACGACAGGAAGGCGATGATGAGTGGGAAACTACCCCACATGAAATAAGCGGACAGCCCGTACGCCAAGCCTTTGGCAGTGCTTTTCTCGCTCACTTGCTTACGCTACACGAAAAAGACCCGGTGAAGATTCACCGGGTCTTCTTACTTGAGTTTTGTTAGCGAACTACGATCGCAAGTACGTCGCGAGCCGAAAGCACTAGGTACTCTTCGTTGTTGTACTTGAGCTCGGTGCCGCCGTACTTCGAGAAGATGACCTTGTCGCCTACTGCAACGTCAACCGGAATGCGGTTGCCCGAGTCGTCGACGCGACCTGGACCTACTGCAACGACTTCAGCTTCCTGCGGACGCTCCTTAGCGGTGTCTGGGATTACCAGACCCGATGCGGTTACAGTCTCGGCCTCTAGTGGGCGTACGACGATGCGATCTTCAAGTGGCTTGATGGTTACCGACACTTTGACCTCTTCTATAAATCAATGGGTTTGTCCCGCACCTGCGGGTAGTTCTAGTTTAGGTGAGCGTTAGCACTCTTTCAAGTAGAGTGCTAGTTTTGGTTCATGGACCGCGACTCCCTAGCCAAGCTACTGACCCGTGAGGGTTTGGCGCTGCTCGAGACCGTGGAGATCGATAACCGCGCGGATGTGGTCAAGACAGTTTCTTCTCTGCGGGCGCAAGGTCACGACGCAGGGCTCGTTGCCGCTGTATTGAGCCAAGCCAAGCTTCGCAATCGCGGCAGGGCCAAGTTTGGGGCATTCGCCGAAGCAATGCTTCTTACAGAGGACGGCCTGGAGCAGGCGTCCAGGCTGCAAGTTGCAGCGCTTCACGCCGGCCGTTTCCGAAATGCTGGCTTGGATCACGTGGCCGATTTGGGTTGTGGTATCGGAACCGAGTCTTTAGCCATGGCAGCCATCGGGCTTACGGTTACCGCGGTTGAGTTAGATGAGGTTACCGCGGCCTGCGCTACCTATAACTTGGCCGCTTTCCAGAATGCCGAAGTGATTCAGGCCGATGTTACATCGATTGACCTGGGTAAGTTTGATGGCCTATTCTTCGATCCGGCCAGACGTGAACTTGGCACCGGTCGCGGCAGCACCTCGCGCAAGTTTGACCCTGCGCAGTTCTCGCCGAACTACGATTGGGTACTGGAACAGGCGAAACTAAAACCAACCGGAATCAAGCTAGGCCCCGGCCATCCGCACGAAGCAATCCCCGGGGCTTGCGAAGCCCAGTGGGTTTCCGTGAACGGTGACCTGGTTGAGCTGGGGCTTTGGTTCGGGCCGCTGGCTCGCGAAGGAGTGGCGCGAAGCGCACTCCTGATTAAAGACGGCGAAGCCGTCGAAATTATGAGCGAAAAATTTGAAAGTTCGCAGGCGCCGGTTCGAGGGCTTGGCAAGTATGTCTATGAGCCCGATAACGCCGTGGTTCGATCTCACCTAATTGCCGAACTAGCTGAAGAGTTGGGGCTGGGGCTAATTGCTCCAGAGATTGCCTACCTAACTAGTGACGAGATTGCCGCTTCACCTTGGCTCCGCGGGTTTGAGGTTCTGGAAGAACACCCCTTCGATCGTAAGAAACTGAAGGCACGCCTTCGTGAGCTGGGCATCGGCGTCCTCGAAATTAAGAAGCGTGGAAGCGATGTCGTCCCCGAAGTTTTAAGAAAAGAACTTCAGTTAAAAGGCGAGAGAGCCGCCACCCTGATTGTTACCAGAGTGGGCGACTCTCATCGCGCACTGATTGCTACAGCGCTTTAGCCCTGCTGGCCCGGCATTGGCTGAATCTCAACCTGGCCGAACTGCTGCATCTGACCGAATCCATCGCCATCGCGGTCCATGTGCATGCCGCCTGGGCCGCCGAATGGAATGCCGTTGCGGGCGCCGTAGATACCTAGGGCGATGAACCCTAGGGTGCTCAGAATCCAAAGACCAATCACGGTGTAACCCGCTGCAATGCCGGCGATTGCCCAACCGCGACCGTTTTCACCGGAGCGCTTGATCTGCGATAGCGAAACGTGGCCGGTGATGACCGCGGCAACTGCACCGAAACCGGTGGCTGCTGTCGCTGCTGAAACCACGGCTAGGGTGTTGAGCTTGGTGAAGTCATACTTAGGTGCTGCTGGCTTTTGCTTTGGAGCCTTTTCAGCTGGCTTGTCTGCCGCTGAATCATTGGTGTTGTACTCATAAGTTTCTGCTGCTTTTGCTTTAGCCATTTTGGTTTACTCCTTCTGGTTGGCTGTTACCTAGTCAAAGCACTATTCCTGAGAGAGCGCTGGGAGCGACCTGAATGTCGGCTATGTGTTTACTTGGTGTGTACGGTCTGAACCGACAGGGTGGAGTCGACTCCGAAATCCAAGGACGACGGCTTGCGACCGGCCATCACCAGCTGGGCACCGAGGGCGGCAATCATGGCGCCATTGTCGGTGCACAGACTGAACGGAGGAATGCGAAGTTCGATGCCAGCCGCGTCACAGCGCTCGGCGGCGAGCTCGCGAAGTCTCGCGTTAGCCACCACTCCTCCACCGAGTAGAAGCCTTGGAATTCCGAATTCGGTGCAGGCGGCAACGGCCTTTTGGGTCAGAACGTCAGCAACGGCCTCGCGGAAAGAGGCTGCCACATCGGAAATTGAAAACGCTTCGCCCTTGGCCTCCGCCGATTCAACCCAACGGGCGACCGCGGTCTTGAGGCCGGAGAAACTGAAGTCGTAGCGGTGCTTCTCCATATCCTTCGGCAGGGTGAGCCCCCTAGGGAAACGGATCGCTTTCGGATCCCCGCCAACGGCTGCCTTATCGATGGCAGGGCCACCTGGGTAGCTGAGCCCCAATAGCCTGGCGACCTTATCGAAGGCTTCGCCGGCTGCGTCGTCGATGGTTTCTCCAAGCAAGGTCACGTCATCCAATAAGTCGCGAACCGAAAGCAGCGAGGTGTGACCGCCGGACACCAGAAGGGCGATGGTTGGAAGTTCCAATTCTCCCTCGAGGACGTCTACGCCAACGTGACCAACCAGGTGGTTCACCGCGTAGATCGGTTTGCCGCTGGCAACGGCAAGCGCTTTGGCGGCACCCACTCCAACCATCAGCGCTCCGGCCAGGCCTGGGCCGTTGGTTACGGCAATCGCGTCGACTTCGCTCATCGAAACCTTGGCGTCGTGCAGAGCCTTCTCGAGAGTCGGTTGCAGAGCCTCGAGGTGAGCACGGGCAGCAATCTCCGGAACCACGCCACCGAATCGAGCGTGTAGGTCCATCGAACTGGAAATTACGTTGGCAAGCAGTGTGCTACCACGGACGATGCCGATTCCGGTTTCGTCGCAGCTGGATTCAATACCGAGGACGATCGGCTCGTGTGGGAGTTCGTTATCGATACGAGCGACCATGATCCAAGCGTCCACGTTATCCGGTTGGTAGTAGCGCTTGCGGGTGTCGATGTGGGTGAAGCCGAGGGTGGCGTACAGGTTTTGAGCAACCGCGTTATCGGCTCGCACCTCGAGGAACAGTTCGGTGGCAGCCTGCGACTTGGCTGCGGTGATGAGCCGTTCCATCAGCTTTCGACCGTAGCCCTGACCACGAAGGCTTTCATCAACGCAAACGGTTTGAACATCGGCCTGGTGGTTTCCCGCCAGCTTTGAAAGTCCGGCGAAGCCGCGAATTTTGTCGCCGTCGAGGACCACAAAGTAGCGGGTGTGCTCTGCTAGCAGTTCAAACGCCATAGTCTCTTCGGCCCAGGCATCGTTTCCAAAGCAAGCCTGCTCGAGCTCCATGATGCCTTCGAGGTGCTTTTCCTCGGCTGGCACGATCGGCATAGTTGTCATTCGCCAGCCACCTTCGGAACTCTAGCCTTTGGCTCCACTGCGTCGGCGGCGCGGAGGTAGAGCGCCGAGGTGTCGGTGCTCGCGGTACCGGCTCGGAGCTGTGCCTCGAAAACCTTAGCGAGGTTGGCTGCCGTGATTTTCAGCTCAGTGGTGACCGGGTGTACGTTGCGGTCGGTCAGGTATTCGCTTAGTTCATCTGGTTTCATCACGCCTGGTCCGTCGATTCGGATCGGCTCGCCGTGTTCGTTGAGGCCAGAGTAGATTGCCCAGTAAACCTCTTTGCGTCTAGCGTCGGTGGTGACCAGCAGTGGTTCGGTCTTGGTTACCTGTAATCCCGCGAGCGCTTCAACCGCAATCGCATCAAGACTCACAGCACCGAAAAGCTTCGCGCCACAGCCAACTGCAAACATTGTCGCGGCAGCGATGCCAACGCGAAGCCCGGTGAATGGGGCAGGTCCGCGACCGGCCACGACGTAAGAAATCTGAGAGGGACGAGTGAAGCTATCGGCGAGTACCGCCTCGATTACCTGGCCAATTAGTTCGGCGTGCTTCATGGTGTCGTCCACTGTGCGTTCGGCTCGAACCACGCCGTTTTCAACTAGTGCAACGCTGGTACCGGCAGAAGTGTCGATGCTGAGAATCAGGTTCATGCCAGAACCCCGTCCCAACGCTCGCCAACGCCGTGAAGTTTCACGGTGCGCTCGTCACTTTCAGGGTCGGAGCTACGCTCAATCTCCAAATCCAGCCAGGTATCGGTCAGATCTTCGGCAAAGCCCCTGCCCCACTCAACTAGGACGATCGAGTTTGGTAGGTCGATATCAAGATCATCGAATTCGTGCACACTGCCC
Organism: Actinomycetota bacterium; assembly: GCA_041158865.1. Lineage (GTDB taxonomy): Bacteria > Actinomycetota > Actinomycetes > Actinomycetales > Microbacteriaceae > Rhodoluna. Next base: position 45,553 of record JBEBAN010000005.1, read on the forward strand.
AGGCGATAGGCATCCACGTGAACCAGTGGAACAACGCTGCCCTCGCGCTTATGGGTTCTGGCGATAACGAAGGTCGGGCTGCTCACGTTCCCGATCGCCTTCAAGCCTTCTCCAACTCCGCGCGTGAGGGTGGTCTTGCCGGCACCGAGTGGGCCAGTCAGAATGACTAGGTCACCAGCCTTTAGTTCTTTGCTAAGTTCCAGCCCGAGGTCGTGCATTTCTTCCGCGGTTGAAATCTTTAGCTCTCGCGCGAGAGTCAATTGCCCGCGCCTACGTATTCGCGAACGAATCGGCCACCCATGCGGGTCACGATCTCGTAGTTGATGGTTCCGCACGCAGCGGCTAGGTCATCGGCCGATGGAACACCGGTCGCGCTGTCGCCGAAAAGGGTAACTTCGTCGCCAATCTGAATCGGGTCGTTGCCAACATCTAGGACGAACTGATCCATCGCCACCTGAGCCACGATCTGGTAGCGTTTGCCGCCAATCGAAACCTGCGCCTTGCCCGAGGCCGCTCTCGGCAACCCTTCGGCATAGCCAACCGGAACCAGCGCGAGGGTGGTTTCGGTTTCGGTGCGGTGAAGGTAGTTGTAGCTCACGCCCTGTCCTGCTGGAACTCGCTTGAGCTGAGCAACCTTGGCGGTCGCGGTCATCGCCGGGGTCAATCCGTACTCGGCTCCGCGGTTACCCGAGAACGGGTCAAGACCGTACAGTGCTACCCCGATGCGAACCATTTCGTAATGTGCGTCTGGGTAGGAAAGCGAGCCGTCCGAGGCGGTGAGGTGACGAATGCGCCACTGCACTCCTGCGAGATCAGCTTCGGCTACTGCGGCATCGAACCTGGCTAGCTGGGCGAGGTCATCCTCGCGACTGGTGCTGGAGAGGTGGCTAAAGATACCAACCACTTCGACTGCAGATCCTGCAGCGTTCACGGCAGCCAGCAGTTCCGGCCATTGGGCAGCAGTCGAACCGTTGCGACCAAGACCGGTGTCGATCTTCAGGTGAAGCTTTGGAACCTGACCGGTGATGGCGGCCGCATCAAGAATGCGCTCTAGTTGCTCGGTGTTGGCAATACCCAATTCGATCTGCTCGGTGAGGGCCGAGACAAAGTTTTCGGAAGGGTCGTGAAGCCAAGCCAAGATTGGCAGGGTAATTCCTGCTTCGCGAAGTGCTAGACCCTCGGCGACATCGGCAACGCCCAGATAGTCAACACCAGCGCGTTCCAGGGTCTTGGCAATCTGCACGGCGCCGTGACCGTAGGCATTCGCCTTGACCACACCACAGACCATAACCTGCGATGCACGAGCGCGCATGACGTCGAGGTTGTGAACGATCGCGTCCAGGTTGATGATTAGTTTTCTCATTCGGCAACCACCATCGCAATCGCCATTCCGCCGTCGTGGCTAATCGAAAGATGAAGCCTGGAAACCCCGGCGTCCGCCACTGTCTGAGCCGTTGCGCCCGTGGTCGTGATCTCCGGCTTGCCGGAAGAATTTTTTGTAATTTCAACCTCTTGCCAGGAAACTCCATCCGAACCACCAAGCGCCTTGATTAGCGCCTCCTTGGCTGCGAAGCGTCCGGCAACGGTCTGCATCGAGGCATCGCGTTCGGTAGCGGTGAAGAGTCGCTCGAGAAGGCCAGGAGCTTTAGCCACCTGCTCCTCGAATCTGGTGATGTCCACCAAGTCGACTCCAACACCAACGACCATGGTCGCCTACTACTCGACCGTCACAGATTTGGCGAGGTTGCGAGGCTGGTCAACATCAAGACCCTTGGCCTCGGCCAAAGCCATCGCGAAAGCCTGAAGTGGGATCACGGTCAGGATTGGGGCAAGAAGCTGCTCGGTGGCTGGAACAAAAATCACGTGCTCGGACCACTGGCCAACTTCGGTGTCGCCCTCTTCGGCAATCGCAATCACCTTGGCACCGCGTGCGCGGATCTCCTGAATGTTCGAGATCACCTTCGGGTGTAGCGAGTCTTCGTCGTGTAGCGAAGGAACGATGACAATGACCGGCTGGCCCTCTTCGATAAGTGCAATCGGACCGTGCTTCAGCTCACCAGCGGCAAACCCTTCGGCGTGAATGTAGGCAAGTTCCTTGAGCTTTAGTGCGCCTTCCATGGCAACCGGGAAGCCAACGTTTCGTCCTAGAAATAGAACCGACTTGGCGTTCGCCATCTTGATTCCAAGCTCCTTGGCTTCGTCAAGGTTTTCAAGAACGTTCGCAACCGCGGCAGGCATCCTCAGCAGCGCCTTGCCAACTTTTTGTAATTCGCTCTTCGCGGTAGCGCCGCGAACTCCCGCCAGGTATAGACCGAGTAGGTAGCCTGCGGTGATCTGAGCGACCAGCGCCTTGGTCGAGGCAACTGCAACCTCAGGACCCGCGTGGGTGTAAATAGTGGCGTCCGATTCGCGGGCCAGGGTCGCTCCCTGGGTGTTGCAAATTGCCAAAACCTTGGCGCCCTGCTCTCGTGCATAGCGGGTGGCCATCAGGGTGTCCATGGTTTCACCAGACTGCGAGATGGCAACCACGAGAGTGTTCGAGGTGATGATCGGGTCGCGGTAGCGGAACTCGTGGCTGAGCTCAACCTGCACCGGAATGCGAGCCCACTTCTCAATGCCGTACTTTGCGATGTCACCGGCATATGCGGCGGTACCGCAGGCAACTATGATGATGCGGTCTAGGTTCTTGATGTCGGCTTCAGAAAGCCCAGCGACTTCGTCCAAGTTGACATTGCCATCGGAATCCAAACGACCCATCAAGGTATCTGCAACGGCGGTTGGCTGGTCTGCGATTTCCTTGGCCATGAACGAAGGCCAGCCACCCTTGCTGGCTGCCGAGGCATCCCAGTCAACGGTGAACTCTTCGCCTTGCACAGTCTTGCCGTCGAAGCCCTGAATTTCAACGCTGTCGGCACGTAGGATCACGATCTGGTCCTGGCCAACCGAGATGGCACGTTTGGTGAACTCCACGAACGCAGCGACGTCTGAGCCGAGGAAGTTTTCACCTTCGCCGAGACCAACCACGAGCGGAGCGTTACGACGAGCGGCTAGTACTAGGTCTGGCTGGTCTTCGTGGATTACCAAAATCGTGAAGGCACCGTGCAGGCGGTTCACGACCGCACGGAAGGCAACCAGTAGGTCACCGGCCTTGTCGTATTCGCGAGCGATCAGGTGAGCGGCAACTTCGCTGTCGGTGTCCGATGCGAAGCGAGTGCCCTCAGCAAGAAGCTCAGCCTTTAGCTCCGAGAAGTTCTCAATGATTCCGTTGTGGATAAGCGACAGCTTTTCGCGCGTGCCGCCGAGGTGTGGGTGGGCGTTGCCGTCGGTTGGTGCACCGTGCGTTGCCCAGCGGGTGTGACCAATACCAATGTGTGATTCGGAAATAGGGTTGGCCTCAATCTCGCGGGCCAAGTTGTCTAGCTTGCCAGCCTTCTTGCGGGTCTCCAGGCCCGCGCCTGAGATAACCGAAATGCCGGCCGAGTCATAGCCGCGATACTCGAGGCGACGAAGGCCGCCAACCAGAACATCAACGGTTGATTTTGGGCCAATGTAGCCAACAATTCCACACATAATATCCAATTTACGCCAGAATTGAGAACTGATGGCTGAAGATACAAGCACCCGTAAGAAGGCGAAACTCTCGCCTTTCATCTCCATCTCGCGTGCCGACTGGGCCGAACTGGGACGAAGCACTAAACAGCCACTCACCGACGACGAAATCCATGCAATTCAGGGCTTGGGAGACGTCCTAGATATGCAGGAAGTGGCCGATGTTTACCTGCCGCTCAGCCGCCTGCTAAACCTCTATGTTGGCGAAATGCAGCGCCTGCACGATATCGAAGGCGAGTTCCTTGGCGAGCGCGCCAGTCGTGTTCCGTTCATCATCGGCGTCGCTGGTTCTGTTGCGGTTGGTAAGTCAACCGTCGCCCGTCTTCTGAAGGCGCTGCTCAGCCGATGGGAGGGCACGCCTAAGGTGGCCCTGATCACCACCGACGGCTTCCTGCTTCCAAATGCCGAGCTCGAAAAGCGCGGACTCATGGCTCGCAAGGGTTTCCCTGAAAGCTACGACCGCGGTGCTCTTCTGAAATTCGCCAGCGACATCAAGAGCGGCAAGTCCAAGGTCAAGGCTCCGGTCTACTCCCACCTCGAGTACGACATCATCGAGGGCGAGCACATCGTTGTCGAGCAGCCAGACGTGCTAATCATCGAGGGCCTCAACGTTTTGCAGACACCAGAGAAAGACCAGCCGCTAGCGCTAAGCGACTTCTTCGATTTCAAAATTTACGTGGACGCCGAATCCGCAGACATCAAAAAATGGTACCTGGATCGCTTCCAGAAACTTCGTCAAGGAGCTTTCACCGACCCGAAGAGCTACTTCCACCGCTACGCGGAGATGGAGTTCGAAGATGCGCTGGCCACGGCCGAAGGCTTCTGGGACGACATCAACCTGCCGAACCTAACCGAGAACATTGAGCCAACCCGCTCGCGCGCAACACTGGTTTTGCGCAAGGGAGCGAACCACGCGGTTCAAGACGTTCTACTGCGTAAGTCTTAGACGCACTGGCGACGCTTGCCGGCTAGGTTGTCTTGAGCTGAGCCAAGATCGCGCTGGCTTCGCGACAATTTTGAAAGCTTGTTTGCGGCATCCGTGTTAGCCGTCTTTTGCTCTTGCTGAGCCCACTTCAAACGCTGCTCGATCGAGTTCAAGTTATTGACTTCCGTTGCTGCCTGGCTCTGGTATCCACGAGCCACAGACGGGCTCTTCACGTTCTTGGCAGCGCTGGCCAGCAGGCTGGCGATGCGCGACTTCGAGGCATCGCGCTTGGCACTTAGGTCAGCCACCTTGACGTTGGCGGCATTTACCTTCTGCTGCGCAGTGTTGTAGCTCTGCTGATCCTGATTCACGGTTCGCTGCTTCTGGTCCACCACGCGCTGCTGGCTCTGAATCGCGGAAGCCTGACTGGAGGTACAAGGCTTGGTCGCAGCATGGGCGTCATCCGAGCCCATGACGAACCCTAGGACGGCTGCCGCCAAAGCGATCAGCACCAACATTGGAATTGATTTTCCAGTCTTCATAAAATTCCCCCGAAATATGTAATTTAGACGGCTAACTCTTTTTCAACTACTCGAGCGATACGCTCGGCCCAGCTCTGAGCCTGACCCATCTCGGCAGCCTCAACCATGACTCGGATGACCGGTTCGGTTCCGCTGGCACGTAGCAGCACGCGGCCGGTTTCGCCGAGATCGGCTTCGGCTTCGCGAACCGACGCCTGAACGACTTCGTTATCCACCTGAGTACGGTCGACACCACGAACGTTCAGTAGTACCTGAGGGTAGATCTGAATCTGGGCGGCAAGTTCCTGCAGGGTCTTGCCGGTCTTAGCTACTTCGGCCATCACGCGAAGGCCGGTCAGCACTCCGTCGCCGGTGGTCGCGTAGTGGCTCATGATCACGTGACCACTCTGCTCGCCACCGAGCGTGTAGCCGTTAGCGCGAATCTCTTCGAGCACGTAGCGGTCGCCAACCTTGGTTTCCAGCATGTTGATGCCGGCGTTCTTCATAGCGATCTTGAGACCGAGGTTGCTCATCACGGTTGCGACCAGGGTGTTGCGGGCAAGTTCGCCACGAGCCTTCATGCTGAGCGCCAGGATGGCCATGATCTGATCACCATCGACGATAGCGCCGGTGTGGTCAACCATCAGGCAGCGGTCGGCATCGCCGTCGTGGGCAACACCGGCATCGGCCTTGTGCTCAAGCACGGCAGCCTGCAGTGCGCTGAGGTGGGTCGAGCCGCAACCCTCGTTGATGTTGAGGCCATCTGGGTCGGCGCCGATTACGATGATTTTGGCACCAAGGTCAGCGAAGGCTTCCGGCGAAACCGCACTGGCTGCTCCGTTGGCGCAGTCGAGCACCACGGTTAGCCCTTCTAGTCGGTTAGGCACTGAACGCAGAAGGTGAACCAGGTAGCGGTCCTCGGCATCCGCAAAGCGGGTGACGTGACCAACCTGGGCACCGATTGGAAGTAGTGGGTCTAAATCAAGGGCAGCCTCGATGGCGTCCTCGATGGCGTCGTCAAGCTTGTGTCCACCGCGTGCGAAGATCTTGATTCCGTTATCCGGAGCTGGGTTGTGGCTGGCCGAGATCATTACGCCGAAGTCGGCGTCGAGGTCGGCGGTTAGGAATGCTGCGGCTGGGGTTGGAATTACACCGGCGTCGTAGACGTCCACGCCCGCGGAAGCCAAACCGGCAGCAACTGCCGAAGCTAGGAACTGGCCGGAGATTCTTGGGTCACGAGCCAGCACGGCCTTAGGGCGAAGTCCCTGTTTGCGGGCATCCTCACCCAGGACGCGCGCAGCGGCTTGAGCCAAATTGAGTGCGAGGTCGGCGGTGATGATACCGTTCGCGAGACCGCGAACGCCGTCGGTGCCGAATAAGCGAGCCATGAGGTTAGGCTACCAAGCAAAAAGCTAGGAAGTGAACCTTAACGCTTCGAGAACTGCGAAGCCTTGCGGGCCTTCTTTAGACCGGCCTTCTTGCGCTCGATGACACGTGCATCGCGCTTTAGGAAGCCAGCCTTCTTTAGGGCAGGGCGGTTCGAGTCGCGGTCGATCTCGTTTAGAGCACGAGCGATACCTAGACGAAGTGCACCGGCCTGACCAGCAACACCGCCACCGTTGATACGAGCGATAACGTCGTACGAGCCACCAAGCTCAAGAACGGTGAAAGGGTCAGTGATCAGCTGCTGGTGAAGCTTGTTTGGGAAGTACTCTGCAAGTTCGCGGCCGTTTACCTTGATAACGCCAGAACCTGGTACTAGACGCACACGAGCAACTGCTTCCTTGCGACGGCCAAGGCCGGCACCTGGAACGGTTAGTGGGCCGCGAGCAGCCTTAGGGGCCTTCTTCTCTGCAGCTGGAGTTTCGCTGGTGTAGCTCTGAGGAGCTTCTACGGTTTCTTTAGACAACTGTCGATCCCTTACTGTGCGACCTGGTCGATTACGAAGTTCTGAGGCTGCTGAGCTGCGTGTGGGTGCTCTGCGCCACGGTAAACCTTCAGCTTAGTTAGCTGGTTGCGGCCAAGAGTGGTCTTTGGAACCATACCGGCGATAGCCTTCTCGATAGCCTTCTCTGGGCTCTTCTCTAGAAGCTCCGCGTAAGTGGTAGCGGTTAGACCACCTGGGTAACCAGAGTGACGGTAAGCCTTCTTCTGAGCCAGCTTGGAACCGGTTAGGGCTACCTTGTCAGCGTTGATGATGATTACGTAGTCGCCGTTGTCCATGTGGGCAGCGAAAGTTGGCTTGTGCTTTCCACGAAGCAGCTTAGCTGCGGTGGTTGCGAGGCGGCCAAGAACCACGTCGGTGGCGTCAATGATTAGCCACTCGTTCTTTAGCTCGTGAGCCTTTGGTGAGTAAGTACGCACTTTAAATTGCCTTCTTGTTTTTGTGAAAGTTAGCAGGCTGGTAGATAACCAGCAACAAGGGTCAAGTTTACCCTGATATTTGCTCTCAGGTCAAACCGTAACTTTCGTCATCCAGGGTTCTTACCCGCTTTGCCAACTCGGCCTGTGCTGCCAACTTGGATTTTGGTGGGTAAGCGATCTTGATGAGCGAAAGTCCGTGAGGTGATTGCACCTTGTAAGCGTGATCATTACGCTTGCCGGTAAGTGATTTGCGAATGTCTTCCGTGGTAGCTCGGCCGCTTCCGGCGGCCATTAGAGCACCGACGATCGATCGGACCATGTTGTGGCAGAAAGCATCCGCCTCGATCTCAATCTCGATAACGCCATCGCTCTTTCGGCGACGAACCACGATCTCGCGCAGCACACGAATCGTCGTGGTGCCCTCACGCTCCTTGCAATACGCCTTGAAATCCTTGAGACCGTAAAACTCTTTGGCAGCCTCGTTCATCGGGGCAACATCAAGCGCCCATGGCACGCTCAGCGCATAGCGCGAGAGCATCGGGTTCGGCGCCACCTGCTTGTCGGCAATGCTGTAACGGTAGCGACGGAACAGCGCCGAGAACCTGGCATCGAAACCGGCCGGGGCCAGCTCAAACGAAATTACTCGCACATCGCCTTCGATGATGCGGTTCAGACGTTCGGCAACCGGGTGTCCGCGACCGATTCGCTTCAACTGTTTTTCAGAAAGATCAACGTGGACGACCTGCGCGGCGGCGTGAACTCCCTTATCGGTACGGCCAGCCACACGCATTCCAAAATCGTCTTTGTCTTTGCCGAAGATCTTCTCTAGACCTCGAAGCAGTTCGCCCTGAACAGTACGCAGTCGGGGTTGCTTAGCCCAACCGGCAAAGTCGGTGCCATCGTAGGCAACCTCTAAACGGTAGCGAAAAAGCCCGTCGACCGAAGGGCCAACGGGCTTTTTCATCAGAGCAATCCTTACTCAGAAGCCTCTGCGGCTTCTGCTGCAGGGGCTTCCGCCTCAGCAGCTGGAGCTTCTTCTGCTACTGCCTCTTCGACAACAGCTGGCGACTCGTTCTCTTCAACCGCGATCTCGGCTGCGTCCTCAGCAGCTACTGCTGCCTCGTCGATGGCCTCTTCTGCAACTGCAGGAGCAGCGGCAGCGGTTGCCTTAACAGCGTTCTCTAGCTTTGGCTTCTTGGACACGGCCTTAGGCGACACTGGCTCAAGAACGAGCTCGATGCATGCCATAGGGGCGTTGTCACCCTTGCGGAAACCTAGCTTGGTGATGCGGGTGTAGCCACCGTTGCGGTCTGCAACAAGTGGAGCTACCTCTGCGAATAGCTTGTGCACAGCGGTCTTGTCGGTTAGCTGAGCTAGAACGCGACGACGCGATGCTAGGTCGCCGCGCTTTGCGAAGCTGACCATGCGCTCTGCTAGTGGACGAAGACGCTTTGCCTTGGTCTCGGTGGTCTCGATGCGTCCGTGAAGGAACAGCGAGGTTGCCATGTTGCGAAGCATTAGACGCTCGTGCGCTGGTCCGCCACCTAGTCTTGGGCCTTTTGTTGGGGCTGCCATTTTGTTTCTCCTATTAGCTTTTCTACGAGCTCAGGCTTACGCCTGGTCCTCGTCAGAGTCGGTGAACTGTGCATCGGCGTTACCTGAGCTGAAGTACGCGCCTTCGAAGCCACCAGGTAGCGAGTCGCGGAAACGCAGACCCATCGAGTACAGCTTGTCGCGAACCTCGTCAACCGACTTCGATCCGAAGTTGCGGATGTTCATCAGCTGGTCTTCGGTTAGGTTGGTTAGTTCGCTAACGGTGTTGATTCCCTCGCGCTTTAGGCAGTTGTAGCTGCGCACGGTCAGCTCTAGCTCCTCGATTGGGGTTGCTAGCTCTGGCGATAGAGCGAAGTCTGCTACTGCGGCACCCATCTCGATACCTTCAGCAGCTGCGTCTAGGTTTGCGGCTAGACCGAATAGCTCAACCAGGGTCTTACCAGCAGACGCGAAAGCGGTCTTTGGCTCGATCGATGGCTTGGTCTCAACGTCAACGATTAGCTTGTCGAAGTTGGTGAACTCACCGGCACGGGTTGCCTCAACGCGGTACGAAACCTTTAGAACTGGCGAGTAGATCGAGTCAACTGGGATCCAGTTGGTGTCCGAGGTCGCGCTACGGTTCTGGCTTGCCTGAACGTAGCCACGGCCACGCTCGATGGTTAGCTCGGCTTCGAACTTACCCTTGGCAGATAGGTTTGCGATTACTAGGTCCTTGTTGTGGAACTCTACACCAGCAGGAACCTCGATGTCGGCAGCAGTTACCTGGCCGGCAGCGGTCTTCTTGATGTGAGCAACCACTGGCTCGTCGTTTTCAGACGAAACAACTAGGTCCTTGACGTTCAGCAAGATT
>JBEBAN010000006.1:0-42465 GCA_041158865.1 Actinomycetota bacterium
TAGTTCTAAAGCCAGCCGAGTGGACCCCGCTCTCCGCTAGCTTCTTCGCCGACCTAACCAAGCAGGCTGGAATCCCAGACGGCGTATTCAACGTTGTTCAGGGCTTCGGACGCACCGCCGGTGCCGCACTAACCAGCCACAAAGACCTTTCGCGCATAGCCTTCACCGGTTCGGTTCCAACCGCTAAGACCATTGCCAAGGCAGCAGCCGAAAACCTGGTTCCATGCTCGTTCGAACTCGGCGGCAAGAGCCCACTGATTGTTTTCGGCGACTCTGATCTAGACCTAGCCGCAACGCTAGCAGTCGAGCAGTATGACAACGCCGGTCAGGTTTGTCTCTCCGGTACCCGCCTGCTCGTCCACGAATCAATCGCCGATGCCTTCGCCGAGAAGTTCCGCGAAAAGGCGGCTCTCGTAAAGCAGGGTGACCCTCGCGACGAGACCACCGACATCGGTCCTCAGATTCACAAGACCCACTTCGAGCGCGTTAAGGGTTTCGTTGACCGCGCCCGCGAAGAAGGCGCCAACATCGTCATGGGTGGAACCCCGAACGATGACCTCGGCGGCCTCTACTTCAACCCGACCCTGGTGATGAACCCAGCTAAGGGTTCCGAGATCGTCACCGCCGAAATCTTTGGCCCGGTTCTCTGCATGCAGACCTTCAGCACCGACGAAGAAGCCGTGCAGATGGCCAACGACACCGAGTTCGGCCTAGCCGCTACCGTGGTCACCGGTTCCCGCGAGCGCGCCGACCGAGTCACCGAACAGCTAGTTGCCGGAACCATCTGGGTCAACTGCTTCTTCGTGCGTGACCTACGAGCACCTTTCGGTGGCTCGAAGAAGAGCGGCATCGGCCGCGAGGGAGGCGTTTGGTCATTCGACTTCTACGCCGACGTAAAGAACACCGTGTTTTCTCCAAACGGATGGAAGGAATAAGAAAAATGGGTGAAGTAGTAGGAGCAGCTCTCCTGGCACACGTGCCAACCATCATGCTGCCTGAAGCGGTTCGCAAGGACCTAAACAACGGCGAGGAAATCAGCCTCGTCCCTGGTTTGAAGAAGCTTCGCAAAGACGTCTTCGAGACCATGGACTACGACACCGTCGTGGTTTTGGACTCGCACTGGGCAACCACCGTTGAGTTCGTAATCACCTCGGCTGCCGAGCGTTCAGGTCTGTTCACCTCCGAGGAGCTTCCTCGAGGAATGACCCAGATTCCTTACGCAATCAAGGGTGACCCTGAGCTTGCCAAGTCGCTAGCTAACTACGACGAGAAGAACGGAACCTGGGTTACCCCGATCTCGGACCCACACCTACCGATCTTCTACGCGACCGTGAACCTTTGGCACTACCTAGGACGCGGCCTCGACGACAAGGCGTGGATTTCGATGTCGGTCTGCCAGACCGGAACTCCGGAAGACTTCATTCGTGCCGGCCGTGCGCTTGGCGAGGCCATCCGCGACTCTGACCGCAAGGTTCTGCTGGTTGCCTCTGGCGCACTATCGCACACCTTCCACAAGCTTCGCGACCTTCGCAAGCACGAGGCCAGCGACCCTAAGCACATCTACTCACCTGAAGCCTACGAGTACGACCTACAGGTTCTCGAATGGATGAAGGCCGGAGACCACAAGGCAATCCTTGATGACTTCGACAACTTCAAGAAGTACAAGCCAGAGGCTGGCTTCTTCCACTACCTAGCCATGGCCGGAGCCATCGGTGAGGAAGCCTGGAAGTCGAAGGGTGAGCTTTACAGCGAGTATGAGAACTCGATCGGTACCGGTCAGGTTCACGTTTGGTTCCCTGCCCAGGAGGGCGGATTCCCTAAGCCTAAGGATGTTGTGCTTTCCCGTGACTGAATTTAGAAGAATCCTGCTGAACGGTTACCCGGTTCAGGTAGAGCGCGTTGGCGAAGAGTTGGTTGCCCCAGACGGCCGCCGCATCGCAATCGAGGACGCAAACCACCTGCCTCCTAGCGAGCCAACCAAGATTGTTGCCGTTCACCTGAACTACGACAGCCGCACCAAGGAGTTCATGACCAAACTCCCTCCTGCGCCTACCTATTTCCTAAAGCCGCCTACCGCGCTGAACTCTCACAAGGGTGACGTCGTTCGTCCGGATGGTTGTAAGTGGCTCAACTACGAGGGTGAGATCGTGATCATCATCGGTAAGGTTTGCCGCAACGTATCTCCTGAAGAGGCTGGCGAGTACATCGCCGGTTACTCGGTAGGTAACGACTTCGGTCTGCACGACTTCCGCGACACCGACGCCGGCTCGATGCTGCGCGTGAAGGGCTCGGACACCCTGGCTCCGGTTGGCCCTGGCATGGTCACCGACTGGGACTTCCGCAACAAGCGCATCCGCACCTACGTGAACGGCAAAGTCGTCCAGGACGACAACACCGACAACATGGAGTGGAACATGCACTACCTGGTTGCCGACATCGCTCGCACCATCACCCTGATGCCTGGCGACATGCTCTACTCGGGCACCCCAGCCAACAGCCGCCCGGTATTCCCTGGCGACGTCGTCGAGGTAGAGGTTGAAGGCCTAGGCAAGCTCACCAACACCGTGGTTCACGGCCCGACCGGGATTCGCGAAGATTGCGGAGCACAGCCAACCGAGAGCGAAGAAGTAATCTCCACCGCCATGGGTGGCGACTGGGAATTCCGCGGAATCCGCACCCCGTCCAAAGACCTTTATCCATCAACCGTAGAGGAAAAGTAAATGATCAAGATCAACGTAGACATGACCAAGTGCCAGCACTACGGCATGTGTGTTTTCGAGGCTCCAGAAGTGTTCAAGTTGAACGCCGACGACAAGCTCGAGTACACCGCTACCGCAGATGACTCTGAGCGCGGCAATGTTGAGGCAGCGATCGACGTTTGCCCAATGCAGGCAATCTTCATCGTCGACTAATCATGTCGAAACCGGTCGTAATCGTTGGGGCCTCCATGGGAGGTCTTCGTGCAGCTGAGGCGCTTCGTCGCTTCGGCTACATCGGTGCGATTACGGCCATTGGTGACGAGACCTGGGCACCTTACAACCGTCCGCCGCTTTCCAAAGAGGTGTTGGCCGGCGACGAGGTTAGCCACGAGACCGTTGCCTTCCCCCAGCGACCTGCCACGGCAGATGTTGGTTGGGTGCTCGGACACAGCGTGGTTTCGGCAGACCTAGCGAACAACACGGTCACCATCGACGACGGCGAGGTGTTCGAGTATTCACACCTCATCATCGCTACCGGCCTTCGCCCAAAAAAGCAGGTCTACCCGAACAACATTCACGCCGGGCGCCACATCATTCGCACGCTGGACGACGCGATGGGTCTTCGCTCGGCGCTTCAACCGGGAAAGAAGGTCGTGGTCTTAGGCGCCGGGTTCATCGGCTGCGAGACGGCAGCCACCGCCCGCAAGCTCGGCTGCGATGTGACCGTGGTTGCCCCTGGAACCGTGCCAATGCTTCGCCCGCTTGGTGAAGAGTTGGCCAGCGAACTCCAGCGACGGAACGAAGCGCAGGGCGTGAAGTTCCTGATGAAGCGCACGGTGAAAGATCTCGTTGGCGAAGCTCACATCACCGCTGTTGCGTTGGACGACGGGACCGAGCTGGAGTGCGACGTATTCATCGAAGCCATCGGTTCCCACCCGAACACCGAGTGGCTTGAGGGCAACGACATCGATGTCGCCGACGGCCTGTTGTGCGACAGCACCCTTCGTGCTCGCACAGGCACCGGCGATATTTGGCCGAACGTTTGGGGTGTGGGTGACGTGGTGCGCTTCCCAAACCCGCTCTACGACGACGTCGCTCGCCGCGTTGAGCACTGGAACATCCCGAGCGAGTGCGCCAAGTATGTTGGTGGCGCTATCGCTACTGGCGACACCTCGCAGTCTTTCCGTCCGGTTCCATCGTTCTGGTCAGACCAGTTCGACGTTCACATCCTGGCTTACGGCCTGTTGGCGATTGCCGACAGCAACAAGTTGGTCGAAGGAACAATAGATGGCGACTGCGTGTTTGAGTATTACCGAGAGGGTCAGCTCGTTGGAGCGGCCGGAATCGGTCTGCGATCGGTCGTCATGGGATACCGAAAGATTTTTGAAGGATAAGGAAACCAGATGTCATCATTCTTTGACCTAGATATTTCGTTTGAAGACGACGGCGAACTGCCAGACCCTACGAAGATTCCAGCCGAGAAACTAAAGGCCGCGATCGAGACTCTGCCTGAGTCGCTGCGCGATGTTGCGATGGGCGTGCTCTACGAGAAGCGCACGATGAGCGATGTTTCGCAAGACCTCGGCATTCGCCAAAGCGAACTGGTTACCCGCCTGCACCGCGCACAGCTCGCAATCGGCATGTACCTGATGAGCCAGGGACGCCCGGGCCACTAATGACCATCGAATTCAAAAACTTTATCGACGGCGAGTACCGTGATGCGTCCTCGGATCAAACCATGGACATCTACAACCCTGCCGATGGCAAGGTTTATGCTCAGGCTCCAATCTCTTCGGAGAAAGATGTAGACGCAGCGTTCCAGTCGGCAGGCAAGGCATTTGACTCGTGGCGACTATCGACCCCGGCCGAGCGTCAGCTTGCGCTACTCAAGATAGCCGATGCGTTTGAAGCTAGAGCCGAAGAACTAGCCGACACCGAGAGCCGTGACACCGGTAAGCCTCGCGGCATCATGATCCCTCACGAGGTCAACAACATCGTCAGCCAGATCCGTTTCTTCGCAGGTGCTGCTCGTAACCTTGAGGGTCGCTCAACCGGCGAATACACCCGCAACCACACCTCCTCGATTCGGCGTGAGCCGATCGGTGTAATTGGCCAGATCACTCCTTGGAACTACCCGATGGTAATGGCCACTTGGAAGTTCGCTCCGGCGATTGCCGCCGGAAACACCATCGTGCTGAAGCCTTCGGACACCACCCCTGCTACTACCCTGCTAATGGCCGAGATTGCTTCCGAGTTCCTGCCAAAGGGTGTCTTCAACGTTGTGGTTGGTGACCGCACCACCGGTGCGTCCGTGGTTTCCCACAAGCTGCCGCAGATGGTTGCCATCACCGGATCGGTTCGTGCCGGAATGGAAGTTGCCAAGGCCGCTGCCATCGACGTCAAGCGAGTACACCTAGAGCTTGGCGGCAAGGCACCGGCCATCGTCTTCCCAGACGCTGACCTAAAACGTGCCGCCGCGACCATCGTTGGTGCCGCGTTCTACAACGCCGGGCAGGACTGCACCGCAGCCACCCGCGTCCTAGTTCACGAGAGCATTCGCGATGAACTGCTTGCGCTCATGCGCGACGAAGTTTTGAACAACGCCAAGACCGGTGACCCAAGCCGCTCGGATATCTTGTTTGGCCCGGTCAACAACATTAATCAGTTTGAGCGCGTGGCCGGATTCGTAGAGCGAATTCCGAAGCACGCCGAGCTGATCGTTGGCGGCGGCGGCTCTTCCGAGAACGGTTACTACCACGAGGCCACGATCATCGCTGACCTGCGCCAGGACGACGAACACATCCAGGACGAAATCTTCGGACCCATCCTTTCGGTACAGACCTTCAAGACTGACGAGGAAGCACTTCGCAACGCTAACGACGTGATGTACGGTCTTGGGTCATCGATTTGGACCTCAGACCACGGTCGTGCCATGCGTTTCAGCCGTGATCTGAACTTCGGAGCGGTCTGGGTAAACGAGCATGGAGCCCTCGCTGCCGAGATGCCACACGGCGGATACCGCCACTCCGGCTATGGAAAAGACCTCTCAATGTATGGATTTGAGGACTACACGCGCATCAAGCACGTGATGAGTTACATCGGCTATTAGAATTACTGGTACATGCCTAATCAACGACGATTGACAGAACTACCGCAATCCCTAGGACTAGATTCCTGGGTCACTTCAGTTGCCGTGCTCACTCAGCCCAACAAGATTGTTTGGTGCGACGGCACGCGTGAAGAATACGACCGTCTATGCAACCAGCTGGTTGACGGCGGAACCTTTATCAAACTAAACGAAGAGAAGCGCCCTAACAGCTTCCTCGCTCGAACCGACCCAAGCGACGTTGCTCGAGTCGAAGAGCGAACCTTCATCTGCAGCAACGACGAGATCGATGCCGGACCTACCAACAACTGGCAGTCTCCAGATGTGATGAAGGAAAAGTTGGAGCGACTCTTCGCCGGCTCAATGCGCGGACGCACGATGTACGTGATTCCATTTGCCATGGGACCGCTCGGCTCTCCACTAACCCGCTACGGCATCCAGATCACCGACAGCGAATACGCCGTGGTGAACATGCACCTCATGACCCGCGTGACCCCTAAAGTCGCAGACGCGATTCGTGGCGGCGCAGACTGGGTTGCCACAATGCACTCGGTAGGTTCTCCGCTAAGCCCAGGACAGGTCGACAGCACTTGGCCTTGCAACCGCGAGAAGTACATCTGCCAGTTCCCTGACACCAAGGAAGTTTGGTCATTCGGTTCCGGTTACGGCGGTAACGCCCTGCTCGGTAAGAAGTGCATGAGCCTGCGCATCGGTTCGGTGCTTGCCCGCGAAGAGGGTTGGCTAGCCGAGCACATGTTGATCTTGAGAATGCAGAACCCTGCCGGCGAAAAGATGCACCTAGCTGCCGCTTTCCCAAGTGCCTGCGGTAAGACCAACCTCGCCATGCTTCAGCCAAGCCTGCCTGGCTGGAAGGTTGAAACCATCGGCGACGACATCGCCTGGATCGGTCCCGATGAAGAGGGTCACCTACGTGCCATCAACCCGGAGAATGGTTTCTTCGGTGTTGCCCCTGGTACCAGCGTGAAGTCGAACCCGGTTGCCATGGAGCTAATCGCCAAGGACACCATCTTTACCAACGTGGCGCTGACCGACGATGGCGACATCTGGTGGGAGGGCATGACCAAGGTTCCGCCTAAGCACCTCATCGACTGGCGCGGAAAGTTCTGGACCCCGGCGGCGGGAACTCCAGCCGCTCACCCGAACGGCCGATTCACAGCTCCTGCCGCCAACTGCCCAACCATCAGCCCTGACTGGGAAGACCCGAAGGGTGTTGCGCTAGACGCAATCGTCTTCGGAGGTCGCCGCTCAAGCGGTGCCCCGCTGGTCATGCAGTCGAAGAGCTGGGAGCACGGCGTCTTCCTTGGAGCCACCATGGTTTCCGAGCAGACCGCCGCCGCCGAAGGCACCGTTGGCAAGCTACGTCACGACCCATTCGCAATGCTTCCGTTCGCCGGCTACCACATGGCCGACTACTGGCAGCACTGGTTGGATATGGCCGAGAAGGTTCCTCACCTTCCAAAGGTCTTCCGCGTGAACTGGTTCCTCAAGAACGAAGATGGTCAGTTCATCTGGCCAGGCTTCTCTGAGAACTCACGCGTGCTCCGCTGGATCATGGAACGCATTCAGGGCAAGGTAGAGGCCGAGGAGACGCCATTCGGCATGCTTCCAAAGCTCGCCGACCTAGGTGTTGATGAACTGAACCTGGCTAAGTCTGACGCATCACAATTGCTGGCGATGCCAAAGGACCAGCTACTGGCTGAACTGGACGACGACGAGATTTACTTCCGTCAGTTCGGTTCACACCTGCCAGAGGCAATCCGTGCCGAACTCGATTTCGAAATCGAGGCTGCCGCTAACTAAAGTCTTTTGCGACTCGGTCGCCGAGTTCGCGGATTACTTCAAACATCGCGTCGACGTCTTCTACTGTCGTGCGGAAGTTGGTGTAACAAGGACGCAACCAAACCTTGTCGTCGATCACAGCCGGCGAAATGTAGATGCGCAGGTCTTCCATGATCAGTTCATAGATGCGTCGGTTGAATGCGCTGACATCCTTGACCCCGGCAGGTGCATACTGAATCGGCACGATCGAAAGCTGCGGACGGTTCGGTAGCACCTGGAAATCCGGATCCGCCAAAGCACGGTCGTAGGTAAGCTCTGCCAACTCGATGTTTTGGGTGATGGCCTGCTCGAATTCGTCTGCGCCGTGGGTAGCAAATCCCATCCACATCTTCAGAGCACGAACCGGGCGAGAATACTCGAGCGTGATGTCAACCGCATTTGGCTCATCCGAGTCGTGCGGCATGTACGCCTCGTTGTGGCTGAAGGTGCGAACCAGCGGCTCGTAACTCTTCATCAGCACGATGCTGCAAGCCTTAGGGACGAACAACCACTTGTGGGCGTCGATGGTCACCGAGTCGGCTCGCGAGAGCCCCAAAAATCTGGCACGAGCCTTGGCGGTGCCAGCCGCTGGTGCGCCGTAGGCGCCGTCGACGTGCATCCAAATTTGGTACTTCTCGCATATGTCCGCAATCGCATCGAGCGGGTCAATCGCGCCGGTCAGGGTGGTTCCAGACGAAGCGATCACCGCTAGCGGCACCACACCGTTGGCAATGTCTTCCTTGATCGCGGCTTCGAATGCCTCCGGGTCCATGCGTCGATCTGCGTCAATCGCAATGGAACGAACGGCCGAGCTACCAAAACCAAGTAACTCGACACCGCGGATGTTCGAGTAGTGCGCCTCGGCCGAGCAGTAAATCGCAACCGGAACGTTCACACCGTTCTTACGGGCATCTGGAAAGCGACGAGTGCGCGCAGCGGCCAGAGCAGTGATGTTGCTGATAGTGCCGCCGGAAGTGAACAGACCCTTCGCGTTGTCGTCGTAGCCAATGAACTGGCCAACCCAGCGAGCGGTCTGCCGCTCCAGGATAGTCGCAGCCTTCGAATCCACGGCTAGGTTGATGTCATAGCTAGAAGCCAGGAAGTCAGCGACCGCGCCCATCTCGAGCCCCGAGGAACCGATATAGGCAAAGAACCTAGGACGGCTCTGCGCTAGCGACTGATCGAGGATGTCTACGGCCTGCGAAAGCGCCTCGGTTTCTCCGCGACCGACACGAGGAAGGTCTTCTCCCAAAACAGCCAAAGTTTTGGAACTGATCTCCGGCTCGCCATCGCGAGCATGATCGAAGCTCGACCAAACCTGCGAAACCCTGGTAGCCAGGTCTTTTAGTAGGCTGCTTCGGTCTCCGCGGAATTTGAACATTTTAGAGGTTAGGAACCAAGACGTAACGGGTCTCTAGGTACTCTTCAATACCCTCAGTGCCACCTTCACGGCCTAGGCCAGAAGCCTTCACACCGCCGAATGGAGCAGCCGCATTTGAAACCAGACCGGTGTTCAAACCAGACATACCGGTCTCGAGCGAGTCAACTAGGCGCATGCCACGGGCAAGGTCCTTGGTGAACGCGTAGGAAACCAAACCGTACTCGGTGTCGTTGGCTAGGCGAACCGCTTCTTCCTCGTTCTTGAATCGAACGATTGGAGCGATTGGGCCGAAGATCTCTTCCTTCAGGATCGATGCGTCCGCCGGGACGTTCGCTAGCACGGTTGGCTTGAAGAAGTAGCCAGCATCACCGGAAGTAGAGCCACCGGTAACAACGTCGCCACCCTCCTTGACCGTTAGATCAACCAGGCGCTGCATGTTCTCCTGAGCGGCCGAGTTGATGACCGGACCACAGGTGGTGGTGGCGTCGACACCACGTCCGAGGCTTAGTTCACCCATCTTGGCGGCAAACTTCGTAGCGAACTCATCGGCCACTGACTCGTGCACGATGAAGCGGTTAGCCGCAGTACAGGCCTGACCGATGTTACGCATCTTGGCTTGCATTGCGCCGGTCACGGCGGCGTCGAGGTCGGCGTCCTCGAAGACTAGGAACGGAGCGTTTCCGCCTAGCTCCATCGAGGTGCGAAGCACGTTCACTGCAGCCTGCTGCAAAAGCTTCACGCCAACTCCGGTCGAACCGGTGAAGGTCAGCTTGCGTAGGCGCGAGTCAGCGATGATCGGGCCGGAGGTTGCCGAAGAAGTGCTGGTGGTGATCACGTTCACAACACCGGCAGGAAGACCGGCCTCTTCCAAAGCCTTCACGAAGTAAAGGGTGGTCAGCGGGGTGAGCTCCGCAGGCTTCACGATCATGGTGCAACCAGCAGCAATTGCCGGAGCAATCTTGCGGGTCGCCATGGCTAGCGGGAAGTTCCAAGGGGTAATCGCAAAAGCCGGACCAACCGGACGCTTGGTGATCATCATCTTGCCGGTGCCCTCAGGGTTCGAGCCGAAGCGTCCACCAATACGGGCTGCTTCCTCGCTGAACCAGCGCACGAATTCGTTGCCGTAGGTGACCTCGCCACGAGCCTCGGCCAGCGGCTTACCCATCTCAAGCGAAATGATGGTTGCGAATTCTTCCGAGCGCTCACGCACGATCTCAAAGGTGCGTCGAAGAATTTCAGCACGCTCACGAGGTGAGGTCTTCGCCCACTTTTCCTGCACGTTGGCGGCCGCGTTCATGGCAGCCATACCGTCTTCAGCAGTGGCGTTAGCGATGGTTAGGAGAGTCTTACCGGTGGCAGGATCCTCAACATTGATCTGCTGTTCACCGTGACCCTGAACCCACTTACCGTCGATATATAGACCTGTCGGTACTTTGGCCAATAGTTCGGCTTCGTTCAGCGCCATTGCTCATCCATTCACTAGTTTTATTCGGATACGAACAATCTTATCCCTGCCCGAAATCCTTTTACCTACTTGATTCTAAAGACTGGACTGGACTGTGGAAAACTCAGGCGGCAATCAATAGCGCTTCTATGCCGAAGGCTGCCTTCAGCGGAAACTCCAGGTATTCCGCATACTTTTCCAGCTCCGGCGCCTGCCACGCGTAGTCTCTAGCGAGCATAGCCAACAGTGCCCAGAAGAAGATCGTGATCAGGTCTTCGGCATAATGCGTGATGGAATCCCCTGGGAATGCCTGACCGAGCATCTTGCGCAGAATTGGCGGAACATCAGCCAAACCGTAGCGGTGAAGGCTTTGCCAAACCGCGAACTCATACTGTCTAGCCACTTCGACGTCCCAAATCGTGGACGAATCAGTGTGCAGGAGTTTGTGGACCACGCGCGCGTGTGAAACTCTAGCGTTTTCGAGTAACTCAAAGAGGTCAACAAAGCGCTCTAGTTCATAACCACAGCGACGAAGGTCGTAGACGTCCGGGTAGTAAAGCATCCGATAAAACGGCACATGCCCACGGTTGTTGACCGGCAGGCCCCACGACTCGATGACCTCGTCGGTCTCGTTTTCGATGTAGTCGTTGGCGTCCACCGCTTAATTGTCTTAGATGTTGCCTAGGCTGAGAGTAAGTTTTCGAAATGGGGAATTGTGAATCAAAAAGTAGGTTGCTGGGGCGTCTTTAGCCTGATTATCGTCTTGGGCTTTATCGTCTCGCTGATGTCTACACCTGCCGGCTGGGTCTTGCTAATAGTTGTCGGTCTCATCATCTGGATTGCCGTGTATCAGATCAGAGCCAAGAAGCAGGAGAAGTTCCTAGCCGGCCTCGCCTACCAAGCCGACCAGCTCAGCCTCGTAGCGTCTGGCAAAATCCAGGACACCTCGCTGGCAATGTCGCTAGGCAAAGGCGAAAAGGTTCTAGCCACACTTCCCTATACCCTGCTTACCGAATACCAGAGCACTGGTTCTTCATACTCGGGCGGCAACGCCGGTGTGAGTTTCCCGCTCTTTGGCAGTGTTCGTGGTCATGTTGGAGGCCAGGGTGGTCAGATCACTAAAAACCCTGAACAGCTTATGGCTGTTGACACTGGAACCGCTATCTTCACCAACGAGCGCATCGTATTCTCGGGCGCAAAATTCGTTCGCGACTGGGATCTCGACAAAGTGGTTTCACTAGAACCTGGACCAAACGGGTTCAACGTGAAGATTGCTGTCAGCAACCAGGCACGAACCTCAGGCCTTCAAGCACCAGACATCAACATGTTCGGTCCTGGCTACCTAGCCGCCTACGCCTTCAACTACCACCAGAGTGGTGCAGCATCAGCCAAGAAGTGGGCGGACGATTTGGTTGAAGACATACGGAAAACCGTAGAAATCGAACAGGCTAAGAAGACTCAGTAACCTAGGCTTTCACTAACTAGTACAAAGGTGTCCCATGAAAAAGCACGTCGCATTCCTCGCTGGAATCTTCACCGCACTGTCACTTATGGTCGGAGTCACTCCAGCGCAAGCCGCGCTCCCCGCTCTGAACGTTGACGTGACTCTCCTTGGTGTGCCTGCCGTTGGCGAAACCATTGCCGTCTACTACCTGCGGGACGATGCCGATGTGACAGTGAAGTGGTACTCGGGCACCAAGGTCATCAGTACCCTAGACGGACTTGACCCAATTCCCGCCAACCTGGCAGGTAAGACCATAAAGGCTGTTGTGACCGCCAAGCAGGACGGCTATAAGACCTACACCTTCACCTCGGCACCAATCAAGATCGGTGAGGTGAATGTAACCTACAAAGGTTGGATTGGCGGTCAGGCCCTAGTTGGGCAGGAGGTGTCGTACTTCCAAAACACAACTTTGCCGTTCTCTTCTGCAGACGGTGGTCTTGCGTCTTCAGCTCTCCAGTGGAAGGCTGACGGAGTCAACATAGCAGGCGCTACCTCTGACGTGCTTACTATCACTTCGGCGATGGTTGGCAAGAAGATAAGCTGCACCGAAACCGTTTCATTCGGTGGCCTGGCCTCCAAAGTCACCACAACAACCATGGCTAAGTCGGTCTTGAATACTCTGGCTATTACCAATGAGCCGACCCTGACCTCGAGCCCAATTGTTGGCACGAACGTAACTTTCGTTACGGCCCCAGTTTGGGATGTTGCACCAGACCGAGTGACCTACCAGTGGTACCGAGATGGCAAGCCGATTTCCAAGGCCACACTAGCTAGCTACAAGTTGACTACTACGGACTGGCACAAGACCATTCACCTAAAGATCACCGGCTCAAAGGCTGGCTACCTGACCTACTCAAAGGTACTACTCGCGGAAATTTACGTCCTCAAAGAAGTCACCAAGACCATGCCGGTAGTTTCTGGCTATGACCTTTGGCAAGAATGCGAATACTCGAACGAAGTTGATGGTTGCAGCCGTTCCGTTTGGAATCCAAACTATGTAAACGTCTCCAACACGGCCAATGTTTACCTGTCTTCAGCCTTCCTGACACCAGAAACCGATGGAAGTGTGGTCAAGTGGCGCCTGGAGGTCAGTGTTCGCAGCCCTCACGTTACTGTTGCTTCAGCTACTGCTGATGGAGCTTCAAACCTAGTTCCAGGTTCAGCCATGACATTTATCGGTAGCATTACCGGTTCCACCGACTGGTTCACAACTCAGGCTGATGCCGACGGCTACGTTCACGCAGGGATGCTGTTTGACAACGCCGGTGAATCCACCGTTCGCTGGGCGAAGCTCACCGCGATTGTTAGAGAGTAACGACTAAATAGCAAGCATGTCGTGACGCACGATTATTGCGTCACGGGCAGGGCCAACACCGATTGCCGAGATGCGGCAACCGCTTAGCTTCTCGATGGCCAGAATGTAATTCTGTGCGTTCTTAGGAAGCTCTTCAAAGGAGCGGCACTTGCTGATGTCTTCGTTCCAGCCAGGGAAGTTCTCGTAGATTGGCTTCGCGTGGTGGAAGTCACTCTGGCTTACTGGAACCTCGTCGTGGCGAACGCCGTCGACGTCGTAGGCAACACAAACAGGGATCTCTTTTAGGCCGGTTAGAACGTCAAGCTTGGTTAGCACGAAGTCGGTTAGACCGTTGATGCGAGCCGAGTAGCGCGCAATCGGGGCATCATACCAACCACAACGACGCGGGCGTCCGGTGGTGGTGCCGAATTCGAAACCAGTCTTGCGCAGGAATTCGCCAGACTCGTCGAAGAGCTCGGTAGGGAACGGACCAGAGCCTACGCGAGTGGTGTAAGCCTTTACGATACCGATGATATTCTTCAGCTGCGAAGGGCCAATGCCCGAACCGGTCGAAGCGCCACCAGCAGTAGCGTTAGACGAAGTCACAAACGGATAGGTGCCGTGGTCAACATCAAGCATGGTCGCCTGACCGCCCTCGAATAGAACCACATCCCCGCGCTCTAGAGCGTCGTGAAGTTCAAGTGCAGTGTCGCTCACGTATGGGCGAATACGCTCAGCGTAACCAAGCAGCTCAGCAACGACCGAGTCAACCTTGATGGCTGCGCGGTTGTAAACCTTGGTCAGTAGGTTGTTCTTCTGAACCAGAGCGGCCTCAACCTTCTGGCGAAGAATGCTCTCGTCGAAAAGATCCTGGATGCGAATACCAACGCGGTTGATCTTGTCTGCGTAGGTTGGTCCGATTCCTCGTCCGGTGGTACCGATGGCACGCTTGCCGAGGAACCGCTCGGTCACCTTGTCTATGGTGACGTTGTAAGAGGTGATCACGTGAGCGTTAGCTGAAATCTTTAGACGTGAGGTGTCGATGCCTCGAGCGTTTAGGGCGTCTAGCTCTTCGAATAGAACCGCTGGGTCAATGACCACACCGTTCGAAATAACTGGGACGACGCCTGGGGTCAGAATGCCCGAAGGGAGCAGGTGAAGAGCATACTTCTCGTTGCCAATAACCACGGTGTGACCGGCGTTGTTACCACCGTTGAACTTCACCACGTACTGGATGTGCTCGGCGAGTAGGTCTGTCGCCTTACCCTTACCCTCATCGCCCCACTGGGCGCCAACGATAACTACTGCAGGCATAGTTGCCCCTCCTCAATAACTGGGAGTCGTGCCCGAACGGGCACCTAATAATTTTACCCCAAATCAAAGTCGCTCCCCGCCCGTAGTCTTTGCTTATGGGGAAATCCAAATACTTAGTCCTGGCGCTCACGCTAATCATGGTGCTGACTGGCTGCGCGCCGACCTATAGCAACATGCCTATCGACCCAGGCATCACAATTAACCCGCCACCAACCAAACCAACTGAAACACAGGACGAAGAAACCGCGTACTGGCCCGGTGCTCTAGACATCGATTTCGTCTCGGGCAAGCGTTGCACCTTCGAAATCTGCGAACACATCAGAATCAAGACCAGTAAAACTTGCTCCAGTATCACACTATTCGGCGCGACCACCAAAGACTCGGGCAAGGTAATCGACTACTTCGAACAAAACCTCAAGGGTCTGGGAAAGGGCAAGTCGCGAGTTGTTGAATTCGGAACCGACCCAGCCAATAGCTACGAGAACTTCGTGCAACTAGAGGACGCCTTCTGCTGGAAATAGCTAAAAGACGTGCTGGGTAATCCAGTTGTGCATGGCAATTGCCGCCGCAGCACTCGCGTTGATCGAACGGGTTGACCCGAAC
Organism: Actinomycetota bacterium; assembly: GCA_041158865.1. GTDB lineage: Bacteria > Actinomycetota > Actinomycetes > Actinomycetales > Microbacteriaceae > Rhodoluna. The sequence goes on from JBEBAN010000006.1 coordinate 15,185, forward strand.
TGACTGATCTCGAGCACAACCGTCGCCGCGGAGATTGCAGGTTCCGAGAGACCCGGGCCTTCCTGACCAAACAGCAGAACGCAAGCTTCTGGTAGTTCGTACTCTTCGATCTTTTTGCAGCCTGGGACGTTGTCGATGGCGATGATCGGTAGGTTCTCAGATTTCGCCCAAGCGAGGAATTCTTCAACCGTTGGGTGGTGACGCACGTGTTGGTAGCGGTCGGTGACCATAGCCCCGCGTCGATTCCAACGGCGATTGCCGATGATGTGAACCTCGGCTGCTAGAAATGCGTTTGCCGTGCGAACGATCGAGCCTATGTTCAGATCGTGCTGCCAATTCTCGATTGCCACATGAAACTTGTGACGTCGTAAGTCGAGCTCCGCGACGATCGCCTCCATGGTCCAGTAACGGTATTGGTCGAGCACGTTCCTGGTGTCTCCGTTTTCTAGAAGCTCTGGGTCATACTGCTCCCCAACCGGCCAAGGCTTAGGATGCGGACCGACACCCCACGTGGTCTGTTCGTGACTAGGCTCTGGGCGTTCAGTCATTCCTGGCGCGCTTTCTCATTTGAAGCGCGATTGTCGCGAATAGGGCGGAGATCGTCGAGGCGAGTAATACCGCGATTGTTCCCATGTTGGCGTTTGTTTCGTTCGACTTGAATGCCAACTCATTGATCAGCAGTGAAACAGTAAAGCCGACCCCAGCCAACGTTCCAATCGCAGCAACATCCCACCAAAGCAGAGCCTTTGAAAGATTGGCCTTGGAGAACTTTGCTACCAGCCAAGCAGTTCCAACAACTCCGAGTGGTTTACCGATTACCAAACCTAGGACGATGCCAAGAGCTATCGGTGAACTAGCCAATGCATCAAAATCCAGACCCTGCAGTAACACGCCTGCGGAGAAGAATGCGAAGACTGGCACAGCGAAACCCGCCGAAATCGGGTGGACGAGGTCCATCACGCGCTCTGACCGCTTCAAGTTCATCGAGAGGCCCAGAACCACTCCGGCGATTGTTGCATGGATTCCACTATTGTGAAGGACCGCCCAACTAAAGAGAGCGAGAGGTAGGTAAAAATACCAACCCGTAACCCCACGCTTTTGCATAACAGCGAAAAGAGCAAGACCCAGAGCCGCAAGACCCAGAGCCGCAAAGTCGATCGAAGCCGTATAGAAAATCGCGATGACAATAATCGCGCCAAGGTCATCGACAACCGCCAACGTCAGTAGGAATGCCCTGAGTTCGATTGGAAGTCTCCGCCCAGCAACCGCCAGCACAGCGAGAGCGAAGGCGATGTCGGTGGCCATCGGGATTCCCCAGCCGGAGCCAGAAGGAAGGAAGGCATTGAAACCTATGAAAATCAAGGCAGGGACAATCATGCCGCCCAGCGCCGCCGCAATCGGAACGGCAGCCACTCGCTTATCTTTCAATGAACCTTCAACAAGTTCGTGCTTGAGTTCCATGCCAGCGACAAAAAAGAAAATTGCCAAGAGACCGTCGGCGGCCCATTTCCCAAATGAAAGTTTGAGATGCAAGTCTGAACTGCCAAACTCGAAGTCTCGCAATGACACATAGCTTGCGTAATCGAGATTTGCCCAGACCAGGGCGGTAACTGCAGCAACCAGAAGTAAAACGCCTCCAGTAGTTTCATTGCGCAGGGCTTTACCGAACCACTCAAGTTGCCTGCGTGGCAGCCGAGGTATCAGGTCGGATTTCTTAGGCATGGTTCAACTCTAGGCGTCTACTTCGTTGAGTTCTTTCAAAGCTGGCTGGAGTGCCACCACCACAACAGCGGCAAGCACTAGCCCGGCAATCGCCATGTAGACCGGCTGCACACCCCAGAAGTCAACAGCAGCTCCGGCGAAGACCATCGAGATCATCGGTGCCGCGTTCCAGATGGTCATCTCAACCGAGAACACTCGACCACGCATGCTTGGCGGAACTTTGCGCTGGATCACAGTGTTCAAAAGCGGAGGCATCGGACCCCAGGCGAAACCTAGGACGAACCCGCAGAACAACATCACCGGGGTCGGTGGTAGGAAAGCCATTGGAATCATCGGAAGGGCAACGCCGAAACCGGTGAAACGCAAGATGTTTGCGTAAGACAAGTACTTAGTGAATCGTGAGAACAGCAAAGAACCAACCGAAGTCGAAAGAGCCATGACCATCAGCAACAGCCCAAGAGTCTGCGGATCACCGATGCCCTCGTAGTACTTAGGTAGCACAACCAGTTCAGATGGTATGTAAAGCAGAGCCAGAGCGATGACGACCACAAAGATGATCAAAACGGCAGGCAGCTTAGCCAAGGCCTTGAATCCTTGCGCCGCATAACGCGCCCAAGACATGTCTCCGCGCTCTTCGGCTTCGGCTTCCTTGTGTTCGTGAACTCGAATCGTCCAAGCAAAGAATGCCGACAGAACCATAAATCCGCCGGATACCCAGAAGGTGGACATCACGCCAAATGAGTTAATCAACCAAGCTGAAATCGCAGGACCAGTAGCAAACGCCGCAGCGGCAAGAGCCTCGTGAATCGAGTTCGCCTTGTCCAAGGTCATCTTCGCCTCACGTGCCACATCAGGCAACAATGACTTTCGAGCCGTCATCGAACCACCAGCGAAAGTCGCACGGATAACACCCATGACCAGCAGCAGCCCCAAAGTTAACGGCGTAAAGCCATTCAAGATCGGATACGCAATAGTAGTGAAAACAGTGATCGCTTCAACCCAGATCGACATCTTGCGACGACCGATGCTATCAATCAACGAACCCATGAACGGGGAAAGAATCAAACCGGGAATCGACGAAACCGCAATTACCAAACCAGCCATCGTTGCCGAGTCAGTGAGTTTGATGGTCAGCCAAGGCATGGTCATAAACATCATCGAACCAGCGATGATGCTCGCGATAGACGCCAGCTGAAGGCGAACGAATTGCTTCAATTAGGCCAAATCTAGATCGGCGAGACCGATGGCCGAGAAGTACTTGTAACCGGCCTCTTCGATTACCTTCTGAGCACCGGTGGAGCGATCAACCACAGTTGCCACAGCAACGATGAATGCGCCAGCCTCTTCCAAAGCCTTAGCGGCCGTCAAAGGCGAACCACCGGTGGTTGAGGTGTCCTCAACCACGATCACACGACGACCACGAACATCCGGACCTTCAACCTGACGGCCCATACCGTGAGCCTTAGCCGCCTTACGAACCACAAACGCATCGATAGCACGACCACGCGCAGCAGCCTGGTGCAGAACTGCCGTAGCAACCGGGTCAGCCCCCATAGTCAAACCACCAACAGCATCAAACTCGGTAATTCCCGCAGCATCAAGCATGTCTAAAACAACCTGACCAATCAGCGGCGCAGCCTCGTGATGCAAGGTAGCACGACGAAGATCCACATAGTAATCAGCCTCAATACCAGACGACAAAGTCACCTTGCCGTGCACAACGGCAAGCTCCTTTACGAGCTCGACGAGACGTGGCTTTGCGGTTGATTCGAAGGTCATAACCCAAGTCTACCTACCAACAAAAGACTCCCCCGAGCAGTGCCCGAGGGAGTCTTTTAGTGTCTATCCGTTAGCCAAGAGTCAAGCTGTTGACGTTCTTGGTTGCTGGGATGGTCTTACCAACATTGCCGTTACCAGTCTTGTTCTTAGCGGTGGTTGGCCATGCACGCCAACGCTTCACAGAGATCTCAACGGTGCCGGTGTAGTTCTTGAGAAGCTTCAAGTTTGCGGCTTCAACCTTCTTCTCTGCAGCGGTCTTTGCGACCTTCTTTAGAGTTCCGAAGGTGGTTCCGGTCAACTTGTTGCCATCTGCACAGAACACAGCCGACTTGAAGATCTTCGAACCGAATGCGGCGTTGTAGGCCTTCTTGTAGGCAGCGAATGCTTTCGCGTAAGCCAGCGCCTGCTTTGGAGTCGCGTTCTCTGGAAGAACCGGCTTTGCAGGAACCTTCAGAGCAGTGGTCGAACCGAAGACGGTAGTACAGAACTTGTCTACGCCACCCACAGTGAACTTCAAGGTGGCCACAATGTTTCCGGTGTAAACACCAGTTGCACGCGGAGTCAACTTACCGTTTGCCTTGTCCCATGAAACCTGGAGGCTTGGGTCTGATAGCGAGATGAATGCGTTTGCTCCACCGTTGCTAATAGCAATTGGGGTTTCATCAATCACATCGGCTGCTTCAGGGGCTGGATCGGTAGGGTCATCAGTTACGGTTATGGTAACAGTCTTGACGTCTTCCAGGTAGCGGTCGTCACCTTCCGCTGTGATAGTGATTTCACACGATCCCGCAGCGATACCGGTAACGAAGCCATCCCCGTCAACGGTACAGATCGACTCGTCCGACGATTCGTAGTCAAGAACTACCTCATCGTTCGAGTTGGTTGCACTTAGGTTGGCGCCGGTCACGTTGGTAACACTCAGGGTGTTGTTTACGGTAACGGTCTGTGCCTTCTTCGAAACAATGATGTTGAACGAAGCGGTAGCTGCAACTACACCTACGTTTCCAGGCTGAGTTACCTTCACGGTACAGGTTCCGCCTTCTAGGAAGCGAAGTTGGTCTCCCGTTACAGAACAAACACTTGGAGTGCTGGTGCTGTAGACGTATGGAAGATCAGGGAGTACATTGTCCCCTGAGTCCTTTGACACGGTAGACAGGGTGCGTACCGCATCGCCGTAGTCAGCGAGGGCAAATCCCGCGCTGAAGTCCAGGGTTTGCTCAATCTTAAGAGCACCAACGAAGTCGAAGTCCAGATCGGTGTCAACTATGGTTCCGTTGTTGTACTTGAGCTGAACATCAACGTTGGCACCGGCACTTGGAGCTGCTGGCACCTTCACGGTGATCGAAGTGTCGGTCTTCTTGGTAGGAACTACCTCGACGCTACCGAACATAACCTTTGATACAGCACCTAGACCTACACCGTTAAGGGTGATGGTTGGCTTGGCGGCATCGGTCGAGTATAGAGCCGAAGCGGTGATCGGCGACTCGTAGTAGATCTCATAAGTGCTAGTAGCTGCAGCGGTAATTGCGTCTCCAGCCTGAGTTGCCTGGATGATACAGGTACCGTTTCCTACGAAATCAATGACGCCCTGTGTGAAGGTACAGACGGTTGGGGTCTTCGAGGTGATGGTCGGGGTGTAACCGTCGATGCTTGAGGCCACCGATAGGTTGCGGTTTGCATCAGATGCACCGGTGAAGGTAGCTGCACCTAGACCAGTTGGGGTTAGGGTCTGAGCACGCTTGGTTGCACCCATGTACTCCCAGTCACCAACCGAGATGGTTCCACCTGCGTAGAGCACGGTCACTGCCGAAGTACCAGTAGCACCAGCAGGAACAGTGATCACGAGGCTAGTTGCGGTCTTGGTGAACTTTGCAGTCACGGTTCCGAACTTCACTCCGGTAACCACGTTCAAAGCGGTACCACTAATGGTTACCTTCAAGCCACCCGCATTTAGGCTGCGGCCTAAATCGGTGTTGGCATCGCCAGCTGGAACTGGCACGGTTGGGGCAACTGGAGGGTTTGCGGTTTGACCAACCGCAACCACCTGATCTACCTTGCCAGCATTGTTACCCGACTGGGCGAAAAACATGAATCCGTTGTTGCCGGTCTGTGTATAGAACTGGTATGGCGACCCAGATGTGGTCATACTCAAACCTTCACCGAAAGTGGTGACTGCACCCGACGCGAGGTTAAGTTTTGCCAACTTCACGGTGTTAACGCCAGCCGAGCTAGCCGAGCGCAGCAGAACCATTTGACCATCGGTGGTCTTACCCATAATGGTTCCGAGCGATGAACCGGCGTCTGGCTGCCCAACGGAACTGTCCCAGACGGGAGTCAGGGCAGAGCCGTTTCCGGTGGCGCCAACTTTCACGAAGCTAGTCGACACAGACATTCCGAAAATCCTTCTAGTGACTAGTAGGTCCCCGAAGTTGACTGAGCTCATCGAGATGCTCAAGTTCTCACCACTTGATGGATTTGCAACACCCGCTGTGGCAGGCGCAAGTGCAGTGCCGGCTGCGGTTATTCGGTGAATTTTGGCGGTTCCGTTGTACACGGAGGCACAACTTGGGTTACAGTCACCAATCTTGAATGGCATGGCAATAAAGGTCAACATCGGGGTTGATCCGGTTGCCGTCCAGTTGACCGAAGTTGGAATTCCATTCATACCTAGCATCGACCCATTAGTAACGGAGCCAGTCAGGTCTGCGGTAGGCACACCAAAATTAGTGACCACGGTTGGTGCTGCGGCACCCGCAGGGTTTACCTTCGCAAGAAGGTATCCAACCTTTGGCGCTGCCGAACATGCCACTTGGAAATATACTTCGGTGGTTGGTGAAGAAACACCGTAGCCGGCAATTACCGAAGTATAGGTGTTGCCGAATTCTGACTGGCAAAGACTTAGCAGGTGAGCGTTAGTTACTTCGCGGGTTGAGCCTGCGCTGCCATCCAAGTTGAAGTCCTTGATGGTTAGCGCCGTGCTGCCGGATTGACTGGAGAACAACACGTAAGGCTTTGGTGCAGCAACGGTTCCATGGAAGCCGGTGGTGAGGTTGAAGTTCACGTATGGAGTTGGGATGGTCTTGGTGCCAAATGTGCTGTCAAGACCGGCAGTGGTGAAGCGGCGAAGCGAAACGTTCGACATGTTCTTCAACACCTCGATAGCTCCACCTGTTGGCTCGGCGAATCCTGTGCCCGAAAGGGTGCCGGATCCAGCCAATACATTTTGGTTATGGGAGACGATTGACTTCAAGTTACCGAAGGCGGTTCCATTGGAAGGAGTCGAAGTAATTGTGACTCCTGGCGATGGCATGGTCAGCGAAGCGCTGGCGGCACTGGTCGAAGTCCAGCCCGAGTAAATCCTGCTAACAGCAACTAGTTTTCCGTAGAACTGGGTCCCGCCTGGGACACCGTAAATGTTGGTACAACCCATGGAGCTGTAACCACCGTTGACCCAGTTGGTTCCATACGCGGTTGTAGGCGAACCAAGGGCTGAGTTGTCAGAGGTCTTGTAAAGCTGGCACTGGTAGGTGACATATGAAGAGTCAAGGAAGGTTCCGGTTGAAACAAGCGATGCACTTGTTCCAACGATGGTGGCCGTAGGAGTACTTGGAACTGGAGGAGTACAACCTGCGGTAACTTCAACGCCATCTTGGTTGACGATCGAAATTCCAATATCGTGCAGACCAGCCGAAAGACCGTTGTCTGCATTGAGTGAAGCCGAAGAGCTCGAAGAATCGACGAATTGCAGATCGCTGTCGATCATAACTCCACGGTCTTTGTGTTCCTGTGTCACAGTGAGGGTTCTGTGGTACTCATCCGCGTATGACAGGTTCACCCAGCCGTTAGAGCCGGGTAGTACAAAGGAGCCACTAATGCTTCGGTTCACGCCACTCGGCTGCTCCTTGACTGCGTTTCCATCAACCACGCGGCGAATGGACAGCACATCGTCAACGTTCACAAGTGCGGTGTCGATGCAGGCGGTGTTGGTAGCGGTCATCTTCTCATTGCCCGCATAGTCAACGTTTAACGCGGTGCCCGGATTAGTTTGTCCAGTGACCCAGAAGTAGTTTCGGTAAAGGTAAGCATTGTTTGCGCCCGAGGTAGTGAAGTTAGTGTATTCAACACCGTCGACCTTGAGGGTTAGCGAGAGCGTGTAAATACCGGTCTGCAAAATGGTGCTGTCGTAGCTGTAAATGTCGAAAGAGGCGCTTCCCGAATTGTAGGTAACACCGGCATCGCCAACGAAGTTTAGGTCCGTAGACGATCCGACAGTGTTAATGCTCTTGTAGGTGTTACCGCTCAAGCTTCCCATTGCGTATGCCGAGTAGCCCATAGTCATCGCATTGGTCTGGTTGATTACAGTGTTATCGGGAGTGGTTAGAGTCCAAGCGAATGAAACTACGTGATCTTGTAACTCTGGAAGGCTAGTGCCTTCCCATCGCCAGTTCTTCGAGAATGAAAGTCGCTTAGAGTTGGCAGATACCTGAACCTGTCCATTACTTGGAATTGTGCCTTCCCAGATGCTTCCAGTAACGTTCGAGTTGCTGTTCGGTGTGTATGTAGTTGCACTCGCAGCGGTAGCAGTTAGAGCAGTAAAAACCACTGAAAGCGTGGCAACAACGGCACTGAATTTCTTAAACATTTGTAACTTTCCCTCGTATGACCTAAAAGCCAAATCACCCTGATTTTAGCAGGGTTTAGACCCTAAGTCTAAGAAACGCCGATGACATTTTGAGTGGGTGATTATGCTGGTTTCATGCGCATTGCCACCTGGAACGTGAACAGCATTCGAACCCGAGTAGGCCGCGTTGTCGACTTTTTAGATCGTGCAGATATAGATGTGCTCGCTATGCAGGAAATTAAGTGTAAAAACGAACAATTTCCTTACAAGGAGTTCGAAGACCGCGGTTACCAAGTTGTCGCTCACGGTTTGAATCAGTGGAATGGCGTGGCATTTGCGTCACGATTGCCAATTTCCGAGGTTGAGACTACTTTTTCGGGCCAGCCAGCTTTTAAGGATGTGGTTGAGGCTAGGGCCATGGGCGTTACCGTCGATGGGGTTCGGCTTTGGAGTCTCTATGTGCCTCATGGAAGGTCTTCGGAAGATCCGCACTTTGCCTACAAACTTGAGTTTTTGGAAAATCTCACCTCTCAGATCGCCGAACAGGTTTATCACGAGCCGGAGTTGCCTCTGGCGCTGATGGGAGATTTCAACATCGCTCCACTAGACACCGATGTTTGGAACATCAATGAGTTCTTGGGTGGTACACACGTTTCAGTTCCTGAAAGACAGGCTTTTAGTGCTTTCTCGGAGATTGGTCTGAGTGATGTGGTTCGTCCACTGGTTCCGGCTGGTTACACCTACTGGGATTATCAGCAGCTTCGCTTCCCAAAGAATGAGGGAATGCGCATCGACTTCATTCTTGGAAACGATGAGTTCGCGTCGCGGGTAATTGGTGCCTCAATTGAACGAGAAGAACGTAAAGGTGAAGGCCCTTCGGACCACGTTCCGGTCGTTGTGACTATTTCTTAGCCAGCCAGGCCTTACGTTCAGATTCTTCAAGCTTTTCGATCGAATAGCGAAGCATCGTCCTAGGCATTTCTGTGGCGTGCTTGTCGAGGAATTCGATTAGTGATGGTTTGTTGAACTTGCCCATTTCGCGAAGCATCCAGCCGACGGCTTTATGCATTAGATCGTGTGGATGTTTCAGGTGATATTCGGCAATTTCGAAGGTTGGGGCTTCGTCCCGAGCTTTTAGGAAGGCGAACGTCAGGAGAACGCTGATGCGCTTTAGCCACAAGTCTTCCTCTTTGGCTAGTTCCCAGATTGGCTGGAGGTTATTGGTTTCGACCAGGTAGGCGCCTAGGTAGGGGGCGGTTCCGTCTACTAGGTCCCAGTTGTTTACGCGTCCGCGTCTTGCTTCCTCTATATAGAAAGTGAAGATGCGTTGTTTTTCCTCTAAATCCTTGGCTCTTCTGTATTGAAGAACGAGGATGAAGAGACCCAGCTGTCGATCCTCGTGGTACTCGGAGTCGAGCAGAATACTGATTTGCTCTTGGCTCAGGTCGATGAACTGCTTGGAGATGGTTCTAGTTTGAGGAACGCGGAGGCCGAGGAACTTGTCGCCTTCGCCGTATTCACCGGGGCCGGTCTTGAAAAACCAGCCGAGGTTTTCAGCCTGATAGTGGTTCTCGAGTTGGCGGAGAGCCTTTTTGGCTTCGGCGGCGGTGGTCATGCGCTCAAGTTTATTGGGGCTTAAAGCGCGAAACCCGACCGAACGTCCGTCCGGACGTCTGTCGAGTTCACTTTGCTCAGCCTAACTGAGCACACCTTAATTCTAGGTGTCTTAAATGTAGGTTACTAGACCTGTTGATAACAATTTATTCATAATTGCTTTTGCACTAGCCTCATTCGATGAAAACAATATTCATCGATGAGTGCAAGCAAGGACCATACATCCTGTCAGGGCATCTTGTTGACGACAAGGAAATTACTCCGCTACGTCGTTTCTTCAAAGACCAGCTATCACCAGGGCAGAGTCAATTCCATTTCTCAAAAGAAAAAGATGGGAAGCGCCAGCAGATGTTCAAGTTTTTCGAATCCAATAACTGTTCAGCCATTCTTGTGATTTGTAAACGCGAGAGCGGTAAGGGTTTGCGGGAAACGGCACTCCGCAGCATGATTAGTGCTGCAGAACGACTAGGTGCGGAGAGATTCGTATTTGATTTAGATAGCTCGGTAAAGGGCTTAGACGATTCTATTCTCAAGAAACACAACGAGGCGAAGGGTAGGGCCAAGAAAACTAAGTGGGACCACGTTGAATATCGGGATGAGCCTCTTCTCTGGGTTGCTGATGGTGTTGGTTGGGGTTATAACCGAAAAGGATCCTTTAGACGGCTTGCCAAATTATTGGTGATTGAAGAAATTCATTGTTAAACGAAAGACGGGCCGGTTTCCCGACCCGCCTTCACTTGAGTTGTTTTACTCGAGGTTTCCGATGACCACTAGGCCGTCACCCTTTGCTGGGGTGAAGACGGTGTTCTTGCTTGGGTTGAGCTCAACGCCGGTTGAGCCGTCCTTCGCGGAGTTGGCCTCGATGCGAATACCGATCGCGCTGTCGCCGTGGGCGGCAGCGGATGCTGCAAGTTCACCGAAGGTGATTGGCTTGCCAACAGCAGCGAAGTACTCGATTGGCTTGACGTTGATCGAAGCGCCGTCTGCGTCGAACAGGTCGGTGAAGACCGGAGCGAGGTCAACGTTTTCGCTGATCTGGGTCATTAGTAGTGCTGCTAGCTTGTCGCTGACAACCAAGTCATCGACGGCTGCAACGCGAGCGATCTCGGCCTTACCGGAGTCGATGATTTCTGCAACGAGACGAGTTGGCTCAACGCCGTTGCCGTCTTGCTCGAATAGCTGGTTTAGCTGAAGCATGGTCAACATGGTTAGGGCATCGGCATCGGCGATTGCAACGCCCTTGCGGTAGCCAAGAACCAGGATCTGGTCGTAGTGTTTGGCACTAGCGGCCTTGGTCATGTCTTCGATGGTGCCGGAGGTGTACTCAAACGAGGTCTTTAGGTCGCCGAAGACTAGGTCCTTGGTTTCCTTACCCTTTACGTAGTCCTTCTTGGCGATGATGTGGACACTTGAGCCCTTGACCATGAATGGAGCGAGCTCCTTCATGATGGTTCGACCCATGTCTGACCAACCGATGACCAGCATGTGTTCTGGCTTGCGGGCAGGGATCTTGGTCTTTGCAGGCTTGTGGTTAACCACCGCGTCGGTTGGACCGGTGAACACGACCTTGTCGTCGTCCTCAGCAACTGCGATTACCTTGTCGTCAGCCTTTAGCTTGGTGGTCATCTTAGGGTTTAGTTCAACAGTGCCGTCGGCGTGAGCGATACCAATCACGCTGGCGTCGTTGAACGAAAGAACTGCGTCCTTGTAGGTCTTGCCAGCTAGGGCTGGCACCTGCTGAAAGTAGATCTCATCGCCACCGAAGTCGAGCAGGTCCAGGATGACCGCAGCGAGACCTGGCTGGCGCGAAGCCTGAGCGGTTACGCGAGCGATGATGTCGTGTGAACGGACCGGGATGACCTGGCCCTTGGTTGCAACCGATAGCGAGTTGGCAACGTTCTTGTCGTCAATCTCAGCAATTAGCTTCAGACCCGAGTTTGGGTTCAGTGCCTTGGTTGCGAACACTAGGTTCACAACGCCGGCATCCGAGCCCGAGGCTTCGTCCAAGATGATGATCGACTTCGACGAACCGATGTTGGCACGCTTCAGTTCACCGAGCGAGTTTAGGTCTGCGGTGCGGGTGACTAGGTCGAGACCCTTTAGGGCACCGGCGTTGTTCTTGATCTGCTGTTCCATCCATTCCCGGGTCTTGCCCGAGAAGATGACCACGGTTGGCTTGCGGCGTAGGTTCTTGCCAGCCTCTTCCAGCTCTTTGAGGATTGGGAAGATGCGGTTCGACCAGCCGAGGATCAGGGTGTGGTTGTTCGCGATGATTGGCGAGCGACCCTTCTTGATCTCGGTCATGGCAGCGTTGATTGCGGCAACGATGAAACCGGTTACCGTACCACCGGAGGCTGCGGCTAGTAGCCAGTAGAGAATACCGACGATGCGGTCCGCCCAAGTGGCTTCGGCACCCTTACCAATTACGCTGGCGAACGAACCCCAGAAGGTTTCGAAGGTCATTGGAGGTAGCGCGGCCGTGTCTGCTAACAGCAGGAACGGGAAGCTGTAGAGAACATACTTCAGGACGATGATCACCGACGAAATCACAGCGATAGCGATCAGCATGTAGAGGGCGAAGGTGCCGCTCTTGCCGAAAGAGTTGTCTACCGCGTAGCGGATGCGCTTTCCGAAGGAAACCTTGGTTGCTTTAGGTGCGGCAGGCTCGCCCTGGGCGCCCTGACCGTAAGAACGTTGTTCAGTGTTAGACATAGCCAAAAGTCTAGTTAGGAATTACCTAACTAGACCTTTGTTCTATGGGGCTTAGCGAACTTTTTACAGTTGCGTTACGGTCAGAGCGAGTCCGTCGGTGTCTGGATTCAAATCAACCTTGACAATATCGCCGTCGTGGATAGATCCAGCCAGGACGAGGTTCGCCAACTGGTCATCGATTTGCTGTTGCATTAGACGTCGCAAAGGTCGAGCTCCGTAGATCGGATCCCAACCGCGATCGGCCAACCAGGTTCTGGCATCAGGCGTGACACCGAGCTGGATGCGCTTGCTTTCGAGGCGCTTTAGTAGGCGGTCGATGTTGATCTCAACGATCTGGCCGAGCTCCGCCTTGGTGAGTGCGCTAAACACCACGATGTCGTCGAGGCGGTTCAAGAACTCTGGCTTGAAGTGGCTGCGCACGATGGTCATAACACCCTCGCGCTTTTGCTCTTCAGTTAGTTCGGTGTCGATCAGGAACTGCGAACCGAGGTTCGAGGTCAGGATCAGAATCACGTTTCGGAAGTCGACCGTGCGACCCTGGCCGTCAGTAAGGCGACCGTCGTCTAGTACTTGAAGTAAGACGTCGAACACTTCTGGGTGAGCCTTCTCAACTTCGTCGAGAAGTACGACCGAGTACGGACGACGACGAACGGCTTCAGTTAGCTGACCGCCTTCTTCGTAACCGATGTATCCCGGAGGGGCACCGAGTAGGCGCGAAACCGAGTGCTTCTCGCCGTATTCGCTCATGTCGATGCGAACCATCGCCTTTTCGTCGTCGAATAGGAACTCTGCGAGTGATTTGGCTAGTTCGGTCTTACCAACACCGGTAGGACCTAAGAATAGGAACGAGCCGGTTGGGCGGTTCGGGTCGGAGATGCCGGCCTTGGTTCGGCGAACGGCGTCGGCCACTGCCTTGACGGCCGCCTTTTGACCGATGAGTCGCTTACCAAGCTGGTTCTCAAGTGTTAGCAGCTTCTCGGTTTCGCCGGCTTGGAGGCGTCCGGTTGGGATGCCAGTCCAGGCGCTAACCACGGCAGCGATGTCGTCTTCACCAACCTGGTCGTTGACCATTCGGTCTTTGTCCTGAGCCTCTGCCTGTTCGAGTTGGATAAGTTCCTTCTCGAGGGCTGGGATCTCTCCATATAGAAGGCGCGAGGCGCGTTCAAGGTTTCCCTCGCGCTGTGCGCGATCGGCGTCGATTCGAAGTGAGTCAAGCTTGGTCTTGAGTTCACCAACGCGATTGAGTTCTGCGCGCTCGGCTTCCCACTGCTTCTCTAGACCTAAGAGTTTTTCGCTGCGTTCCTTTAGTTCGTCACGAAGTTTTTCGAGGCGTTCCTTCGAGGCGGCGTCCTTCTCCTTTTGGAGAGCGAGCTCCTCAAGTTTTAGGCGATCCACGCTGCGCTTCAGTTCATCGATCTCAACCGGGGCCGAGTCGATCTCCATGCGGAGGCGGCTAGCCGCTTCGTCAATGAGGTCGATCGCCTTGTCCGGTAGTTGGCGTCCGGTGATGTAACGGTTGGAAAGAGTTGCGGCAGCAACCAGAGCGCCATCGGCGATGGCCACCTTGTGGTGTGCTTCGTAACGTTCCTTGAGGCCGCGCAAGATCGCGATGGTGTCGACGACCGAAGGCTCGCCAACGTAGACCTGCTGGAAGCGGCGCTCTAGAGCCGAATCCTTCTCGATGTACTGGCGGTATTCGTCTAGGGTTGTTGCACCAATCAGGCGAAGCTCACCTCGGGCCAACATTGGCTTCAGCATGTTCGATGCGTCCATGGCACTACCGCCACCGCCGACACCGACCAGGGTGTGAAGCTCGTCGATGAAGGTGACGATCTGCCCTTCGGCCGCGGTTATTTCTGCCAGCACTGCCTTGAGTCGCTCCTCAAATTCACCCTGGTACTTGGCTCCCGCGAGCATGGCCGCGAGGTCGAGCGCGATTAGCTGCTTGCCCTTGAGGCTTTCCGGGACGTCACCGGCGACAATGCGCTGGGCTAGACCTTCGACGACCGCGGTCTTACCGACACCAGGTTCACCGATCAGTACCGGGTTGTTCTTGGTTCGGCGGCTCAGCACCTGAGCCACGCGACGAATCTCCGAGTCACGACCGATCACCGGATCGAATTTTCCGGCGGCCGCCACTTCGGTGAGGTTGCGTCCATATTTTTCTAGAGCGGACTGCTGCTCCTGTTGTTGCTGTTGATTCATGTTTCGAATCTCCTTTCGCGAAGGGCTACTTCGCCCGCCAGAGCACCACTTGCGTGTTTCGGCTTGGGCGGTGACCAGGCAAGATGCTCTCAATGCCTGTCTCGCCGGCCGCGAACACTCGGGCTCCCGGGCGGTTCATTAACTCGTTGGCTAATGCGGTTTCCAAATCGCGAACTCTTTTTTGGAGTTCGACGTTCTGGTTCTCTAACTCGAGAATTCTGCGAATTCCCTCGAGGCTTACGCCTTCGTTAGAAAGTCTTGCGATTTCTCGCAGCTGGGCCACGTTGCGCATTGTGTAGCGGCGTGACTGTCCTCCGGTTCTCACCGGAATCACCAAACCCATGCGGTCGTATTGGCGCAGGGTTTGCGGGTGCATGTAGGCGAGCTCGGCGGCTACCGCGATGGCAAACATCGGGGTGTTTTCGTCAAACTCTTCCATGGTTCCCTCCTACAACAATCCGGCGCGCGAGAGGATGTCTTCTCGCGGATCTTCCTGCGGCACCAGTTCGTTGAAAGCTTCGAGAGCCTTCTTGGCTTTTTCGCTGAGGTGCGAAGGAACCGCGATCTCTACCGTTGCCAGTAGATCTCCGGTTCCCTTGGCCAGCTCAACGCCTTTGCCCTTAACACGCAAGACGCGACCGTTCGGTGTGCCTGGTGCAACCTTTAGTTTCACCGGATCGCCGCCGAGGGTAGGCACCGAGATGGTTGCACCGAGCGACGCTTCGACGAAGGTTACCGGGACGGTGACGCGAAGGTTGTTGCCATCGCGAACGAAAACCGGGTGTGGCTTCACGTGCACCGACACCAGTAGGTCGCCGGCCTCTCCGCCGTTTGGCGAAGCCTGACCCTTGCCGCGAACCTTGACTTTCTGGCCGTCTTGGATACCGGCAGGAATCTTGACCTGAACCTGGCCACCACGTTCGAAGTTCAGTTTCAGTGTGGTGCCCTTGATCGAATCGATGAAGTCGATGGTTGCCCTGTGGGTTAGATCCTGTCCGCGCTGCGGACCGAAACCGCCGAAGCCACCAAAGCCTCCGCCCATTCCGCCTCCTCCGAAGAGGTTCGAGAACACGTCTTCGAAACCGGCTGCTCCACCTGGGAAACCTTGACCTCCACCTGGAAAGCCTTGGCCACCGGTGAATCTGGCGCCTCCGCCCATTGCTCGAACCTGGTCGTACTCGGCGCGCTGTTGCTTATCGCTAAGCACGCTGTACGCTTCCGAGATCTCTTTGAAGCGAGCCTCAGCCGCTGCATTTCCAGGGTTCGAGTCAGGGTGGAACTCGCGAGCAAGCTTGCGGTAGACCTTTTTCAGTTCCGCTTCAGTCACGTCCTTGGAAACTCCAAGGACTTTGTAGAAGTCCTTTTCGAACCAGTCTTGACTAGCCACTAACTTTCACCTACTCCGGGATGTTTACCGCAACCATTGCTGGTCGCAGTAGACGGTCGCCAATCATGTAGCCCTGCTCGATGACGTCGGCGATGATCGTTTCGGTCACCTCTGCAGATGGGGTTTGCACGAGTGCGTTGTGTAGCTCAGGGTCGAACTTGTCACCCTTTGCTCCAATGGCCTTTAGGCCGAATTTTTCTCCAGCGTTGCGAAGCTTGGTTACCACTGCGGCGAACGGGGAACCCTCAAGGTCTCCGTGCGCCTCGGCGCGGGATAGGTCATCCAGTGCCGGCAGGATAGCGCGGAACGCTTCCGCGATAGCCAGGTTACGTGCCTGGTCGCGGTCACGCTCGACGCGCGCCTTGTAGTTCACAAACTCGGCCTGAAGTCGCTGAAGGTCGGCAAGCAGCTCGGCCTCTTTGCTGATCGGCCCAGTTTCGTCGACTAGGTCGGCGAGTTCCTGGTCGAGCTGGTCCGGAAGGTCTCCTTCCGGACCAGTCTCGTTTGGAATGTTGTCTTCGGACATTACTTCTTGTCGTCCTCGTCTTCGACCACTTCGGCGTCAACCACGTCCTCGCCATCGGCCTGAGCCTCGGCTGGAGCCTCAGCATCAGCACCGGCAGCGTTTAGTGCTTCACCGATCTTCATAGCCGACTGGTTTAGCTTGTCCATCGCGGCCTTCACGGCATCGACTTCTTCGCCCGCGAGCGCGGTCTTCAATGCGTCAACGTCGGCCTGAACCTCGTTCTTCACATCTTCAGGTAGCTTCTCGTCGTTTTCCTTGATCAACTTCTCGGTCTGGTAGGCCACGGTTTCCGCAGTGTTGCGAACTTCCTGGTCTTCGCGACGCTTCTTGTCTTCGGCAGCGTGTTCTTCCGCTTCCTTGACCATGCGCTCGATGTCTTCCTTGTTCAACGACGAACCGCCGGTGATCTGGATCGACTGCTCCTTGCCGGTGCCCTTGTCCTTAGCGGACACGTGGACGATACCGTTGGCGTCGATGTCGAAGGTCACTTCGATCTGTGGAACGCCACGAGGTGCCGGAGCGATTCCGGTTAGGTCGAAGTTTCCGAGCGACTTGTTGTCGCGGGTGAACTCGCGCTCACCCTGGAACACTGCGATGGTTACCGATGGCTGGGAGTCTTCAGCGGTGGTGAAGGTCTCCGAACGCTTGGTTGGAATTGCGGTGTTTCGCTCGATCAGCTTGGTCATGATGCCACCCTTGGTCTCGATACCGAGGCTCAATGGGGTCACGTCAATTAGTAGAACGTCCTTGCGCTCACCCTTCAGAACACCGGCCTGGAGCGAAGCACCTACGGCAACAACCTCGTCTGGGTTAACACCCTTGTTAGGCTCCTGGCCACCGGTTAGCTGCTTGACCAGTTCGGAAACTGCAGGCATACGGGTCGATCCACCAACTAGGACGACGTGCGCGATGTCGGAAACCTTCACGCCCGCTTCCTTGATTACGTCGTTGAATGGCTTCTTGGTGCGCTCGAGTAGGTCAGCGGTTAGCTGCTCGAACTGGGCGCGGGTTAGCGACTCGTCTAGGTTGGCTGGGCCGTTCTCGGTTAGCGACAGGTATGGAAGCTGGATGTTCGCGGTCATCGACTGCGATAGTTCCTTCTTCGCCTGCTCGGCTGCTTCCTTTAGTCGCTGGAGGGCAATCTTGTCACCCGATACGTCGACGCCGGTGGTCTCCTTGAACTTCTTAACTAGGTGGTCAACGATGCGCTGGTCCCAGTCGTCTCCACCGAGGCGGTTGTCACCAGAGGTTGCCTTCACCTGGATGGTCGAGAATTCGTCGTCCTTGCCTACTTCTAGTAGCGAAACGTCGAAAGTTCCTCCACCTAGGTCGAATACGAGGATGAGCTCGTCTTCCTTACCCTTGTCTAGGCCGTAAGCCAGTGCCGCCGCGGTTGGCTCGTTGATGATTCGTAGGACGTTTAGACCTGCGATCTCTCCGGCTTCCTTGGTTGCCTGACGCTCGGCGTCGTTAAAGTATGCCGGTACGGTGATTACCGCGTCGGTTACTGCTTCACCCAGGTAGGTCTCAGCGTCACGCTTGAGCTTGCCCAAGATTCGTGCCGAGATCTCCTGCGGGGTGTACTTCTTTCCGTCTACGTCAAAGGTCCAAGTGGTTCCCATGTGACGCTTGACCGACGCGATGGTGCGGTCAACGTTGGTTACTGCCTGACGCTTTGCGGTTTCACCGACGAGCACTTCGCCGTCCTTGGTGAATGCAACCACCGACGGGGTGGTGCGGAAGCCTTCTGCGTTAGCGATAACGGTGGGTTCTCCACCTTCCAGCACGCTAACCGCGCTGTTGGTGGTGCCCAGGTCGATGCCTACTGCACGTGCCATGTTTGTTTCTCCTTTTGTTCGCCGTTAGGCGATCTTTTTTTGTACTTCGCTCAAACTTGAGCGCTGTTGACTCAAGTTTCGCAAACGGGCGTGACATTGTCAAGAGGAGAAACCTGAAAGTTGAGTGTGAATGACTCAACTTTAATTCGTTACCCAAAACAAACCAAAAGTATGGAAATAGGGGGTAATCCCCGACTTAGTCTGTACCTATGTCAAATGAATTGTCGAGGAAGCAGTCGCGCCGAGCCGTTTGGGGTTGGGCGCTGTGGGATTGGGGCGAGCAGCCATACCCAACGCTGATGCAGACCTTCATCTTTCCCGTTTACCTAACCGGTGCGGTCGCCGCAGGTAATAAGTCGGCAGACCAGCAACTCGGTTGGGCGGTTGCGATCGCAGGTCTAGTCCTGGCCCTCATCGCTCCGGTACTAGGACGCCGTGCTGACGAAACCGGACGCCGCAAGCGTTGGCTGCTAATCAACACCGCGATCCTCGTAGTAATCACCGCGGCCAGCTTCTTTGTTGAGCCAAAGCCGGAATACTTCCTATTCGGTTTGGTCCTATACGGTCTCGGTTCGGTCATCCAGGAATCAGCTTTCATCAACTACTACGCAATGCTCAAGGGCGTAACTACCGAATCGAACATCGGCCGCATCTCCGGAATGGCTTGGGGCTTCGGCTACGTTGGCGGAATCATCCTGCTACTCATTTCGCTGGTCGGCTTTGTGTTGCCAGAAGGCCACTACTGGCTAGGCCTCACTGACGAAAACGCGATCAACATTCGAACCATCTTCCTTTTCGCCGCCGGCTGGATCCTGATCTTCACCATTCCTTTACTACTTTGGGTGCCTGAGGTTAAAGCCAAGCCAGGCGTTCAGCCCGAGGGAATTATTCAAAGCTACCGTTCGCTTTTCCGACAGTTCAAGACTCTACGCCAGCAGGCTCCGGAGACCTTCAAGTTCCTGATATCCAGTGCCGTCTACCGAGACGGCCTCGCCGGTATTTTTACCTTCGGCGCCGTTCTAGGTCAGATCTCCTTCGGCTTCGACACCACGTCGATCATTTTCTACGGAATCGGTGCCAACCTAGTGGCCGCGGTTGGTGCGTCTATCGGTGGTTGGCTGGACGACAAGATCGGTTCGCGCAACGTAATCATCGGCTCGCTGGTCGGTCTGATTCTCGGTTCCACCGCCGTTTATATCTTCCGTGATGCTGGTCAGATCACTTTCTGGATCTTCGGTCTGCTGCTCACCCTATTCGTAGGACCTGCCCAGGCCTCTAGTCGAACTTTCGTAGCTCGCTTTACCCCACACGGACGTGAGGGAGAAGTGTTCGGACTGTACCAAACAACCGGTCGTGCCATTAGCTTCCTATCGGGAACCATGTGGGCACTTTCGATCTGGGCGGCCAACACCATCCTCGGCGGAACTGAAAACACCATCTACGGAATCTGGGGCATCCTGCTGATCCTGGTAGTCGGACTTGCACTTCTAACTAGAGTGCACCCGCGCCCTGCCGTGCTGGAGTCTTAGGCGAAGAGTTCGTGGGCGAGAATTTCGCCCTTAGCAAAGCCGCGTGGGATAACCCAGACTGACGAGCCGACCGGAGTAATCCAAAGATTTAGAAGGTCGCCATCGGCGAGCGCTTTCTGGACCGGGACATACTGTTCGGTGAGATTCGCGCAGTAGGCCGTCCAGAGGAGACCGGCTTCAACACCAGGTTCCTCGTAGTTGAATGGCCTGCGGAAGAACTGCTGACCAGGACCACCGGCCGCCTTACGAATGTGAGCAAATGGTGGGATCACCTTCTTGCCCTGCTCATCCACGGCGTCCAGCTTTGGGAGGTCGTATTCGTTTTCGCTTCCGAGTGGAGCGCCATTTTTGAGGTTGCGTCCGATGACGCCTTCCTTTTGATCGGTGCTGAGTCGGTCCCACGAGTTCAGGTTCATTTTGATTCGGCGAAGGACGAGCTGGGTGCCACCGACTGCCCAGGCTGGGCCTTCGGTCATCCAGACTTGCTTGGCAAATTGTTCGCTACCGAGGGCTGGGTTGTCCGTGCCATCGACCTGCCCCATCAGGTTGCGCTGAGTGTGCCCTGGCTTCTGTACGCCTTGGGAATTGGTGAAGCCAGCCTGAGACCAGCGATGAGTTGCGAAGGTCTCGGTGTCTCGAGTCAGTGCTCTGGCTGCATGCGAAAGCGTTAGGAGGTCATCGGCACTGACCTGAATCAGGATGTCGCCGTCGCAGTAGGCGGGATTCAACTCATCGACGGCGAAAGCCGGCAGTTGTTCAAACCCCGAAGGGGTTTCGATTTTTAGACGATCTAGAAGTGAGGGTCCGAAGCCGATGGTGATGGTTAGTCTGGCAGGCTTACCCGCGAACTGGGCCGCCGGATCGGCTAGTACCGGTTCACCGCTGGTTAGTTTCTCGATATCGTCGGTGATTAGTTCCGCCCACTTGGCAAGTTCTTGTTTGCCAACCTTTGGCAGCACATCGAATGCCATGAAGCGTGAGAAAGATTGCAGTTCGAGCTCGATGCCGGCCTGGTGTTTTCCAAATGGAGTAACGCTCTGGGCACCTACTGCAGTTTCGGCAGCCAGTGCAGACGCATCGGCCTGAAGCTTGGAACCGGTAACGGCACCCACCGCGGCCGTTGCGACCGCGGTAGATGCCGTTAGGAGGGTTCTTCGTGAAATCACTCGTTGTATTCTTCGTCTCCACCTTCGCTGACCTTTGCGGTTAGCTCAAGGGTTTGTGATTCGGCACCATCGAACTTGAAGGTGAAGTTGAACTTGTCACCAGCCACGATTGGCTTAGCGATGTTCATGATCATGATGTGAAGGCCGCCTGGCTCTAGCGTCACAGTCTCACCCGGAGCGATCTCGATGCCGCCCTTCTTCTCCTGCATCATGCCGTTCACAACTTCGTGGGTCTGAACCATCATCGCCATGTCGGTCTCGCCGCCGGTGATAATTACGGTCTTATCCGAGTTGTTGGTGAACTTCCCGAAGATGCCAGTCATGCCGCCAGCCTCTGCCGAGTACTCGCTAGCGCGAACCCAGGCGTCGGTGATGGTGATAGTTGGGGTGGTTTCCTGTGGGGTGGTGGTGGTGCAACCACTGAAAGCGAGTACCGCAAAAAGTGCAATTACTGCTGCAATTAGTTTTTTCATAATTTTCCTTTAATTGTTTTACAACTCGTAGAAATACTACTCTACGAGTTGTAGAACAAGCAACTATTGCTCTAGAGGCTCGTTTCCCAC
Organism: Actinomycetota bacterium; assembly: GCA_041158865.1. Classification (GTDB taxonomy): domain Bacteria; phylum Actinomycetota; class Actinomycetes; order Actinomycetales; family Microbacteriaceae; genus Rhodoluna. Next base: position 36,847 of record JBEBAN010000006.1, read on the forward strand.
ATCAGTGCGATAGAAGTTCTGAAAGCTGCGCGAAGCGGTAGGGCCACGCTGACCCTGGTAGCGATTGTTGTACTTCTCGCTTCCGTAAGGGGTTTCGCTCGGGCTTGAAAGCTGGAAAAAGCAGAGCTGTCCAACCTTCATTCCGGGCCAGAGTTTGATCGGCAGGTTGGATACGTTTGCAAGTTCCAGGGTGACGTGACCCTTGAAGCCTGGATCAACGAAGCCGGCGGTTGAGTGGGTTAGCAAGCCGAGACGTCCGAGTGAGCTCTTACCCTCAAGGCGAGCGGCGATGTTGTCTGGCAGGGTGACGAACTCGTAGGTCGAACCTAGAACGAATTCGCCAGGGTGCAGAATGAATGCTTCGTCGGCTGCGACCTCGACAAGGTGAGTCAAATCGCTCTGGTCCTCGGCTGGGTCGATGTAGGCGTACTTGTGGTTATCAAAGAGTCGGAAGAAACGGTCTAGGCGCACATCGAAGCTGGAAGGCTGCAGCAGCCCCATCTCTAGTGGCTCTAGGCCAATCTCGCCGGCTTCGATACTTGCGCGGATATCGCGGTCTGACATAAGCATGTGTCTAGGTTACCTAAACCAGCAGGAGGTAATTGGTCGACACTTTGTAGAATAAGTACATGAGCAAAAGAGAACGAGCGCAGGGCGAGCTGGAATCGCAGGTCATGGATGCACTTTGGAGCGCCAAAGACCCGATGACCTCGCAGCAGATCCTCGACCGCGTCAACGAGAGCGGTAATGACCTGGCTCTCACCACGATTCTGACCGTGCTCTCGAGGCTAACCGACAAGGACATGGTCGTGCGTGAAAGCGCCGGTGGTCGCAGTCTCTTGTTCTCGGCAGCGCAGAGTCGCGAGACCCACAACGCGGCTCTGATGCTGAAACTCCTTGGCGAGGCTGGCAACCCTGCTCTCGCATTCGCTCAGTTCACAAAGTCGCTAACCCCAAAACAACTCCAGGCACTTCGTAAGAGCCTAGAAGAGTAACTTGCGCGCGCCAATCGTTCTGGTGCCACTGGCGATCGAGATGCTGGTGCTGATCACCGCGCTCGCTCCCCAGAGCTACCGAGGACGCTTCCGCCGTAAACCTGGTCTCGGTCTCTACGTCTGGTTCGGCACCTTTGCCTTCGGCTTACTGACCGCAATAGGTGCCGTAGTGGTCACCATTTGGTCTCTAATCGAATTGCTCCAGGAGTCGATTCGCGGCAAGGTGATGGTTTCCGAGGTTCTAAGTCAGATTGGGTTGTGGTTAGCGCTTGGTCTCGGTGGGGTGGCCCTGGCACTGGTAAACCAGCGCACCGAAAACTACTTCGCAATCGCTAAGGAGACGAAGCCACAGCTCGGAATGGCTGGATCCCCGATGGGTGAATTCGAAGGCGTGCCTTTGGTTCGAATGGAGTTGCCGGTTCCTCTGGCCTTCGCCGCTCCGGCTAAGCCGCGAAGCGGCATCTATATAAGCGCGGGAGCGCTTGAAATTTTTTCTAAGGACGAGCTGAGTGCCGCGCTCTGGCATGAATGGACTCACATCAAGAAGAACCACTTTGCCCTGAAGGCTCTGGGACGCTTCATCCTGGCTCTAACGCCAAAACTTCGAGCCTCGCGTTTGCTTCAGAGCGAGACCGACGAACTCATGGAGTTGGTTGCGGATCGTATTGCTATCGCCAAGGTTGGAAAAGTCGCTTTGGAAAGCGCCCGCGCCAAAACTCTAAAATAGTCCTTCGTAGCGAGGGCTCTCGGCTTCTTCCATGAAGCGCTTCACGTTGGCATCAACCATCACATCGCGCAAAGTAATAGGTGCGGTTAGGTAAAGACCCTCAAGAGTTCGCACGCGGCTCAGTGCAACATAGGTCTGGCCGGCTGCGAATGCGCCACCACCGAGCTCAACCACGACTTCGTCGTAGGTCATGCCCTGCGACTTGTGAACCGTAATGGCCCAGGCCAAGCGAAGCGGAATCTGGCGGAACTCGGCCATGGTCTCCGGAACCAACACCTCTTTGAAACGGTTGGTCGCTTCGTCGAAGTTCTCTTCAATCGAGTAGCGAATCTTTTCCCAAGACGACCGATGAACGTCAAGCACTTCCCCATCAACTTCAACCTTGACGTGGTTGTGGCTCACGATCTCGGTGACGTGACCAATGGTTCCGTTCACCCAGCGACGAGTCATACCGGCGTCGGTTTTGGTGGTGCTCTGGTCGTCGTTCTTGATGAACATAACCTGGGCTCCAACCTTCAGTTGCAGAGCAACATCGGCAGGCGGGTTAGCGCCAAAGTTTTTTAGCTCACCGATTGGAATCGAAGCCTCAAAGGTCTTGGTGATGCCGGCGATGTTAGCTAGACGGCTGGCGTTGTGGTTGTTCACGCGGTTGTTCACGCCAGAGAGACGGATAACGTCAGGGTTCTCCGGGTAGCGATTACCAGCAGCGTTTAAGCGGTCAAGCATCGACTGGGTGACACTGCCATCGCGGATTGCGTTTAGGATTCCGATGAACTCTTCGTCATGCTGACGGAAGTTCTCGTGAAGCTCGTAGCGAAGCAGCTTCGCCTCGCGCCAAACCTTGGCATCGAAGAACCATGGCGAGCGATAGGTCTCCATGTAGTAGTCGTAGCCTTCGATGTCCTTTTTGATCGGAACCGGTGATAGTTGATAAGGGTCACCGAACAGAACGATCTGCACGCCACCGAACGGACCCTTGGTGCGTCCGCGGGCGATCTGGAACATCGTGTCGATTGCGTCCATTAGGTCGGCGTCTACCATCGAAACTTCGTCGATCACCAGGGTGTCAATCGAGCGCAGGATGTCACGGGTGCGTCCGTGCAGGTGTTTAGCCAGCGGGGTCACACCATAAACCACGTTGAACGGAACGTTGAAGAACGAGTGGATGGTCTGGCCGCCCACGTTGTAAGCGGCAACACCGGTTGGGGCAACGACCGCAACGTTCTTCTGGGTGTTGTCTACGAAATAGCTGAGCAAGGTGGACTTACCGGTTCCGGCACGACCGGTTACGAAAACGTGGTCAGACTCTTTCTCCAAAAACTCGAATAGAGCCAGCTGCTCTTTCGATAGCGAAATGTCTACACTCACTTATTTTCCCTGTCGTGTTCTGCCAGCTTCTGCAGCATGGCATTGTAATCCTGCACATCCTTATTACCAGTACGGTCCGACGCTCGGTCTAGACGTCTAGCCTCGCGAACGTCCGATCGGAACCACTGGATGGAGACAATAATCGTAAGCACAGCGGCTGGCATTTCTCCGATGCCCCACGCAATTGCACCACCGGTGTGTTGGTCTTCGAGTGGAGATTCACCCCATGGACGCCCCATCGCTCCATACCATTCGGGCAGGAGCAGCGCCTCGCCACTCATCAGCGACAAACCGAAGAAGGCGTGGAACGCTAGGGTACCGATCAACAGCAGCAGGCGAAGCACGAATGAAATCTTGGCAGGTCCAGGGTCGATACCTACCAGAGCCTGAACAAACAGGTAGCCGGTGATTAGGAAGTGGACGATCATCCACTGGTGGCCGAGGTGATCTTTGGTTGACCAGGCGAACAGCGGAGTGAAGTAGAAGATGACCAGAGATGCCGCAAAGTTGATTCCGGCGAAGATCGGGTTGGTGACCAGCTTGGCCCACGGGGTGTGAACCGCCCAGAGCACCCACTCGCGAAGCCCCCTAGATTCGTCGTGGCGAACTTCACTGGCACGAAGCAGAAGCGTGACTGGAGCGCCAGGTACCAAAAGCACCGGAACTCCCATGGTCAGAATCATGTGGGAGAGCATGTGTGCACTGAACAGATACTGCTCGTAAACGTTAAGCGGACCACAGGTAATCCAAATCAACAGCGCCATGCCCAGAACCCAAGAGACAGTGCGGCCAACCGGCCACTTGTCACCGCGCGCCCGAAGCTTGCGAACACCCCAGAGGTAGAGCACGGTCGCACCGACCGCGATGGTCAGCCACACCAGGTCGATCTTGTATGAGGTAAACCAGCGCTCGGGAGTTAGTTCCGGAGGCAGCACCGAACCGGTCAGGATCACAGCAGGACTGTTCGCATCTTGAACGGGAAGCAGGCTGCTAGGAGTTGCCGAGCGACTCATGCCAGCACCGATTCCGAAGGCAAGGCCCATGAGCGCAAGTTCACCGATTGCCAATTTCACAAACGAGGACGCCTTGAAGGCGGACGACTTCAAAAGACTCATACGATAACGAGCACCGAACAAACCTAGGACGGCCAAAATCACGATCTTGGCAATGGCCAAGATTCCCCACTCGCTAAACAGGTACTTCGGGTCTGCAATACGCAGAGCTGCCGCAGCAACACCACTGGCCGCCGTCACTAAGAACGCGAGCAGCGCGAGCGTTGAATACCTCTTGGCGTAAGCCAAGAAATTTTCTGAATTGCGAACGAATGCCAGCTCAATCAAGCCTCCGACCCAGATAGTCACGGCTACCAGGTGCATCCCCATCGAGTTGACCGCTGCGTCGTGGCCGGCAGTTCCGGCAGCATGCCCGATCAGAGCAAGAGGAACTAGGCCAGCAACCGATAGAGCCGCTAGGAAGAATGTGGAACGAAGTGAAGAAACCATTAGCGTGAACAGGCTGATTACCAAACCAAATGCAAGGTTCACGGTGAGCGCCTGCCCCAGCTCAATCTCGGTGGCGAACTGCAGCAACGACTGACCAAATGCATCCGAACCTGAAAGCGGAGCTCCGGTCACCCAGAGGAAGGTGAGTAGCAGGTGAGCTGCACCCAGAACCACCCAAGCGGTACTTGCGGCAGACGCACGTCGAAGCATCTTTTGTAATTCGTTCGAGCCCTGCGGGTAAGCCCAGGCTCCCAATGCAAGCGCCCCAACCGTCATTGCGATAGCTAGGTTCTTGGCACTCTGCACAATCGGCTGTACCCAGCGAACCAACTCGCCAGGGTCGCCCAGTTCTATCGGTGCATTGCCTTTGGTGAAACTTAGCGAAAGCCAGACCGCGATTGCAGCCGAAACTAAAACAGCAAAAACGCCGCCCAGGCGTTTGATCACTCGTCACCCTTAGGCAGGAAGCGCCCAGTCACGGTCATGTACTTCTTGTATTCCTTGAACTTCTTTAGAAGCAGTGCCTCTTCATAGTTCGCCTTATAAAAGAGGACGACGTGCAGCGCGATTGCAAAGAACAGGTGCGGCCAGGGTCCGCTGGCTAAGCCAATACCGTAACCGAGCCAGAGCAGACCCGAGTAAATCGGGTGACGAGAACGCTTGAATACGCCGGTGGTAACCAGCTTGGCTTCCTCGGCAGGCTCAGGCCAAACCACCTTTAGAGCGCGCTTTAGCGAAGGAAGGTCTTTGATCTCGAAGCGAGGAAGAGAGTTTCGGTAGATCGAACTAAGCGCCAAGAAGATGTAGGTTCCGCCGATGAAGAAGAAGATCACACCGATGAATTCAAAGAGGAAATCTGGAAGCCCGAAGCCGGTGTGGTTATCTGGCCAAAACAGAATCAAAGCCAGGAGCACGAACTGCGCAATCACTAGGGCTTTAGGGTTTTGGGTGAGCTTCACATACCCATCTTAAAGGAGAAGGCGCCGGCCGAAGCCGACGCCCTCTAAGTTGTCAAGAATTACTTAAC
>JBEBAN010000007.1:0-42435 GCA_041158865.1 Actinomycetota bacterium
GGTTGGCGAAGGTTATCTTCGATCCATTCACGATAGTCACACCATGACTCACAGCAGTGGTGTCTAAGGTCATTATGTTTACACCATTTGCCACTGGATTTGTCTGCGTTGTGGTGTCGTAGAACGACCCGAAGTCCCCGAGACCATTCACACCATCTCGACCGTTCGCACCGGCTGGGCCGGTATTTCCAGGGTCGCCCTTAGGTCCTTGGATTCCCTGAAATCCTTGAATACCCTGCGCACCATCTGCGCCTACCAGAGAATTTAGATAATCATCGACTGTTCCCTCGTTGGTCTTCGCCCAAACTTCATAGGCGCTTAGACCGTCGCTGCCTGCCGGTCCAGTGGAACCAGTTGGTCCACAAGCCCCAGTCGCACCCGTGGAGCCGTTCTTTCCATCGGTACCGTCAGTGCCATTGGTGCCATCCGTACCGTTGGTTCCATCACTACCATTGGAGCCGTCTGCAGCAGCCGGGTCATCGGCGCATGCAGCCGAACTTCCAATCATGTTCGATAGGAACATTGAGTTTGGGAAGAACCAGCCCCCAATGCCAACTACCAACGCTAGGGCTATCAAAGCCCTGGCAATACCTGTGGTTTTTGGTTCTTGTGACATTTTTCCCCCTATTGCCTTAATGCGGCCAGATTACTTCAGCGATGGTCCAGACAAGAACAAAGAGTCCGGTTGGTAGAGCAAAGATCACTAGCGACCAGGCACGATCCTTACGAAGCCAGGCAACTACAGAAAGCGTGAGAGCCAGGAGCACGCCACCAAAGATCGTTGGAGTTGATACGGGTAGCGGCATCAAGAACTTGAGGACCAAAAGCAAATCAAACAAGGCGGCAATGCCGAAACCAAGAATACCGAGAATGGATTTTGGAAGGAACTTCATTGATTCAACTTTCTACCTACATCTAGATGCTACGCTCTCTCTAACCAAAGGGGTAAACAATGCGTCTCATGAAGCTAACCGCACTTGTAGCGACTGCGGGGCTGTTCGCTGGTTGCACGCCGGTCTGGGACATGGAGTCCACCTCCAAAGCGGTCATGACTTCAGTAACCAAGCGCCTCGAGACTTGGGGTTATGACGTGAACCCCATCGTGAAGGGTTGCGGCATCGGCATCGACTGCAATGACCCTAACTACAAGCTGGTTGCTGGGAAACCCGCCATTAAAGACGCCAACCAGAATCAGTGTGAGGTTGCGATCAATCTCGCAGTCATAGCCGGATTGTCTCAGTGGAGCACGAGCGAAGATCCTGGCAAGAAGTACGAACTCAAATCAACGAAGGGCAAGGCTCAGAAAGCCTGCGAATCCATGATTACGAAGATACCTAAGTTCGAAGAAGAAAGCGGCTTCGCTGAGGCTGACTCCGAATCCATCGACTTCTTCGGCGAATTCAAATTTCCTAAACGACCTGTAGCACCGGGTGAGATGTCTTTCCGCCTAAGTGTTCAGCGCGAAGACGGTGAGACTGGTGAAGGCACCAAGACCTTTGTGATGATGGCCAGCACAACCTTCATGGAATAAGGCTGTTAGCGTTTTACCATGCTTCAAAAACTTCGCCGCTGGGGAGTCACTAATCCTTGGGTTTGGGTTTTCTTCACTACCTGTGCCTTGCAGATCTTCCGTGGCTCTCCGATCGACACCATGATCTTTGGAACCAGCACTTTCTTGGTTTGGCTAGATGCGGCAGGTTTCGTAAAGAATTCACTGCGCGAACGTCCTAAGATTTCCAACTCAACCATTGCGATAGCGATAGGACTATTGGGGATCGCCCTTAGTTTCTTCCCGCGTCACAGCTACTTCCACGGCGCGGTGATGTTGGTGATACTTCCGGTGGCCCTCTACCTAGTTTGGTATCGAGATCGCGGGCCAAAGCAAAAAGCCGACCCACTTATGGCCAGAACAAAGGTCGTATGGGTAATCCTTTGCGTCGCACTCTGCATCTGGGAGTTTGCGGCAAACATCATGGGGCAACTTGAGAACAACCTCTACAACCACCCAACCATCAGCATCCTGATGGACCCTTTCATGGACTCCACCTTCGGGCAGAGCATCTTCGTGGTTTTGTGGCTTCTACTTGGAGTAGGACTTTTCCGAATCTGGGGTCGCAGATGACGCATCCACAGATCGTTATTACGGGCTACCTAGTTGCCCTTGCCCTCGGTCTAGCCGTCTGGCTACTCACCCACTTTGGAATCCTCAAGCTCACCAAAGTCGGTGACCTCATGGAGAGAATTCTTCACCACCGCACTACCCGAATCGCCATCATCTTGGCGTGGTGGTGGGTTGGCTGGCACTTCCTCGTCAACGAGGTAACCCGCTAATCGATGCGGTTGTTTGGGTCCACGAATAGGTGAACCAAGTTGCCTATAAGGTCTGCGCGGATAACAGCGCGTGCAACATACTTTGAATCAAGTTCGAAGTCGAAAATCGAGCGAGCCTTGGTGTCTAACTCGCTAATTTCACCAATGACCATTCCTTCACAAACCACGTCGAACACCTTGGTCTTGATTGGCTTGTCATCTATTGCCTCACGGCACTTTAGGAAGACCTTACCCTGCCAGAAAGGACCGCCATTCTCGACGCCCCGCTTTAGTAGCGTGAGACGGTTGGCAGCATAGAGCGCGTGACCGTAGATACGGAAGTGTTCTTCGTTTTCGGTTGGCTTGAGGAACATCTGTGGCAGCACAATCTTCTGTGCAATAAAGGCGTCTATGTTGGACTCAACGTCGCCCGAGCGTCCGCTAAAAAGTCCCAATGAGAGCCCCTAAACCAAATAAATATTCGCTTAAGGCTACTTTTTATATCGATACAGTGTCAAATTAGCAGGCCCTTTTCTACCACTTTTTGCTTTGGTTATAAAGTGAGACCATGACTCAGCGCCCAACCATCCTGGTTATTGTTCACAATCTCGACGACCACCTCAACGAGATGGCAGTACCAATCGCCGAAGCCGGAATCTTGATGGACACCTGGGACGTCGTGAACGACCACGCCAACCGTCCGAAGCTTGATGAGCTTGGAAAGTACTCTGGCATCATCTCGCTCGGTGCTCACGCCGGCGTTCTCGAAGAAGCAGACCACGACTGGATGCCTCACGAGCGCAAGATCATCCGCTATGCGCTAGACACCGAACTGCCGTTCCTTGGCCTTTGCTTCGGTTCACAGATTCTCGCCTCTACCGCCGGCGCTAAGGTTTACAAAGCCGAAGTGGGCGAGTTTGCATGGACCAAGCTGAACGTGCTTCCTGAGGCCGCTAACGACCCTGTGTTAGGCGTATTGAAGCCAGATGCAAACGCATTTCAGTTCCACTTCGACTCTTTCGAGCTTCCTGAAGGTGCAGTGCTCATTGCAGAAACCAATGGAACCAACGAAGCATACCGTGTGGGTAATAAAGCCTGGGCAACTCAGTTCCACCCAGAAGTAGGCCTCTCCCAGCAGTTGGCTTGGCTCAGCACCTACCGCAACTCATTCCAGAAACAGGGAATCGACGTTGACGAACAGATTGAAAAGTCACACGAACTAGCAGCGAGCTATCGCAAGCAGGCTTGGGACCTATCGGCAGCGTTCGCTAAGCAGGTGTTGGAGCATCACAACGCTTAGACGTTGAAGCGGAACTCCACAACATCGCCATCGTGCATGACGTATTCTTTGCCCTCCATGCGAACCTTTCCGGCTGCCTTGGCATCGTTCATGCTGCCGGCGGCGTCTAGGTCTGCGAAGGAAACAACTTCTGCCTTGATGAAGCCACGCTCGAAGTCGGTGTGGATCACGCCGGCTGCCTGTGGAGCCTTATCGCCGATGCGAATGGTCCAGGCACGTGCCTCCTTAGGGCCTGCGGTTAGATAGGTCTGAAGGCCGAGGGTCTTGAATCCCACGCGAGCAAGCTGGTCTAGACCAGACTCACCAAGACCGAGCGACTCTAGAAGTTCGTTTGCCTCTTCGGCGCTGAGGTCGATAAGTTCGCTCTCTACCTTGGCGTCTAGGAAGACAGCTTCGGCAGGAGCAACAACATCCGCGAGCGCCTTCTTCTTTACTGGGTCGGTCAGGATTGTTTCGTCCACGTTGAATACGTAGAGGATTGGCTTTGCGGTTAGGAGCCCTAGTTCCTTGATCGCGGTTAGGTCGAGCTTGGTCGCGCTCAGCGGGGTGCCATCGTTTAGGAGTTTGATCGCTTCGTCCACGGTTTCAAGAACGGAAGGCTCAAGCTTCTTGCCCTTGATTTCCTTTTCGATGCGGGTGCGGGCTTTCTCCAGGGTCTGGAGGTCGGCCAGGATCAGCTCGGTGTTGATGGTTTCGATGTCGCTGTGAGCGTCAACCTTGCCGTCAACGTGAATCACGTCTGGGTCGGCGAATCCACGAACCACCTGAGCGATTGCGTCTGCCTCACGGATGTTGGCGAGGAACTGGTTGCCAAGTCCTTCACCAACCGAAGCACCGCGGACGATGCCGGCGATGTCTACGAACGAGACCGGTGCAGGCAGGATGCGCTCGCTTCCGAAGATCTCGGCGAGACGGTTAAGTCTGGCGTCTGGTAGGTTCACTACACCAACGTTTGGCTCGATGGTTGCGAACGGGTAGTTCGCAGCGAGCACGTTGTTCTTGGTGAGTGCGTTGAAAAGAGTTGACTTGCCGACGTTTGGTAGTCCGACGATTCCGATAGTTAAGGCCACTAAGAGAGTTTAATTGACTAGTGCCCCTGAACTTCACCGCAATCGACTTTGAAACCGCAAATGGTTCGCCAGCTAGCCCTTGCGCGGTTGGTCTGGTTCGCGTGCGCGACGGCAAGTTGGTTGATGGTTTGGCGATGCTGTTCCAGCCTCCCTACCCTCACAACTGGTTCCACCAAGGAAACATTGGCGTTCACGGAATTCGTCCAAGCGATGTTGAGGATGCGATTACCTGGGGCGAAGCACTCGGCCACCTTCTCGAATTCGTTGGTGATGACGTGCTGATCGCTCACAACGCTCCGTTCGATATGGGCGTGTTGAAGGCGGCGGCTGGAGCAATTCAGGCATCGCTTCCCCAGTTCAACTACACCTGTTCGCTCGAGATCTCTCGAAAGACTTACATCCTTGAGAGCTACCGACTCAACTCGGTTGCATATGCCATCGGTCATGAAGAGTTCAAACACCACGACGCCCTAGCCGATGCTGATGCTTGCGCTCGCATCATCATCCATGCAGCTGATCGTCACGGGGTCGAATCCGTGGACGAATTGCTCGGTGCTATCGGCAAGAAACTCAAGGTTCTAGTTACAGAGTAATGTCGTGGGGCTGTGGCAAGGTATGCCCATGGACCCAATTGTTTATCTAGTCATCGGCCTTGTGCTCGGTGTTGTTGCCGGCTATTTCGTAGGCGCAAGTCGCTCCAAAACTGCATCAGGCAAGACCTTCGAGGTTGAATACGCTGCTGCCCATGCCCGCGCTGAGGCACTCCAAGCTCAAGTCACTCAACTCGAGTCCGCTCGGGTTGCTCGTGAGGCAAAGGACGCTCAGGAGAATAAGTTGCTCCAGGAACTAGCGCCTGTAAAGGACCAGCTAGGGCAGATGCGCGCTGTGGTCACCAAGATGGAAGAGGAGCGAGTCGCGAACCTCACCGAACTGCGTGATGCCATTAAGGCGAATCTCGAGAGCGATGAGCTACTTCGCAAGCAGACTCAGGTTCTATCAACGGCGTTATCCAGCAACTCGGTTCGAGGTGTTTGGGGCGAGGCTCAACTACGCCGACTCGTAGAACTTGCCGGTCTATTGAAGCATGCCGATTTCGATGAGCAGGCAACTATCACCACCGGCCGCGCCGACATGATCATCAATCTTCCAGGTGGAAAGCAGCTGGCCATCGACAGCAAGGTTCCTTACAACTCGTATCAGGAAGCTAGTCAAATCAATGAACTTTCCGAAGGTGCCGAGAAGGCTCGTCGCGATGCATTGATCAAAGAGCACGTAAAGGCTGTACGCAAGCACATCGATGACCTTGCTAGCCGCGAATACTGGAACGCTCTGAATGCCAGCCCAGACTTTGTAGTTGCATTCATTCCTAGCGAGTCACTGCTATCGGCCTCATTGGACGCAGACCCTGCCCTACTCGAATACGCATTTGGCAAGAACGTTGCCCTGGCTTCCCCTGTTTCGTTGTTCTCAGTGCTGAAAACAATCAACTACATTTGGCGTCAGAATGTTGACGAAGGTCAGGTTCGCCAGATGTTGAAACTTGGCAAGGAACTCTACGACCGCGTCGAAGTCATTGCCAAGAGCGCAGACAAGCTTGGTCGCAGCATTCTTGGCAGCGTGAAAGACTACAACGCCTTCATCTCCAGCTTCGAAAGCCGCTTCCTCGTAACCGCTCGAAAGCTCAACAACCTAGATGAAAATGAACTGGTAGTCGAAACCATCGATGAGCCGAAGGCGATCGAGGAAACCCCAAAGCAGTGGACTTCAAATGAAGCAATCGAGGCAGTTTCAGACGAAGACGAACCGAAAAGCTAGGTTCGGGCGGAACGGGCAAAAACCGCTAAATCTGCTCTAAAAGGTATACTTTTCGGGAGTATGCAGACGACGATGTCTTGCCGGATACGATTCCCCCAAGACCCTCTGCACCTAGGAGATCCCCATGAGCGGCGCCCCAGTCATTACTTTGACTCCAGCACCAACGCTTGACCGTACCTACTTCGTTCACAACCTGATCGAGGGTGGCGTCAACCGTGCCGATGGCGTTGCCGAAGAACTAGCCGGCAAGGGAATCAACGTAACTCGCGGTCTTTACCTTGCAGGCATTCAGGCTCCAGGCGTTGTGCCAATCGGAAACAGCGACCCAGGCGTTTTGGCTCGTACCGGAACCATGGATTACTTCATCCCACACTGGGTGGATGGAACTCTTCGCGTTTCGACCACCATCGTTGAAAAAGACGGACCAACCACTAAGGTCAACGAAGCCCCCCGCCCACTTTCAGACAGCGACTGGAAGGAAGTTGTAAAACTTACCCTTTCCAAGATCAAGGAAAACAATTCCAAGTGGCTAGTCATCGCTGGTGCACTTCCAATCGATAAGGGAACCGGTCACTTCGTTGACATCGAACCACTGATTCTTGCAGCGCGTGAACTGGGCGTTCGAGTTGCCATGGACTCGAGCGGTGAGCCTCTAAAGCTTTACGCAAACAAGGGTCTACCTTCGGTCATTAAGCCAAATGCACACGAACTTGCAGAAACCATCGGTCGCGATCTTCACACGGTTGGTGACGTAATCGATGCAGCTCGTGAACTTTGCGCAAAGGGCGTTGAGTGTGTCCTAGCCTCGCTAGGCCCTGACGGCATGGTAGCTGTTACCGCCGAACATGCCTGGGCTGCGAAGACCGGCCCAGTAAACGTAATCAACACCGTTGGTGCTGGCGATGCCACTCTTGCTGGATTCCTTTCCGCTGTTGTGAGCAACCCGGTTGATGGCGACGACGAGTTCGGAGTTGGTTTCAACGTTCCACTAGGTGTTTCCACCGCGGTTCGTTGGGGTGCTGTTGCTGTAACTCAGCCCACCTCTGGCTTGACCAGCTTGGACAACATGCCTGAGTCGACTGTTACCGACACGCCGGACCGTTCGACCCCTCTTGAAGAAATCGCATACGCGGTTCCAACCAAGTAATTAGCGCGGAACAGTAATCTCGATTAGTCGAGGCTCCGAGATCGCGGTGTCTAGCACCAGGCTCTGAATCGTGAGCTTGCCTTCTTCCTCGCGAATCCCCTTCACCAGAATGCCGTCGGTCACACCAGTGAGCACGAAGATGTGACGTTCTCCCCCAACTAGGTCTTCAAGTTCAAACTTCTTATCGAGTGGGTATCCAGCCGCGAGCGCACGTTCAATCTCTTCGAAACTCTGTGGGGCAAGGACGCCCTGCATGTAACCGCCGAGAACTCGCAGTGCAACTGCTGTGACAACACCTTCGGGGGCTCCCCCGATGCCGAGCAGTAGGTCGACTCCGGAACCTTTGATTGCTGCGGCGACGGCCATATTGATGTCACCTTCGTCGAAGCGAACCCACTTTGCACCAGCGGCTTGCACCTCTTCTATTAGGTCGAAGTTGTTTGGCTTGTTGATGACCGCAACTCTCACTTCGGAGACAGGCACATCCAAGAGCTCAGCGAGCAGCTGAATGTTCTCGGTTGCTGACTTGTCAATATCCAGCACTCCGCGCGCGATACCAGGCGCTGCCAACTTCTTCATGTAGTAAACCTCGTGGCAGTCAAACATGGTTCCACGTTCTGAGGCCGCAATAACCGCTACAGCGCCAGGCAGATTTCCAGCGGCTAGTTTGGTGCCATCGATTGGATCTACCGCAATGTCCCAGGCGATGTTTGGGTTCTTGCCAACAACCTCACCGTTGAAGAGCATCGGGGCTTCGTCTTTTTCACCCTCACCGATGACCACGATGCCGCCGAAGTCACATTCACCGAGTTTGTCGCGCATTGCGTCCACGGCTGCGCCGTCCACAGCATTGTTGTTACCGCGACCAACCAGAGGCCAGGCCGCATGTGCTGCTGAGTTCACCGAAGCAAAGAGTTCGCGGGCGGGCGTTGGGGCGTCTTGCAGACTCATGGGGTTCCTCTACCGGGCCTGACAAAGCCCGTTGTTGGTAACATTGTAGAACCGAAGTCCCTTCTATTAGGAGAGTTATGCCTGTAGCAACTCCAGATCAGTACTTAGAAATGCTAGACCGCGCGAAGAAGGGCGGCTTTGCTTACCCAGCAATCAACGTTTCTAGCTCGCAGACCCTAAACGCCGCACTTGCCGGCCTCCAGGCTGCTGGCTCAGACGGCATCATTCAGGTCACCACCGGTGGTGGTGACTACTGGAGTGGTCCGACTATCAAGAACATGGCCTCGGGCGCTGCAGCAATGGCTGCCTTCGCTCGCGAGGCTGCAAAGAACTACGGAATCACCGTTGCTCTGCACACCGACCACTGCGCCAAGGACCAGCTAGACAAGTTCGTTCGTCCGCTTATCGCCATCTCAGAAGACCGCGTAAAGCGCGGCGAAGACCCACTATTCAACTCGCACATGTGGGACGGCTCGGCTGTTCCTATGGCTGAGAACCTAACCATCGCTCAGGAAATGCTGAAGCTAACCAAGAACATTGGTGCTGTCCTCGAGATTGAGGTTGGCGTTGTTGGTGGCGAGGAAGACGGCGTTGAGGGCGGCATGGGTGAACACCTTTACACCACCCCTGAAGATGGCCTGCTAACCGCTGAGGCTCTAGGTCTTGGTGAGAACGGCCGCTACATGGTTGCTCTAACCTTCGGTAACGTTCACGGAGTCTATAAGCCAGGTAACGTAAAGCTTCGCCCAGAGCTTCTAGGAGAGATCCAGAAGGCTGTTGGCGCCAAGTATGGCAAGGACCTACCGTTCGACCTAGTGTTCCACGGCGGCTCGGGTTCGACCCCTGAAGAGATCGCTGAGGCTGTAAGCCACGGTGTCATCAAGATGAACATCGACACCGACCTTCAGTACGCTTTCACCCGCCCAATCGCAGCACACATGTTCCAGAACTACGACGGTGTGCTAAAGGTTGACGGCGAAGTTGGAAACAAGAAGGCATACGACCCACGCGCCTGGGGTAAGGTCGGCGAAGCCGGCATGTCGGCTCGTGTTGTTGAAGCAGCTACCGAACTAGGTGCCGCTGGCAAGTCGATGTCGCTCTAAGACTCAAAGCAGAAAGACCCACTCACTCGAGTGGGTCTTTCTTTTTGCCTAGAATCCTGGATTTGAACTCAGGAATGTACCGAACCAGTTCAGGAGCGAATACAAACCGAAGAGCAGCCCTGAGAACAGAATTGCTCCCATCGCCATGACACCCGTAAAGTTCTCCGAGTTATCCGGCGGCTCCACCCCGAGTTTCTTGTTTCGGCGGTTAACGTCGTCGGCTATGTACTTCGAGATCTTGTAGGTGAGGAAGCCGGCGACTGGTACAGAAACGATAAATGAGATTGGATGTTCGATCAGCAATTCACCAAGCCAGCCGAAGAAACTCTCGACTAAATGGCCAGAACCATAACTCATCGCTTGGTTTTGTTAGAGGTGTCCTCGCCAGCCGACTTGAGGTCTTTGCGAAGTTCCTTCGGAAGTGAGAACTGAACGTCTTCTTCTGCGGTCTGTACGGTTTCAACATCGCCAAATCCGCGCTTAGCTAGGCACTCGATGACTTCCTGAACCAGTTCCTCTGGAACCGAAGCACCGGAGGAAACACCAACGGTCTCCACGCCCTCGAACCACTCGTCTTTCATCTCGCTGGCGTAGTCGATGCGGTGGGCAGCCTTGGCGCCTGCTTGAAGCGCAACCTCAACGAGACGAACAGTGTTGGAGGAGTTTGCTGATCCAACCACAACTACTAGGTCGCTGATCTGGCCAACCTTCTTGATGGCAACCTGGCGGTTCTGAGTCGCGTAACAAATGTCGTCGCTAGGAGGGTTCTGAAGGGTTGGATACTTCTCACGGAGTTTGGTGACGGTCTCCATGGTTTCGTCCACGCTCAAAGTTGTCTGGGAAAGCCAAATGACCTTACTCGGATCCTTGATCGAAACTCGTTCGATCGAGTCATCCTGGTCAACAACCTGTACGACATCAGGAGCTTCGCCGGCAGTTCCCTCAACCTCCTCGTGGCCCTCGTGGCCAACTAGGAGGATGTCGTAGTTTTCTTTGGCAAAGCGCTGGACCTCGCGGTGAACTTTGGTCACCAGCGGACAGGTGGCGTCAATGGTTTGAAGACCGCGCTCCTCTGCAGCCTTCACAACAGCGGGCGATACTCCGTGAGCACTGAAAACCAGGATGCTTCCGGGTGGCACTTCGTCAACTTCGTCCACGAAGATCGCACCCTTGGCTTCGAGGGTTGAAACAACGTGAATGTTGTGAACAATCTGCTTACGCACATAAACCGGAGCGCCGTAGTGGTCGAGCGCCTTCTCAACTGCGATGACCGCACGGTCAACACCCGCGCAGTAGCCTCGCGGCGAGGCCAGCAGGACCTTCTTATGTCCTTGACGTTCGGTATCCTTGATTTCAACCACCCGCTAATTCTACCTGCGGGCAGTGAGGGCGAAAATGAGTGAAACCGGCCAGCGGGTCAACAGTGAGGTCAGCCCGCTCTCCGTTCACAGCCTCAACACTCGTGCCAAAGAAAGACTCCGCGACTGGCCGAGCATCTGGGTTGAAGGCGAACTGATTAAGCTCAAGAGCTACCCAACCGCCACCTACGCAACCCTTCGAGACTCAGATGGCAAGGCCGCGGTTGACATCGTGATTTGGGCTAGCTCGGTTTCCAACCGCGAAGAATTCAAAGAAGCCGACAAGGTTGTGGTTCGTGGTCGCTTCGATCTCAACCCAACCAGCGGTAAGTTTCAGTTCTCCATCCAGCAGATCAAGAAGGTTGGTCTCGGTGACCTCTACGCCCAGCTTGAGGAACTACGAGCCAAGCTCCGTGCCGAAGGTGTAATCGATGAGAGCAAGCGCCAGCCGCTGCCGTTCCTACCAAATCGCATTGGTCTAATCACTGGTAAAGACTCGGACGCAGAGAAGGATGTAAAGCAGAATGTTCTGCTTCGTTGGCCTGACGCTCAGTTCGAGACCATCCACGTAATTGTTCAAGGCCCGAGCAGCCCACAGCAGGTAATTGCAGCCTTGAAGACTTTAGACGCCAAGCCTGAGGTCGATGTGATCATCATCGCCCGAGGTGGTGGCGCGTTCCTTGAGCTGGTTGGCTTCAGTGATGAAGCCCTAGTTCGTGCCGCAGCGGCAGCCAAGACACCAATCATTTCAGCGATTGGCCACGAAGCCGACCGCCCAATCTTGGACGATGTGGCAGACCTTCGAGCATCAACCCCAACAGATGCCGCCAAGCGCGTGGTTCCCGATGTCGCCGAAGAGCGCCAGCGAATTGGCGACGCCCTCAGTCGCATTGAACAGCGCGTGACCGCTTACGTAAATCACCAGGACGAAATCCTCTCGCAGATGGTTTCCCGCCCGGTATTCACCAATCCTTACGCCTACCTAGACGAGAAGGAACGCGACCTAAACCAGACCTTCAACGAGGTCATCGGCAGCGTGCAGTACATCCTCGATCAGGAAACCGCTGCACTGAATGTTAGCGCCGGCGTGCTGCGCTCGCTCTCGCCACAGGGAACACTAGACCGCGGCTACTCGGTGGTTCGCGACAAAGACGGGCACGTCGTCCTAGATGGCGCCAAGGTAAAGGCCGGAACCACACTGAACATCCGCCTCGCCAAGGGCGAAATCGAAGCAACCTCAAACTGAATTAAACTGGAGTAATCATGGCTGAGAAAAACAATGACGACATCGCGAAACTCTCTTACGAGCAGGCTCGCGACGCACTAGGTCAGGTTCTGACCGAACTTGAGTCAGGCTCGGCCACGCTCGAGAGCAGCATGCAGCTTTGGGAGCGCGGCGAAGCGCTAGCCAAACACTGCCAGGGGCTTCTCGCAGGTGCGAAGAAGAAGATCGACGAAGCACTGAAAGATAAGTAGTTGAGCGAACTTAGCGCTAAAGAGCGCAGAGCAAAGCAGACGGTGAATAACCTCCTGCTTTCGCTTTTGGCTACCGCAGCTATGGTTCTGTTGATCATCCTCGTGGTTCCTCGAGACGAGTCGTCTCGTATTCCAAAGATCGACTACGCTGCAGTGGCGGTTGAGGCCAGCAAATCCAGCGGCAACGAGATCATCGTGCCAACCCTGCCTGATGGCTGGTGGTCAAACCAGGCTCAGTGGCTAGGGCAACCAGCAGATGCCGTGGCACGCTTTGAGGTCGGCTTTGTGGGACCTAAAAATGAATACATCGGGGAAACCCACGCTTTCGACGTGAACCCTACCTGGATCGCGCTTTCCATGAAAGATGTGGTGCTTGCTGAAAACTACTCAAACCCAGACAGCGGTTACAAGTGGGAGATCTACAAGAGCCCAGTAGTTCACGAGCCAGCCAAGACCAAAGACACCATCTGGATGCTTCAGATTGGCACCGACGCCATCCAGCTCTATGGAACCGGCAGCAAGGCGCAGTTCGCTGCAATCACCAAGTCGATCGAGCAGCAGTTGGAGGAAAAGTAATGGCATACAACCGACCTCAAACCCCGAAGGAAGCCTGGACGGCGCTCCTCGAAGGTAACCAGCACTTCATTAATGGCAACCCTTCCCACCCTCGCCAAGACATCGACCGCCGTGAAAACGTGGCCGAGGTTCAGCGCCCGTTCGCTGCCCTGTTCGGTTGTTCAGACTCTCGCCTTTCGGCTGAAATCATCTTCGACGTTGGCCTGGGCGACCTGTTCGTGGTTCGCAACGCCGGCCAAGTGATTGCCGAAACCATCCTCGGTTCGCTTGAATACGCCGTCGAGGTTTTGAAGGTTCCGCTTATCCTCGTCCTAGGTCACGATGAGTGCGGTGCCATTAGAGCCACAATCGATGCCAAGGAAGGCACTCTCAAGAGCAACGGCGAGTTCATTCACAACATCGTGGCTCGTATTGCCCCAACCGTCACCGAAGCTTATGCCGGCGGCAAGAAAGACATCGACGACATCACAGCGCTTCACATCCAGGACACAATCAACGACATGTTGTCGCGTTCCAACCTCATCGCTACAGCGGTAAAGGAAGGTAAATTGGGTGTGGTCGGAGCAAACTACAAGCTTGCTCTCGGAGAAATCCATCCCCTAGTCATTCACGGCGACATCGCCTAACGAAAGGTTTCAACGTGGAATACCGCATCGAACACGACACCATGGGTGAGGTCAAAGTACCTCTAAACGCCCTCTACGCAGCTCAAACCCAACGTGCAGTCGAGAACTTCCCAATCTCTGGCACCACCCTTGAGCGTGCTCACATCGCCGCTCTTGCCCAGATCAAGAAGTCTGCAGCGCTGGCCAACGCCAGCCTTGGCGTTCTAAAGCCTGAGGTTGCCAAGGCAATTGCCGAAGCTGCCGACGCAGTCATCAGTGGCAAGCACGATGGTGAATTCCCAGTAGACATCTTCCAGACCGGTTCTGGTACCTCCTCGAACATGAACATGAACGAGGTCCTTGGCACCCTAGCCTCGACCATCCTTGGCGACACCGTTCACCCGAACGACCACGTCAACGCCAGCCAGTCGAGCAACGACGTCTTCCCTACCAGCGTTCACGTTGCCGTCACCTCGGCACTGATCCACGACCTACTTCCAAGCCTTGACCACCTGGCCACTGCCCTAGAGAAGAAGGCAAAGCTATGGGCAACCGTAGTGAAGGCTGGCCGCACCCACCTCATGGACGCAACCCCAGTGACCCTAGGTCAGGAGTTCGGCGGTTACGCAGCACAGATTCGCTACGCTATCGAGCGAGTGAACAGCACCATCGTTCGCGTTGCCGAAGTTCCTCTGGGTGGAACCGCAGTTGGCACCGGAATCAACACCCCTAAGGGTTTCCCTCAGGAAGTTATCCGCCTGCTAGCAGCAGAGACCAAGCTACCTATCACTGAAGCTCGTGACCACTTCGAAGCACAGGGCGCTAGAGATGCCTTGGTTGAAGGCATGGGAGCACTTCGCGTTCTAGCCGTTAGCCTCACCAAGATCAACAACGACCTTCGCTGGATGGGTTCCGGACCAAACGCAGGTCTTGGCGAACTTCACATCCCAGACCTTCAGCCTGGCTCATCGATCATGCCTGGCAAGGTGAACCCGGTTATTCCTGAAGCAGTGATGATGGTTTGCGCCCGCGTAATCGGAAACGACGCCACCGTTGCCTGGGCTGGTGCCACCGGTAACTTCGAACTCAACGTAGCCATCCCAGTAATGGGTAACGCGCTCCTAGAGTCGATTCGCCTTCTAAGCAACAGCATGCGCCTTCTTGCCGACAAGACCGTGGACGGCCTTGAGGTCAACGAAGAGCGCGCTCTAGCCCTAGCCGAATCAAGCCCAAGCATCGTTACCCCGCTGAACAAGTTCATCGGTTACGAGGCAGCAGCCAAGATTGCCAAGCACTCAGTTGCCAAGAGCATCACCGTTCGCGAAGCCACCATCGAACTCGGCTACGTAGACGGCGAAAAGCTAACCATGGAACAGCTAGACAAAGCCCTCAACGTACTATCGATGACCAAGCCGGCTCAGTAACAACCAGCCAAAAGCCAACTAAAAGATACGGCCCGAGCGCAATAGAGCTCCGGGTCGTTATCTTTTTAAATATCAATCCACCTAGGACGAACACGCCCGCGCTCAGAAATGTCCAAAGCAAAGCCTGCCAAAGCAGGTGTGGAGAGAACCAGGTCAGCAGCAGGCTCAGGCCTGTCATCAGTTTCACATCCCCCATACCGATGTATCCCCTGAGCGAGAGCAGAGTGCCAGCACCGAAGATTGCCGCCGAAGCTCCTAGCGCAACCAGCACTTTCGTCCAGTCGAAGGTCAAGGCAATTCCGAGTAGCGAGATTGCAATGCCAGGCAGGGTGATCTTGTTCGGCAACCTTCGCTCTCGAAGGTCTATGAGTATCAGCGGAATGGTGGTGGCGGCGAAGAAGCCGACTCCAAGGAGAGGAAACATCCTCCAAAACTAAAACGCACCCACGAGGGGTGCGTTCGAGTTTTCAACAGGTTACGCGCTTACGTCGCCGACGCGCTCCCAGATCTTCGAGATAATCTGCCACTTGCCATTGATGAAGATGAGGCTTAGGTAGTCCTGCATTACGCCACCGAACATCTCAAGCTGTACTTTGGCTAGGGCTGCGGTGTCTGAGATTTCGTCGATCATGAGGATCTTCTCGTTGCGGGCTTCACCCTTTGACTGTGGTGATTCGCGGTTGACCACTGCATCGCGGTAGATGACGTATGGGCGGATGTTTAGTTCGCCGGACTGAGCGCTGTAGAGAACGACGTTCTCGTTGAAGACTCGGTCGAACTTGACCATGTCTTGGGTGTGCATGGCGTCAAAGTAGTCGGAAAGCATTGCCTCAATGGCTGGTCTGTTAGTCATTCCCTAATTATCTAGCAGGTCGGTGACCAGTGCGGCAATTGCCGAGCGCTCGGAGCGCATAAGGGTTACGTGACCGAAGAGGTCTTGACCTTTAAGAGCTTCGATGACTGCGGCGATGCCGTCGTGGCGACCAACCCTTAGGTTGTCGCGCTGGGCCACGTCGTGGGTGAGAACGACCTTCGAGTTCTGGCCGATGCGGCTGAGGACCGTGAGGAGAACGTTGCGTTCTAGCGACTGGGCTTCGTCGACGATAACGAAGGCGTCGTGGAGAGAGCGTCCGCGGATATGGGTTAGCGGCAGTACTTCGAGGATTCCGCGTTCAACGACGTGGTTCACGACCTCTTTGGAGACTAGTGCTCCTAGGGTGTCGAAGATTGCTTGACCCCAAGGGTTCATCTTCTCCCCTTCGGTGCCAGGGAGGAAGCCGATGTCTTGGCCACCAACTGCGTAGATTGGGCGGAAAACCATGATCTTCTTGTGGGCACGACGCTCTAGGACGGCCTCTAACGCGGCACAGAGGGCGAGAGCTGACTTACCGGTTCCAGCCCGTCCACCGAGGCTCACAATACCAACGTCGGAGTCTAGGAGGAGGTCGATGGCGAGCTTCTGCTCGGCGCTGCGTCCGTGAACACCAAAGACATCTCGGTCGCCCCGTACGGCTTGGATGCGGCCGTCCCGAGTGACACGACCAAGTGCTTGGCCGCGGTCGCTGTTGATGACCAGACCCGTGTTGACTGGCATTTCCTTTACTGCTTCGATCTTCACTTCGTCGTTGTCATAGAGTTCGTTCATTTCCTTGCTGGAGATGGTGATCTGGGCTTGGCCAGACCAGCCGGAGTCAACGGCTAGATTGTTGCGGTATTCCTCGGCTCGCATGCCGAGGGCGGCAACCTTGACTCGAAGCGGCAGGTCTTGCGAGACCACGGTGACGTCCTGACCTTCGTTGGAAAGGTTGAATGCCACGGCAAGGATTCGGGAGTCGTTATCACCCAACTGAAAGCCGAGCGGCAGCACGGACTGATCAATGTGGTTGAGTTCAACGCGAAGGGTTCCGCCCTCGCCAACTTCGATTGGGAAGTCGAGGCGTTCGTGCTCCTGGCGGAGGTCGTCCAGAGAGCGCAGAGCCTGACGGGCGAAGTAACCAATCTCCGGGTCGTGGCGCTTCTTTTCGAGTTCATTGATCACCACGATTGGAATCACCACTGATTGTTCCTTGAACCGGAACAGAGCTTTGGGGTCACTCAGGAGAACGGAGGTGTCGAGCACGTAAGTGCGCAAACCCTGTTCTTGACTCTTTACTGACTTGGAACTGGTTGCACTGCTACGTGGCACTAGGACTCCTTTTGCGGTCTTGGTTTGAAGATAAGACTGCTAGGGGAATTGGCTCGGTTTCGACACGCCCGAGTGCGTGATTCGTAACCTAGTGTTTAGGCGCCGAAGCGGCGGTGACGGTTAGCGAAAGCTCGAACTGCACGCAGGAAGTCAACCTTTCGGAAGTCTGGCCAGAGCGCTTCTTCGAAGTAGAACTCGGCGTTGGCGCTTTGCCAAATGAGGAATCCACTAAGACGTTGTTCGCCGGAGGTTCTGATGACCAGGTCTGGGTCGGGGTGACCAGAGGTGTAGAGGTGTTCGCCGATAAGTTCCGGGGTGAGGCTTTCGGCCAGTTCGTCTATGGTTTTGGTGGAGTTCTTGGCGAGGATACTCTTCACGGCGTCGGTGATTTCGTGGCGGCCACCGTAGGCGATGGCGAGGTTGACGTGGAGCCCCTTGGTTTTTTCTGTTTTGTTTTCGGCTTTTTCTATGGTGTCGCAAAGTTGTTCAGGTAGAAGATTTCGGTCGCCAACGAGTTGTAGCTTCCAACGCCCGGCTTCGGTGAGGGTCTTCACCAAGTCGTCGATGACTCCCAGTAGATCACCGAGCTCCTTGCTCCCCCGGTTGGTGAGGTTGTCTGTCGAGAGAAGGTACAGGGTGACCATCTCGATGCCGAGTTCGTCACACCAACCCAAGAATTCCTTGGTCTTGATGGCGCCGGCGGTGTGGCCATCCTTGGCGGTGTGGCCATCTTTTTGAGCTGCCCAACGACGATTTCCGTCCAAGATGACTGCGATGTGGTGCGGCATCGACTCTGCTGGAATCGTCTTTGCCAGCGAGCCTTCGTAGATCTTGTAAATCAGGTTGCGCACGTTTATAAGGCTACTAGTCTTGAGGCATGGGCAAACCAAAGATTGATGACACTCAAACCATCTTCCTGCCTGTTTCTTCGGGCTTCCCGGTAGTTCAGGAAGCCAAGCCAACCATGCGCGGTTGGCTACACGCCGGCATCCTGCCAATCGTCATTGCCGGTGGTGTGGTGCTCATTGTTTTGGCGCAGGGAGCGGCTGGCAAAGTTGCTGCATCGATATTCTTCGCCTCTTCGTTCCTGCTCTTTGGAAACTCGGCGCTGTATCACCGCTTCAACTGGAAGCCGAAGACCAAGCTCGTTCTAAAGCGCATCGACCACGCGAACATCTTCCTGCTGATTGCGGGAAGCTACACCCCTATGACCATGCTCGCGCTCGAATTCAACAAGGGCTTGCTGCTACTGATTTTGATTTGGTCGATGACCCTCATTGGAATCCTGTTCCGAGTGTTCTGGATCAATGCCCCGCGCTGGCTGTATGTGCCGATATACATCGGAATGGGTTGGGGTGCATTCGTGTACGTTCGTGAATTCATGGCAGCCAACCTGCCGATGATGATTCTGATTTTGGCCGGAGGTCTCGCCTACACGCTAGGTGCGCTGGTGTACGGGTTTAAGTGGCCGAACCCGTCGCCGAAGCACTTCGGGTTCCATGAGATTTTTCACACGCTGACCGTGGTTGCCTTTGGCGCCCACTGGACCGCAGCGTTACTTATTTGCCTTGCGCCCCTTAGCGGTTCGTTCGCTGGCTAGCTTTTCCTGGATCTCCTGACGGTAGCGAACGCGACGAACGCGACGAACCATGTCGATGATCAGGAAGGTTGCGGCGACCATCATTAGGAACACCGCGATGAAGCCAACAACTCCTGGGCTGTAGTAGACCTTGTTTGGGTCGTTTAGTGGGTCAACGGCAAGGAAATCGTTGGTTACAGCGTTTAGAAGTGCGCGAGAAAGCATGATTTAAGTATGCCTCAAAGGCAGGTTACCCTTGATACATGAGCAAAACTGAGGACGTCCTAGCCGCGCGCTATGGAAAGAAGAAAACTGGTGGCCGCGTAGCCGTCCTAGTTTTTGTTGGCGTCCTCTTGGCCCTGTTTTTCGGTTTCGGAATCTACTGGAATTTCATGGCAAAGCCAGCTGTTTCGATTGAACTTCTGAGCTTCGAACCGGTTGATGCAAACCACATTTCGGGCAAGTACACTGCCCTGACCGGCGACCAGGCTGGCAGCTGTGTCGTTAAGGCTTTCGATGGCTCGGGTCAGATTGTTGGCTACACCGAGCTTGCCCTAGCGGCTGGAACCTCGGACAAGATCGTGTCTGAAGTGATAGTGAAAACCGTGCTTCCTGCGACCATCCTCAAAGCAGACGCCTGCAGCGTCAAATAGAATATTCCAATGTCTGAAGAACCAACCTGGCTTACTCAAGAAGCTTTTGACCGCCTAGCAGCGGAACTAAACGAGCTGCTAACGGTTGCTCGCGCCGACATCGCCCGCCGCATTGGTGAGGCTCGTGAAGAGGGCGACCTCAAGGAGAACGGCGGCTACCACGCTGCCAAGGAAGAGCAGGGCAAGATTGAGGCCCGCATCTACCGCCTCGAGCGCATTCTTTCCACCGCTGTTGTTGGCGAGCCACCAGCCAGCCACGGAATTGTTGAGCAGGGACAGTGGATCACGGTTGAACTTAACGGTGAAGAGACCGCATTCTTGCTAGGGTCGGCCGAGATTGCCGAAGACCACATCAACGTCTATTCGCCAGATTCGCCGGTTGGCAAAGCCATCCTAGGTTTGAAGATTGGCGAGACTGCAACATACCTAACGCCAATGGGCAAGGAGCGTTCGGTCAAGGTTCTAAACGTCGAACCGTTCCGCGGCTAGTTTGGAATTCGCGGGTTTAGGCCCGCATCCTTCAACGCTTTGATCACGCGATCGCGGTGTTCGCGACCAGAAGTCTCGACCGAAAGACGCAGCTCAACTTCGCTAATGTCTAGGTCGTTGGCGTGACGAGTGTGTAGAACCTCAACCACGTTTCCGTGAACCGCGGCAATTGCCTCGGCGGTCTTCACCAACTGGCCAGGACGATCTGGAAGCATGACCGAAACGTTGGTGTAACGCTCGGATGCCATGAGGCCGTGACCGATGATCTTCTGAAGCAGCAGCGGGTCGATGTTTCCACCCGATAGCACAACCACGGTCTTGCCCTTCGGCTTGATAGCTCCAGACATCAGCGCTGCGACGGTAGCGGCACCGGCAGGCTCAACAACCAACTTGGCTCGCTCCAGCAACAACACGATCGCCTTCGCGATTTCGTCGTCTGAGACTGCAACGACCTTGTCGATGTTCTGAGCGATGAGTTCGAACGGAATCTTGCCCGGCTTAGAAACCGCAATGCCGTCTGCGATGGTTCGCGAGGTCTCGATTTGCAGCGGCTTACCGGCTTTGAGGGACGGAATGTAGGCGGCGGTATTCTTTGCCTGAACTCCAAATACCTTGATCTTGCGGCCATACTTGGCTGCATATGCCTTCACCGCGCTCGAAACTCCGGCAGCCAGACCTCCACCACCGATAGACACAATAATGTTTTCAACGTCCGGCACCTGGTCAAGAATTTCGAGCCCAACGGTTCCCTGACCTAGGACGACGTCCTTGTGGTCGTAAGGAGGAATAAAGATTGCACCCTTGGCAGCCGCATACTTCTGGGCAGCGGCAAGCGTCTCGGCAAAGACATCACCCTCGAGTATGACCGACGCGCCATAGTTCTTGGTTGCCTCGAACTTTGGCAGGCTCGCACCGAAAGGCATGAAAATGGTTGCCTTGATACCCAGCTTTTTCGCAGCTAGTGCAACGCCCTGAGCGTGGTTACCGGCAGACGCCGCAACAACACCCTTCTTACGCTCGGCTGGGGTTAGCTTACTCATCAGGTGGTAAGCGCCACGAAGTTTGTAAGCGCCAGTGCGCTGCAGGTTTTCGGCCTTGAGTACAACCTCAACACCGGTCAACTCAGAAAGCGCGTGGCTGTCTAGAACCGGAGTGACATTGGCGACCTTGCGCACAATAATCTCTGCCGCTTGGAATTGCTCAAGCGTTGGAGATTTAGCTGCGGTTGGCTTTGCCATCGGAAGTCCTTTGGTTGTTTGGCTTTGTATAGAGTTTAGTTTGTGAAACCAGCCATCACCCTGACCAATGCCGAAGCCCGTGCCGTCGCTCTGGATTCGCTTGGATTCACCACAGACAAACCGACTAGCGTCAAAGAGGTTTTCGCACGAACGCACCTGCTGCAGGTCGACTCGGTCAACGTCTTCGAACGTGCCCACTACATGCCTCTATTCTCAAGGCTGGGGAATTTCAAAAAGTCTGAGCTCGACGATCTCATGGGCGGCTTCGACCCACACCTGATCGAGTATTGGTGCCACGAGGCTTCCATCATTGAAACCGCCGACCTCCCGCTCTTCCACTGGCGAATGAACGACAACCGCTACAACAACTGGGACGAAAAACTCGGTTCCTGGATCACCAAAGAACTTACCGAGCGCGGCCCACTAACAACCAGCGACCTCGAACACCCAGAACACTCACGCAAGGGCGCTTGGTGGGGCTGGAGCGATGTCAAGCGAACCCTCGAGCGCATGTTCTACTGCGGAGCTCTGGTCTCCGGTGGTCGCACCGGCTTCAAACGCATCTACGCACTCCCCGAGCAGGTTCTACCAAGCAAGCTGCTCGAGAAGCCCCCTACCAAAGACGATGCGCAGAAGACACTGCTACTCAAGGCAGCCAAAGCGCTGGGGGTAGCCAGCCAAAAAGACCTTGCCGATTACTTCCGCCTACCGCTGTCCCAGATGAACCGCCTTATCCACGAGCTGGTTGAAGACAGCAAACTACTCACGGCCAAAGTTGAGAACTGGAAACCTGAGGCGTACATACTGCCGGAAACGAACCTGCAAGCGCCGATGCACAGGGGAACCACGATACTGAGCCCGTTCGACCCGGTCTGTTGGAACCGAGACCGCACTAGCCGCCTATACGGCTTCGACTACAAGATTGAGATCTACGTACCGGCACCTAAGCGCATCTACGGTTACTACAGCCTGCCTGTGCTGCACAATGGCGAACTAATCGCTCGCCTTGACCTAAAGAGCGATCGCCAGAACAAAGCCCTACTCGTTCAATCGAGTTGGGCAGAAGAAGCGAAAACCGGCAAGTTCCCAACCAAGGCCTTGGCAAAACATCTTAAGGATGTTGCTAGGTGGCAGGGCTTGCCGGCTATCGAGGTAAAAGCACCGGGGAATGTTTCCCTAGAACTTCGTACCGATCTGCTTTAGTCTTTCGATTCGCTTTGGAATCGGTGGGTGTGAAGAGAACAAACGCTCCACAAGACCTGGCTTCATCGGGTCTGCGATGTACATATGCGACATCGAAGAACTGGCACGACGCATCGGACGACCGTACTCCCCCAGTTTCTGCAGTGCCGAAGCCAAGCCATCTGGGTAACGAGTGATCTCAGCACTGGTGGCATCCGCAAGGTACTCGCGTTGACGTGAAACCGCGGCATTAACCAGTGGGCCGATCAGAAAAGCAACAATACTGCCAACGATTCCAACTAGAAGCAATATCGCTCCTAGCCCGTTATCGCGGCTATCACGACGGTCTAGGTTTGACCAGAAGGCCATACGCATTGCGAAGTCCGCCAAGATACCGATTGCCGAAATCAGACCGAACACGATGGTCGAAACCAGAATGTCATAGTTCTTTACGTGACCCATTTCGTGTGCCATGACACCCTCGAGCTCTTTGTCATCCATGATGGCAAGAAGCCCGCTGGTGGCTGCGACCACAGCGTGCTCAGGATTGCGACCAGTAGCAAACGCATTCGGGGCATCATCTGGGATGATGTAGACCTTTGGCATTGGCATGCCCTGTGCAATTGAGATGTTCTCCACGGTTCGCCAGAGGCGCGGGTTGTCGGCTTTTTGGATTGGCACGGCTCCAGACATCGCAACCGCTATTGACGTGGATGCGAAGTACTGGAAAACCGTGTAACCAATCACAAAAAGGATGATTGGAATTACGGAAGAGCCATTACCGGAGTAATAGCCCCACGCGTAAGCCAGACCACCCAGCAGGCCCACAAAGCCCAGGATGATGATTATGGTGTTGCGCTTATTGGCTGCAATCGCCCGATACATCTAAACCCCTATTAGAACTTGACCTGTGGTGGCTCTTCAATCGATGCGCGATCGGCAACTTCGAAGAACTCGCGCTCGCTAAAGCCTAGCGACTTCACGAACAGGTTCTGCGGGAACGACTTGATCTTGATGTTTAACTCACGCACTCCGCCGTTGTAGAAGCGGCGTGCAGCCATGATCTTGTCTTCGGTGTCAGTGAGTTCCTGCTGAAGAGCTAGGAAGTTCTGGTTTGCCTGAAGCTGTGGGTAAGCCTCAGCAACTGCGAACAGGCTCTTCAGGGTGCCCTGTAGGTCACCTTCAGCCTTGGCTGCCTGAGCCGGGTGAGCTAGAACATCCGGCGATACGGTTGCCGCACGAGCCTTAGTTACGTTCTCGAAAACTTCTTTTTCGTGAGTGGCGTAGCCCTTCACGGTTTCAATGAGGTTTGGAATTAGGTCGGCACGACGCTTGAGCTGAATCGTGATGTCGCTCCAGGCTTCGTCCACGCGAGTGTTCAAAGTTACTAGACCGTTGTAGGTCGACCAGAGGTACAGACCAATCAGCACAACAAGGCCGAGAATGATCCAAATGGCTTCCATGTTTCTCCTTTTGATGCACCATGCATCACGCTCTAATGCTACGAAACCCCAGCGACATGGAACACCAATTCACAGCATGCTCTCAGCGAACATGCAGGGTTACTTTTTAGCGTGCTCCAGCACCGCAGCCGCCAACTGTTTGTTCCATTTGTCATCGCATTCGATGCCTGGCTCGGCAATGGTGAACATCACATGGTCAGCGAAACCAGACATCAGACAGCCGGGACCCATGTCTCCGCCAGTCTCGAACTTGCGCATCACCTCGACCTCAGGATTGCCGATTTCAAGAAGCTTGTAGCCTTGAGCCTTCAAAGTAACCTTCGCTTGAGCCCACTGGTCAGACTTGCCCTCCTGATAGCCGAAGAAGACACCGACATCGCTGTTTGGGGTGCCGATGGCACAAACTCGACGACCAGCCACAGACGTATCGGTCTGATCGAACGCCTCCCATTCCGGAGCAAGATCCAGTAGCGCCTTCACTTCACAGTCGAGCGGGGTACCGTAAATGTTCTTTACCGCAGGCTTACCTGGACTAGTGCAACCAGCCAAAACTAGGGCAATGGCTGTGATCCCCAATAGTTTCTTCATCATGTGCTCCTTGTGGGACTCGAACCCACACTGTGACGATTTTAAGTCGTCTGCCTCTGCCATTGGGCTAAAGGAGCGCGCCCCGCATAAAAGAGCGAGAGGCCCAGATTTCTCTGAGCCTCTCCAATCTTAAAGCAATTACTTCTTTGCTGGCTTCGAAGCGAAGGTTTCGAAAGCCACGCGAGGGGTCTTCATAGCCGAGATGCCTACGATGTCGCGGCGAAGCAGGAAGTTCCAAATCCAACCAGCGAATACGCGGATCTTGCGCTCCCACATTGGGATGGCAAGACCGTGGTAACCGCGGTGCATGAACCAAGCGATGAGACCCTTGATAGCAAGACCCTTCCACTGGTAAACACCAACACCGATGCCGAGACCGGCAACAGCACCTAAAGGCTTGTGGAAGTACTCCTTGATGCCCTCGCCACGTAGCGAAGCAACGATATTCTTAGCCAAAAGCTTGGCCTGACGAACAGCGTGCTGG
This sequence comes from Actinomycetota bacterium, assembly GCA_041158865.1. GTDB lineage: Bacteria > Actinomycetota > Actinomycetes > Actinomycetales > Microbacteriaceae > Rhodoluna. Next base: position 24,997 of record JBEBAN010000007.1, read on the forward strand.
GCGTTAGGTACACAGTAGCCACCAACACCGAAACCGGATAGGTCAGGAACTGCCGAAACGTCACCAGCGGTCCATGCGCCTTCAACTACCTCTTCGCCGTTGATGATCTGCAGGGTTGCCTTAGCGGTAACGCGACCACGTTCGTCTAGAGGGAAGTCGGTGTTGCGTACGTATGGGTGAGCCATAACGCCAGCGGTCCAAACGATAACGTCCGAAGCGAAGGTCTCGCCGGTCGAAAGCTGGATGACGCCCTTCTCAGCAGACTGAAGCTGGGTGTTTAGGTGAATCTTGGCTCCACGACGGTCTAGGTTCGCGATAACCCACTCAGAGGTCTTCTGCGAAACTTCAGGCATGATTCGACCCATTGCTTCGATGAGGTGGAAGTGCACGTCGTCGAAAGTAAGGGTTGGGTAGTAACGAAGGAGGTAAGACGCGAGCGAACGCATCTCGGCGAAAGCCTCGATACCGGCGAATCCACCACCGACGACCACGAAGGTCAGTAGACGGTCGCGCTCAGCACCTGCGGGAAGGTTAGCTGCCTTGTCGAAGTTTCCAAGAATGCGGTTGCGAACCTCGATAGCCTCTTCGATGTTCTTCAGACCAATTGCGTTGTCTGCAACACCTGGAATTGGGAAAGTACGTGACACGGCACCAGCGGTAACCACGATCTCGTCGTACTCGAACTTCTGTGCCTTAGCAACACCTGCATACTCTACGGTTGCGGTCTTCTTGGCGTGGTCAACCTTGGTGACCTTACCAGCAACAATGTTGGTGTTGCGAAGGTGGCGACGGTGTGAAACCACAGCGTGACGTGCCTCGATTGATCCAGCAACAACCTCAGGTAGGAATGGCTGGTAAGTCATGTATGGAAGCGGGTCAATCAGAGTGACCTCAGCTTCTCCCTTGGCTAGGTGCTTCTCAAGCTTCTTGGCAGTGTAGAAACCGGCGTAACCGCCACCGACAATAAGAATCTTTTTTGGCATGAGGCTCTCTCAAAAACAGGAAAATTGGATTTCAATCAAGTCTAAACGCTTGAAAGACCTCAATGTTTCAAGCGTCAAGCAAAGTCGGGTCACAGACACATCTTGACTGCTTCCAGGTGCAAGCTTCCAGAGCAATATCGCCAATTGGATTGACCCCAGGACCAGCTGCCAAAGCGTGCCCAGCCAGCGCGTGTAAACACTTCACACGAACCGGCATACCGCCCGCGGAGATGCCTTCAATTTCCGAGACTGAACCATATTCCGCACGGTCTGCTAGGTAAGCCTCGTGAGCTGCAACATAGGCTGCCTTGAGTTCTGGCTCCTGAGCCAGACGCTCCTGAAGCTCAGCCATAAATCCAGAAGCCTCGAGCGCCGAGAGGGCAGCCGTAGCCTGTGGCAGGCTCAGGTAGTAGAAAGTTGGGAACGGAGACCCGTCGCTCAAACGAGGTTTGGTAACCACGACGATTGGGTTTCCGCAAACACAGCGAGCGCCAACACCAACAACATCGCGCATCGGCCGACCTAGTTGGCGAGAGAGCGAAAGCAGGTCAGCTTCGGTTGCTTCACTTAGCGGCATCGGGCTGCTCCGGCTGTACTACCCCGGCGCGAAGCACGGTGTCGATCAAGTTCTTGGTCCAATTGCTCTTAGTGGAAGACACCTTGGACGATAGCTGAGTGGTGTTGCGGGAAGCAGCCAACGCCGCTTCGACAGTTCCCGACTCGTCGTTGGCATCAACGCTTTCAGCGCCCATCACTAGGAACGAAATCTCTCCTGGCATCACGTAATACAAACGATCACGAGCCTGAGCGCGAACATAGGCTGGGTCATCCCAGCGTTTCAGATCTTCCTTCATCTGGGTCAGATTGGCGCGAGTTTCCGCGTTCTGCTTCTCCAGATCGGCAATCTGAACCTGCTGCTCGTACCAAATCTGAACTTGAGGCGCAAGTGAAATGATCCCCAAGGCAACGACTAAAACCATAGTCACCAACTGCGAATTCAGGTTCAACCGGCTGAGCATTTCACTTCTCAAAGGAGAAGAACCCCGCTTGAAGCCTCGAACGCCTGGGCGCTTTGACTTCATGCGGGGTTCTCCTAATTCCCTAAGAAATTAGTTCTTGAAACGTGGGAAAGCTGCGCGACCTGCGTAAACAGCAGCGTCCGCTAGCGACTCCTCGATGCGAAGAAGCTGGTTGTACTTAGCAACGCGCTCCGAACGAGCAGGAGCACCGGTCTTGATCTGGCCAGCGTTGGTTGCAACGGCTAGGTCGGCAATGAAGGTGTCCTCGGTCTCGCCCGAACGGTGCGAGATGATCGCCTTCATACCGTGGGTCTGAGCCAGCGAAACTGCCTCTAGGGTCTCGGTAAGAGTACCAATCTGGTTTACCTTCACGAGGATGGCGTTTCCAGCCTTCTCGTCGATACCCTTCTGCAGACGGGCAGGGTTGGTTACGTATAGGTCGTCACCAACAAGCTGAACCTTCGAGCCCAACTCTGCAGTGATCTTGGTCCATGCAGCCCAGTCGTCCTCGGCTAGTGGGTCTTCGATCGAAACCAGTGGGTACTTAGCCACTAGGTCTGCGTAGTAAGCAATCATTTCGTCCGAAGTGCGCTCAGCACCCTCGAACTTGTACTTGCCAGAAGCCTCGTCGTAGAACTCGGTTGCAGCAACGTCTAGCGCTAGTGCGAAGTCGGTGCCTAGCTTGTAGCCAGCCTTGTCGATCGCCTCAGAGATTAGGTCTAGAGCAGCAGCATTGGTTGGAAGCTCAGGTGCGAAACCACCTTCGTCACCTAGACCGGTCGAAAGACCCTTGCTGTGCAGCAGGCTCTTTAGCGAGTGGTAAACCTCTGCACCCCAACGAACAGCCTCAGCGAAGCTTGGAGCACCGATTGGAAGGATCATGAATTCCTGGATGTCAACACCTGTGTCAGCGTGAGCACCACCGTTGATGATGTTCATTAGTGGAACAGGTAGAACGTGCGCGTTTGGTCCACCCAGGTAGCGGTATAGGTCCTGGTCGGTGTAGTCGGCAGCAGCACGAGCAACGGCCAAAGAAACACCAAGAATTGCGTTAGCGCCAAGCTTCGACTTGGTGTCGGTGCCGTCTAGCGAAAGCAGAGCGCCGTCAACTAGACGCTGGTCTAGAGCGTCGAAGCCCGAGATGGTTTCATCGATGTCGGTGTTTACTGCGTCAGCAGCCTTTAGTACACCCTTACCACCGTAACGACCCTTGTCGCCGTCGCGCATCTCGTGGGCCTCGAAAGCTCCGGTCGATGCACCAGATGGAACAGCAGCGCGGCCCGAGGTGCCGTCTTCTAGAACAACCTCGACCTCAACGGTTGGGTTTCCGCGGCTGTCGAGGATCTCGCGAGCGCCAATTGCTTCAATAATGGACAAGGGTTTCTCCTTATTTTGGGGATTTATAAAACTGACGAAATGCCGTCAAACACACCTTTGTAATGCGTCTAGTTTATGCGATTGGACGCAGTTCCAACGAAGCAGTGTTCTCGTCCAGAATCGCGAAGTGAGTAAACCCATTGGCCGCCATAGACTCCAGCAGGTTGTTCAACTTCTTAGGTCGAGCTTCGAAACGAACTCGATAACCTTGCGCAATCAAAGAGTCGCGAATCTCAACGGCCTTCGAAAGAACGTTTCCTTCTAGGACAAGGACGACCGACTCAGAAGAATCAACCAGAGCCGCAGCGTCAACCAGGTCGACCACTCGCTCAAACCCAAGTGAAATACCAACCGCAGGAACATCCTGACCGAGCCACTTCCCAACCATGCCGTCGTAGCGACCACCGCCACCAATCGACGAACCAGAACCTGGGTGCTCAATCTCAAAGATTGGACCGGTGTAGTAACCCATTCCACGAACCAGGGTTGGGTCGAACTTCAAACGGGAAGCATCAATCACCGAGAAAATCTCTTCAAGCTCCGAAGGAATCACCGAAACATCTACGTTCGCGATCCAGGTAGCGAAAGCAGAACCAACCGAAGAACCGAAGCGCTCCTCAAGTTCCTTGGCAACGCCGTCTGCGCCAATCTTGTCCAGCTTGTCGATGGAGATCATGGCCGAGCCGTGGTCAGCAGTGGCAACACCCAAAGAATCCAGAAGCGCCACCAGCAGGGCCCTGTGGTTCACACGAATCACAGCATCCGACAAACCAAGCGCCGAAAGTGCAGCCAGCGAAGAAGAAAGGAGGTCAATCTCAGCCAGCAGCGACGAATCACCAATGATGTCGATGTCACACTGCACGAACTGGCGGTAGCGACCCTTCTGCGGGCGCTCTGCTCGCCAAACCGGGCCGGTCTGGATTGCCTTGAAAACCGTAGGAAGGGAAGAACGATTGGTGGCGTAGTAACGAGTCAATGGAACCGTGAGGTCATAGCGAAGACCTAGATCGGCCAGTTCTCCCGAAGAAGCCAGAGCCTCATCAAGCTCCGCGCCACGTTTCATAACGCGGTAAGCAAGCTTCTCATTGTCGCCGCCCTGACCCGAAGTCAAACGAGCCAAATCCTCAAGAGCAGGAGTCTCAATCTCCTGATAACCACGAGCGGCATAGGTTGAACGAATCTTTCCAAGCACAGCATCGCGAACACGCTTATCTTCAGGAAGGTAGTCGCGCATTCCGCGAGGAGGGTTTACTTGGTTAGCCACCCTCTAAGTTTGCCAGAGCCTAGAGTTCTTTGGCGATAACCCCAGCATCCGATGCTTCGAGAACTTCGAACTTGCGGATGTCGCTCATGAGGTCGGTGATGGTTTTGCGGAGGGCCATTTCAGGGTCGATGCCTTTGGCTCTTCCGGCGGAGACGAGGGTGAGGAGTAGGGCTCCTAGTTCTTCTTCGTTCTCTACTGGGATTGGGCTCATGCCCTTTTCGAGGAGGCCGAGCTTTTCTGCTTTGCCGACAACCTTGTTGGCTAGGGCGAGGGAAGGAAGGTCGAGTGGCATGCCATCGAGGACGGATTCGCGCTCGGGCTTTTCCTTCTTCTTGTGGTTGTCCCAGCTCTTCATTACGTCGTCGCCGGTTTTGGCTGCGAACTCTTGCTTTTCTGCTTCGGTGCCGAAGACGTGAGGATGACGGGACTTCATCTTGTCTTCCATGTATTTGGCGACGTCTTCGATGGTGAATTGTCCGTTGGCTGCGGCGATGTCTGAGTGGAAGATGACGTTGTAGAGAACGTCGCCGAGTTCTTCCTTGATGGCCTGTGGATGTTGGCTCTGGACGGCGTCGATGAGTTCGTAGGTCTCTTCGAGGAGATAGGTGAGGAGAGATTCGTGGGTCTGCTCGGCATCCCAAGGGCAGCCGCCAGGGGCGCGGAGTTTGTGGGCGGTTGCGATTAGATCGTCTAGTTGGCTCACTTCATTGCCTCCATTTTGTTGGGCTTGACCACAGCGTAGAGCAGGAAGATGCCGAGACACATGAAGCCGAGCATCGTGGCTCCGATGCCGATGCTGGTGGTGTGATCGAGCACTGCGTAGAGACCACCTGCGATTGTGGTGGCGAGGGTTCCGGAGACGGCGACCATGGCGGCGGCAGTGCCGGCTTCATCTGGGTGTTTGGTCATGGCCATTCCAACCAGTGGGGTGATGGTGATGCCGAAGCCGAGGGTGAAGAGGGCCAGGAGGCTAGTGAAGGCGATTAAGCCAAGGCTTAGGGTGGCTGTGGCAATGAGGCTGAGGCCTGCCAGGGCGCCAATAATCTGGCCGATGGTTAGGGCCTTAGCAGGGCTTAGCTTGGCGCTGAGTCTGGCGCCAATTTGACCGCCAAGGTAGGCGGTGAAGGAGTTGAGAGCTAGGAAGTAGCCAACCTGAATCGGGGTGATTTGATAGGCGTTGTTATAGACGAACGGGCTGACACTCAGGTAACTAAAGAGCGAGATGGAGATTGTCGACTGCACGGTAAGTAAACCTAGGAATTCGCGATCCTTGGCTAGGTGCTTGAACCTTATGGCGACCTGCTTCGCAGTGCTCTTGGTTCTTGAATCGATGTGCATGGTGTCTGGAAGCTTTAGCGAGATAAGAACCAGTAGAGCCGCTGCGAACGTCGCAAGGATGTAGCTAAGACCTCGCCAGTCGGTGAAAGTTTGAAGGAACGACCCAAAGGCAGGACCGATGAACCAGCTTGAGCTGGCAACAACCATACTCAACGCGAATGCTTTGATGAGTTGGATGCCTTCGTGGAGGTCGCGAAGCATTGCATTGGCAATGATGACCAGGCAAGCAGCGGTCATTCCCTGGAGAACTCGGCCGGCGAATAGCATCTCGATGTTGCCAGCGGTGGCTGTAATTAGGGCGGCTGCAATGTAGCCGAATAGGGCTACCAGGACTGGCTTGCGGCGACCGACGGCGTCGGTGATTGGACCAATCAAGATGGTTCCGATGCTGATGCCAAAGGTTAGGAAGGTTAGGTTCTGCTGGATGGTCCCCTGGTCGACGTTAAGGTCTTTGGCCATGGCGGCAAGGTTAGGCAGGTATGGGTCAAGCGAGAACGGCTGAAGCACGCCAAGCGCACCAATCAGCAAGATTAGGCCAGTGCGGAGTTTGGTTTCAGTCATTTGTTTCTTTGTGGGTATCAATCTGCTTGAGAAGCAGCCAAGTCCAGTCAATCATCTCGCGGGCACTTAGGTTCTGCGGAATCGGGACATTGAAGGTTTTGGCTGTTGCCAGGTATCTGGAATTTGGGAAGATGTGGCTGAGCTTGATTTGGTTCTCAGGGTTTAGTTCCACCGGAGCGATTCGTGCCATCTGGCCGATGAGTAGAACGTCTTTGAGGTGCATGCGGTTGGCTGCCTGGCGGAGTTCGGTTACGTCGATTAGGTTGCTCACGCTTTCTGGTGCAACGCCGTAGCGGTCTTCAAGCTCCTGCTTGATTTGGTCTAGGTCGGATCTGGTGTTGCTGCCGTTACTCTTCGCGGAAAGCTTGTGATATGCCTCAAGGCGTAGACGTTCGGAATCGACGTAGGTGGCCGGGATGTGGGCGTCGATTGGAAGTTCTAGCTTTAGTTCGGCTGGCGCTTCATGCTTGATTCCCTTGAAGTCGTCTACCGCCTCGCCAATCATTCGAAGGTAGAGGTCGAATCCAACACCTGCGATGTGGCCAGATTGCTCTCCTCCGAGTAGATTGCCGGCACCGCGGATTTCGAGGTCCTTCAGCGCTACCTGCATTCCCGAACCAAGTTCGTTGTTGGTGGCAATCGTGGCAAGGCGGTCGTGAGCCGTTTCGCTTAGCGGCTTCGATGGGTCGTAGAAGAAGTAGGCGTAGGCGCGTTCACGGCTGCGACCCACGCGTCCGCGGATCTGATGGAGCTGGCTGAGGCCAAAGTTTTCGGCGCGGTCAACAATCAGAGTGTTGGCGTTCGGAATGTCGATGCCGGTTTCGATGATGGTTGTGGAGACCAGGACATCGAACTTGCGTTCCCAGAAATCTACAACGACCTGCTCTAGGGCGCCTTCGCTCATCTGGCCGTGGGCGACTGCGACTCGTGCTTCCGGGACGAGATCTCTTAGGTGGTCAGCGACGAGTTCGATGTTTTCGACGCGGTTGTGGACGAAGAAGACCTGGCCGTCGCGGAGAAGCTCTCGGTGGATAGCTGCAGTGACCTGCTTGTCCGAGTAGCCGCCAACAAAGGTGAGGATTGGGTGGCGATCCTCAGGAGGAGTGGCAAGGGTCGACATTTCACGGATGCCGGTGACAGCCATCTCGAGGGTTCTTGGAATTGGTGTTGCCGACATCGCGAGGACGTCCACGTTGGCTTTCAGTTCTTTGAGCTTCTCTTTGTGTTCAACACCGAAGCGTTGCTCTTCGTCGATGATGATTAGCCCGAGGTTCTTGAACTTTACATTGCCGCTGAGGAGCCTGTGGGTTCCAACCACCATGTCTACCGAACCTTCGAGAAGACCTTGCATGGTTTCCTTGGATTCCTTCTCGGTTTGAAAGCGAGACAGTGAGCGGACGGTTACCGGGAAGCCTTCGAATCTTTGGAGGATGGTGTCGGTGTGCTGGCGGACCAGAAGCGTGGTGGGCACTAGAAGCGCGACCTGCTTGCCGTCCTGGATGGCCTTGAACGCGGCACGAATGGCAACCTCCGTCTTGCCATAGCCAACGTCTCCAGCGAGGAGGCGGTCCATGGGAACGCTGCGTTCCATGTCTCGCTTGACCTCTTCGATGGTGTTGAGTTGGTCCTGGGTTTCAACGTAAGGGAAGGCCTCTTCCATTTCGCGCTGCCACGGGGTGTCTGGTCCGAAGGCATGGCCATTGGCATGCATGCGTGCCGAGTAAAGCTTGACCAGGTCGATGGCAATCTTGCGAACAGCCTTGCGGGCTTTGCCTTTCTGGTTGGCCCAGTCACTGCCACCCATCTTGGAGAGGACCGGGGCTTCGCCGCCAACGTATCTGGTTAGTAGATCCAGGTGGTCGGTTGGCACGAACAGGGTGTCGTTCGCCTGACCGCGCTTGCTTGGAGCGTATTCAACCAGCAGATACTCGCGGTCGTGCTGGTTACCACCAACACCGCTCTTGCGGGAAACCAGTTCCACGAAGCGACCGATGCCGTGGATTTCGTGAACCACGTAGTCGCCGCGCTTCAGGGTTAGCGGGTCTACGGTCGCTCCCCTGCGGGCAGCTAGCTTCTTAGCCTTCGGGCTGATGTAGGCCGAGTTTTTGCCGTAATAATCGGCTTCACTAAGCAGAATCAGCTTGCTCTCTGGTGCGGCAAAGCCCTTTCGAATGTCAGCTTGACCAACGGTGATGTAGCTTAGGTTTTGAGCCTTCAGTTTTTCTTCTAGGCGCTCTGCTGTTCCGTGGCCTGGAACCATGATGAAGATTTGCTGGCCCTGCTTCGACTGGTCTTCGAGCCATTGGTCCACTGTCACATCTAGTCCGGTGAAGTTTGGGAGCTCTAGAAGACCGAGGTTGATTTCGTCTTCGTCACCTGAAGGTAGTTGGCTGAGCTCAATAAGCGAATGGGTCTTCAGATCGTCAATGAAGTCTTTGATAGGGATGAATCCACCACGGCTAAGGTCGATTGGGGCAACTGCGCCTTCGGCCGCGGCGTCCCAAGCGGCGTGAAGGAACTCTTCATTGGTGTCAACCAGCGAGGCTGCTCTGGCCGCTGCTTTTTCGGGCGCAAGGACGACCACGGCCGACTCTTTCGGAAGGTAGCCACTGAACGGAACCATCTTGTCGACTAGGACGGGCGCTAGCGATTCCATACCTTCAACCGGAATACCCTCGCCAATCTTGGCCATCATCGTTGAGAGGTTCGGGAACTCGTGTTCCATCTCTCGGGCACGAGCAGCCACCGATGGGGTGATGAGAACTTCACGGGCAGGGAAGATTGTGATTTGTTTTGTCGTGGCGTCTTGAAGCGAGCGCTGGTCGGCAACCGAGAAAGCACGGATCTCCTCGAGTTCGTCACCGAAGAATTCCAAACGAACCGCATGCTCATAGGTGGTTGGGAAGATGTCTAGGATTCCACCGCGAACCGCGAATTCACCTCGACGGGTGACCATGTCCACTCGCTCATAGGCGAGCTCGACCAGCTTCAGGGTGAGTTCAGGCAGTAGATAGTCTTCGTTTGCTTTGAGTTCTAGGGCAGGGTGATCACCCAATCCCCCAACCACCGGTTGAAGGGCAGCTCGAATACTGGCCAGTACAAAGACCGGGTGGTCGGCGGGTCTTTCTTGTAATTCGTGGAGGCGCTGGAGAACCTGAACGCGCTTGCCCACGGTCTCTGGGCTTGGGCTGAGTCGCTCGTGAGGCAGGGTTTCCCAGCTGGGGAATTGCAGCACTTCGGCGGTTGGTAGCAGTTCCGGAATGCTGGTTGCAAGGTCCTCGGCTTCGCGACCGGTTGGGGTCACCACTAGCAAGGTCTGGTTGAGTTTCTTATCTTTGCGGTATTCAGCAATCAGAGCCATGACGAACGGGTTCGCACCGGCCGGAAGAGTGACCCTGATGTTCTTTTTGGTGATTGCCGATTGGAGTTTCGAGGTTGAATAGCCTTCGGAGAAGAGTGCGACAAGGCGTAGTAATGCCTCGGACTCTGGTTGTTTCACTTACTCAGTTTAGGAGTGGAATCGCTGTTGCGCACTGGTCAATCCATCTTTGATGATAGCTTCGACGGCGTCGGCGGCTAGTTCCAGGGTGGTTGGAAGCTCTTTCTTCTCTGTCGAGGAGAAGTCTTTGAGAACGAAAGCTGCGGTGTCCATCTGGCCGGGCGGGCGACCAATACCAACGCGGACTCGGATGTAGTCGTTTGTGCCGAGCGCGGAGATGATGTCGCGGAGGCCATTGTGACCAGCGTGCCCACCACCGAACTTGATTCGAATGTCTTCGGCCGGGATGTCTAGTTCGTCGTGGATCACGATGACGTGATCTGGTTCGATGCCATAAAACTTGGCAAGACTGGAGACCGGTCCGCCAGAGGTGTTCATGTAGCTGAGTGGTTTAGCGAGGACGACCTTCTCGCCACCAATTCCAAGGCGGCCTTCGCCAGCGTTGGAGTTGGACTTGTGTTTGCTCAGTTTGATGCCGAGGCGTAAAGCCAAAACGTCGATAACCATCTGGCCAACGTTGTGGCGGTTAAAGGCGTAGTCGGGCCCAGGATTACCGAGCCCGACTACGAGGTACATCTTGATTACTCTGCAGTAGGTGCAGCAGGTGCAGCTAGTTCCTCGGCGTGACCAGCAGGGGTCTCAACTACCGAAGCAACAAGCTCGTCTGCAGGAAGGTCTAGCTTCACACCAGTAGGAAGCTTGACGTCCTTGGCTAGTACGTGGTGACCAGCACCTTCCTTGTTGAAGTGAATCTCCACGAACTCTGGAATGTGAGTTGCCTCAGCTTCTAGCTTCACGGTCTTGTGCTCAAGGTCGATTGTGGTGCCAGATAGCGACTCACCAACGATGTGAACAGGAACCTCTACGTGAACCTTCTCGCCCTTTACAACGACAACTAGGTCGATGTGCTCGATGACCTGGGTCACAACGTCCTTGGTTGCGCTCTTTACAAGAACAAGTTCCTTCTTGCCAGCGATGTCGATCTCGATTAGAGCGTTCTTGTGGCGAAGAACCAGTGCAACTTCGTGCGCTGGAAGGGTGATGTGGCGTGGTTCGGTCTTGTGACCGTAGATTACTGCTGGGGTGCGGCCGGCAGCGCGTGCCTTACGGGCAGAGCCCTTACCGAAAGTGGTGCGAGTTTCAGCAACTAGCTGAGCGACGTCGTTCGACATTCATGTTTCCTTTGTTTGTGGGCTTTGGGCCCTGGTTTGATCAACTCGAGCGTTTGCACGCGAGGATTAGCCATCTGGGCCGGCCCCGTCGATAACGGATCTTTCGATCCCTCGCCGTTGTCTTCGATAAGTTTACTTGGTTTTGGTTCGATGCCACAAGGCGCGAAGGCTCCAGGCTGCCAGCAGGATGCCGGCGCTAACGGCAAAGGTCTCAACGCCGAAGGCGAGTGCGAGGGTAATGCAGAGTGCTGCACCCAAATAGTTGAGCGTTCTCGGCATGACTCTCTCGGCTTTTGGTTGAGCGCTGGCACTAAGTTGTCCGACCGCGTAGTAGAAGAGAACGCTAAAAGAGGAGAAGCCGATCACCCAGACGATTTCGCCAATTGCGGCCAGTGCGATGGCACCGGCAGCGATGATGACCTCGGCTACCCAAGGGGAACCGAATCGGTTTCGCAGTTCGAACATTTTTGGTAGTTCGTCGTCCTCGGCCATGGTTGCAGCGGTTCTGGAAACACCGGCAAGGAGTGCCAGCATGCTTCCTAGGCTGGCGATAGCTGCCACGAGCGGAGTAATCCAGGTGTTGCCAGAGAGGGTTTCGAATAGCAAGGCGACCGGAGTTTCGGTATTGGTGAGCCCAGGGCCGATCGCATCTAGCAGCACCCAAGCCAGTGCAAAGTAGAGCAGCGCAACGCTGACCATGGAAACCAAGATCGCGATTGGGATGTTTCGCTTGGCGTTTGTAACTTCATCACCGAGTGTCGCGATACGGGCATAACCTGCGAAAGCGAAGAACACCACACCGGCACCGACCAGTACGGCCTGTAATGGATTGGAAGGTGCGATTTCGATTGCAGCGGTAACTTGCCCGACTGGATTTGCGAATCCGAGCACGCATAAAGTCACAAAGAAAACAATGGTGACGGCACTGATAATGGCGGCAACGGCAGCGGTTCGGTTGATGCCAAGGATGTTAATTGTGGTGAGCGCAATGATTGCCACAGCCGAAGGCCAGAAAGGTTGCCCAGGCAAGACATACTTCTGAAATACCAGTGCGATTGCAGCGATCGAGGCAATCTTGCCGAAGACGAAGGCGAACCCACTAAGAAACGAGAAGTGTTTGTTTAGGTAGATTCTCGAATAGCTGTAGACGCCACCGGGCCGATCAACCTGGCGAGCCAACTGGAAGATGGCTGCCGAGTTGAGCGATGCCACAAGGCCTGCCAAACCAATTGCCCAAAAGATTAGACCGCTAGAGATTTTGTACGCGGATGCAAAGACGACAAAGACACCCGCACCGAGCATCGAAGCCAGCCCGATGGCGATTGCACCACCGAGGCCGAGTTGCTGTTTAGGCATGGCCAGGGAAAATCTGGCTTACCGAATCGTCGTCGAAGACCGCGCTGATGGCACGGGCAATTAGTGGAGCAACCGAGAGCACGGTTAGCTTGTCGAAACGCTTCTCTGGTGGGATTGGCAGGGTGTCCATCACTACGACGGCGTCCACTGCGTCTCCACTTAGACGCTCAACGGCTGGGTCAGAGAAGACAGCGTGAGTGGCAGCAACGATTACGCGAGCGGCACCGTTCTTCTTAAGCGCGGCGGCTGCGGCAACGATGGTTCCCGCGGTGTCGATCATGTCGTCAACGAGTAGACAAGTGCGACCCTCTACTTCACCAACAAGTTCGTGAGCCGATACCTGGTTTGGTACATCTGGGTCGCGACGCTTGTGGATGATCGCAAGTGGAGCACCCAGGCGGTCTGCCCAGATATCGGCAACGCGAACGCGGCCAGAGTCTGGCGAAACGACGGTTAGGTCCTCGTTGCCCCACTTCTCGGCAACGTGGTCAGCCAGGGTTGGTAGCGCCCAAAGGTGGTCTACCGGTCCGTCGAAGAAGCCCTGGATCTGTGGGGTGTGCAGGTCAACCGACATGATTCGATTGGCGCCTGCTGCACTGTAGAGATCTGCGATTAGGCGGGCCGAGATAGGCTCACGTCCCTTGTGCTTCTTGTCTTGGCGAGCGTATGGGAAGAACGGGGCGACCACGGTAATGCGCTTAGCCGAGGCACGCTTTAGGGCGTCAACCATCAGCAGCTGTTCCATGATCCACTGGTTGATTGGGAACGGGTGAGCCTGAATCACGAAGGCATCGACACCGCGAACGCTCTCTTCGAACCGAACGAAGGTTTCACCATTGGCGAAGTCGTAGGCGGTGGTTGGGATTAGGTCGGTGCCTAGTAGACGGGCAACTTCCTGTGCAAGTTCCGGGTGAGCGCGCCCGCTGAGGATTGCAAGTCGTTTCTGTCCGTTGATAGTTATCTTGCTCACCTGATGGCTCCTGCGCTTAGTTCTTTGTTTTCTCAGCAGCTTCCGCTGCTTTGGTTCCTGGACGGTGCTGAAGTACCCAATCCGCAATGTTGCGCTGTGGGGTGACGTTCATTCCGAGATCTCCCGCAGCCACATCTTTTCGCACTGTGGTTCCGGCAGCCGTATAGGCTCCATCTCCAATAGTAATTGGCGCGACGAAGGTGTTATGTGAGCCGGTGCGAACATGCGAGCCGATGCGGCTTTGGTGCTTGTTTACGCCGTCGTAGTTGGCGAAAATCGTGCCGGCACCGATGTTGGATTCAACTCCGATTTCGGCGTCGCCAACGTAAGAAAGGTGAGGAACCTTGGAACCTGCGCCAATCTTGGCGTTCTTGGTTTCCACGAAGGTTCCGATCTTGCCGTCGGCCCCGAGGTCGGTGCCCGGGCGAAGGTAAGCGAACGGACCAACGCTGGCCCCATTGCCGATCTTCGAAGTGGTTACGTGAGACTTGACCACCTTGGCATTCTCGCCAACCTGGGTGTCGGTCATCTGAACCTCTGGGCCGATGATTGAACCGCGGCCGACCGAGGTGAAGCCCTTCAAGATGGTGCCTGGCAGGATGGTCACGTCTTCTGCGAGAGAAACCGTGATGTCTAGCCAGGTGCTACTCGGGTCGAGGATGGTCACACCGGCACGCTGCCATGCGGCACAAAGTCTGCGGTTGAGCTCGGCGGTAACTTCGCCTAACTGAACGCGGTCGTTGATTCCGGCGACCAGCCAGTTGTCAGTGGTGGCAACGGCCTGAACCTTCTGGTTCTCAGCGCGCAGGGCGGCCACAACATCGGTCAGGTACTTCTCGTGCTGCGAGTTCTCCATGCCGAGACCAGCAAGCTTGCTGCGTAGGTGCTGTGCGTCGAAAACATAAACGCCCGCGTTGATCTCGTTGATGGCAAGCTCTACTTCGCCCGCATCGCGGTGTTCCACAATGCCAAGGAATTCGCCGTTGCTGTCGCGAACAATTCGTCCGTAGCCGGTTGGGTCGTCTTGAAGAGCCGAAAGAACGGTTGCTGCAAAACCTTCGGCTACGTGGCTTTCGACCATGGCCTGGATTGTTGCCACATCGAGCAGTGGAACGTCGCCACTGGTAACCACGACGGTTCCATTGAAGTCTTCCGGTAGAGCATCGAGACCGCATTCAACCGCACGACCGGTGCCAGGAATCTCGTCCTGGTCGGCCAGGGCTACGGTTGGGTAGAAAGCCTTGATGTATTCGACGATTTGTTCGCGCTCGTGGCGAACCACTGCCGCTACGTGATCGGCACCAAGTGCGGTAGCCGTGGAAAGTGCATGGCCGAGAAGCGGCAAACCGGCCAGCTCGTGCATGACCTTAGGAGTGGCAGAGCGCATGCGAGTTCCAGCGCCGGCCGCGAGTACTATACATGCGAACTTGTGATCAGCCATGACTCTCCTTTACGCTCCGCCCATAGGATTCGAACCTATACCGAACGCCTCCAAAGAGCGTCGTGCTGCCATTACACTAGAGCGGACCACGGGCCTAAACCCGTAGGTTCAAGTCTGCCAGAAACTAGCCCAGAGATTCGCTAGTTTCGAGCCACTGAGCCTCTAAATCGTCTCGTTTTTCGTTCAAGGCGTTCTGTTCTTTTACCAATTCGCCAAGTTTCGCGAAATCACTCTGATCGGTTTCTGCCATGCGAATGTGAAGTGCGGCTTCGTCGGTGGCCAGCTTCTCCAGCGCGCGTTCGATTCTGGCGAGGTTCTTCTCAGCCTCGCGCACCTCGGCGCCCGAAAGCTTGGTGCTTTCTGGAGCCGCTGGATTGGTTTCGACGGGCTTACTGCCAAGGCTGGCAGCTCTAAGTTTCAAGTACTGGTCAACTCCGCCGGTAAGGTGGCGAAGACTGCCATCTCCGAGCAGTGCATACTGCTGGTCGGTCACGCGCTCGAGCAGGTAACGGTCGTGGCTAACCACGATCAGTGTGCCTGGCCAGCTATCAAGCAGGTCTTCCATGGCTGCCAGAATATCGGTGTCAAGATCGTTGGTCGGTTCGTCGAGGATGAGCACGTTTGGTTCGCCAAAAAGTAGACGAAGGAACTGCAGGCGTCGGCGTTGACCACCGGAAAGTTCACCAATGGGAGTCTGCAACTGTGCCTTGGTAAAGCCGAGCTGCTCAACCAGTTGAGTGGTCGAAACCTCTTGCTTATCGACGACGAAAAAGGTCTTTTCGCGAGCGATTAGCTCGTAGATTCGGTCATTCTCGAACTCATCAAGTTCGGAAACAGTCTGGCTAAGCACGGCCACCTGCACAGTCTTGCCGCGTTTGATGCGTCCGGTGGTTGGGCTTAGTTCACCGGTTAGAAGCTTGAGCAGGGTGGTCTTGCCAGCACCGTTCACCCCAACGAGACCAACGCGATCACCAGGACCAAGCCGCCAGGTAACGTCGTGCAAAATCCGCTTCGATTCGTATTCGAAGCTCATATCTTCAACGTCGAGCACATCCTTACCCAGACGCGTGGTCGCCAGCTTGCTGAGTGCAACAGAATCACGAGGAGCTGGTTCACCGGCAATCAGGTCGGCTGCGGCATCGAGACGGAATTTCGGCTTGGAGGTTCTGGCCGGCGCTCCCCTGCGCAACCAAGCCAACTCCTTACGCATCAGGTTCTGGCGTCTGGCTTCGCTGGCCGCGGTAGAGCGATCGCGCTCAACCCGCTGCAGGATGTAGGCGGCATAACCACCCTCGAACGGCTCGATGATTCCGTCGTGGACTTCCCAGGTGAGATTACATACCGCATCAAGGAACCAGCGGTCGTGGGTCACTACTAGCAGCCCACCCTGAGTTTTGTTCCAGCGAGTGTTAAGGTGTTCAGCAAGCCAGGCCACACCCTCAACATCGAGGTGGTTTGTTGGCTCGTCGAGCATCAAGACATCCCAGTCGCCAACCAGCAGTGCGGCTAGTGCCACACGCCGACGCTGCCCACCGGAGAGTTCGCCAACGGTCTTACCCCAGTCGAGGTCGCCAAGTAACCCTGCGATGACGTCGCGAACCTTTGGATCGCCAGCCCATTCGTGCTCTGGACGCTCGCCAACGACGACCGAACCGATCGAATCAGAGTCATTGAACTCATCGACCTGACTGAGGGTTCCAACCTTCAAACCTCCGCGATGGGTGACTCGACCGGAGTCTGGGGTTAGTTCCTTAGAGAGAAGTTTGAGAAGCGTCGACTTTCCATCGCCATTACGACCGACCACACCGATGCGGTCGCCTTCGTCGAGACCGATGGTGACCTCGTTGAAAACGGTTTTGGTTGGAAACTCAAGGCTGATTGTTTCCGCGCCGAGCAAGTGTGCCACTAGCTCTCGATTCTGGCGCCAGCCGATGGGCCGGAGGTAACGATGGCTCGATCACCAAAGCTCGCAGCGATTTTGCTTGCATGCTCGACTGATTCGGCGATGGCAAAAACGGTTGGGCCGGAGCCGCTGACGATTGCGGTTAGCGCGCCAGCTGCCATTGCGCGGTCGATAGTTTCTTGTAATTCAGGTTTTAGGTCGAGAGCTGCCCACTGCAGGTCGTTATGAATGTTGCGAACCACTTGTGCAAGGTCACCGGTTTCCAGCGCTTCAATCAATTCGGTGGGGGCGATGGGGTTTTCACTTGGAACTAAGTTGGCTGCTTCACGAAGTTCATCGAGTTTGCCGTACACAGTCGGCGTTGAAAGACCACCCTGATTGGTGATTAGCACGACGTGAAGTTCAAGCGGTGTGTTGATTGGAGTCAGTTTCTCGCCAACACCTAATCCAACGGCTAGTCCGCCCATGGCAGCGAACGGAACGTCTGCTCCGAGTGGGGTGAGGTCCTGCGCCTGCTTACCGGTCAGGGCTTGAACGGCAAGAGCTGCGGCTGCGG
>JBEBAN010000008.1:0-39633 GCA_041158865.1 Actinomycetota bacterium
CCCTTTCGAGCCGACTTTCCGTAGGTGTGGAACTTCGCCTTCGGGTGAGCTGCGAGCGCCTTCGGGTAGGTGCGAACGAAATCGTTTTCGTCGTCGACTCCAAGCAGATTGATCATGACCGAGTGGCTCGCGGTTGGCTCCGTGCTTCCCAGCGGAAGGTCTAGAACAGCGCGCAGGTGCTGCTCAAACTGACTGGTCACCGAACCTTCGATACTGAAGTGACCCGAGTTGTGTGGGCGCATGGCAAGTTCGTTGATCAGAATTCGGCCGTCTGCCGCTTCAAAGAGTTCGACCGCGAGAACGCCGGTTACTCCGAGCCCAGTAGCCACGCGCATGGCAATTTCGGCTGCCTCATGCAGTACCGCATCGCTCGCACCAGGCGCCGGCGACAAAACTTCGGAACAGACGCCATTTTTTTGAACGGTCTGAACCAGCGCCCAGGTGCGCATCTCGCCGGATGGTCTGCGAGCACAAAGTTGGGCTAGTTCACGAGTGAAGGCCACCTTCTCTTCGACGAGCAAAGATCCACCGAATTTGGCAAGGTTTTCTGGTGACAACCACACGCTCACATCGGCAGCCGACGAAACCATCGCCACGCCCTTGCCGTCATAGCCACCAATCGGGGTTTTCACCACAGCAGAGCCGCCGTGGCCGTCGATGAATTCTTGTAGTTCGGAAAGCGATGTTACTTCAGCCCAGTCAGGCATCGGAAGCCCAAGCTCGGAAAGCTTCGCGCGCATGCTCAACTTGTTCTGCGCGAAAGCCAGCGCCTTCGATGGCGGCTGAACAGAAACCCCGGCCGACTCCAGCGCTTCTAAAACTGAGATTGGAACATGCTCGTGGTCAAAGGTGATTACATCGACGGTCTTAGCGAATTCAGAAATCTGCTCTATGTCGGTGTAGTCGCCAACCTGGGTGGCTGCCTTGGCAGCTGAAGATCCCTCGTTCTCTGCGAACACCTTAATGTCCAGACCGAGATTTTGAGCAGGGACGATCATCATGCGAGCCAATTGGCCGCCACCGATGACACCTACGCGAAAACCCATGACTCTATTTTCCCCTAAAGTGCGTTCTGGATTTCGCGGGCGATGGTCTTAGGCCAGGCGTAGCCGCGAACCGTGAAGCTGGAGCCGTCTTTCAGATTGAATTGCAGCCCACGAACCGACGCGGTTACCGATGCTAGCGAAGTCCAGGCAACGTCATGAGTGTTCTTAGATCCGAAACCGTTGCGCACCAGGATGCCACCAGAGGTGACGTCGATGAATTTCGCCGCGAAGCGCAGCACCGGAACCAGCCAGCCAATTACAAAAGCAACCAGCGCAGTGGTCCAGAGCGTGTAGAACTGCCAGGTGTCTAGCTTGTAAGCGGAGAAGAAACTAATTACGCCGGAAATTAGAAAGAGCCATATCATCGGCAGGGTCAGCGAAACCAGACGCGGACGAATGCGTGCGTAGATTTCCATTAGTTAATTGTGTCGCAGGTGAGTGACGTCACCGGCTGACACGGCGAAGAGCGGTTCGGCAGCGCTGGTTTGGATCAGCAGTCGCCCGGTTTCGTCGATGCCAACCGCAGTGCCCAAAACTTCTTCCTCGGCTGGGAGGATTGCCCGCACCTGATGTCCGATGGTCGAGCAAGCGGCGCGGACTCGGTCTGGAATTCCATCGAAACTCTCGGTCAGGTTCGAGAGTTCTCTCAGGTATGCCGCGAGAATTTCGTCCGCGGTAACCTCGGCGCCTTCGAGAAGCAACGACGTTGCCGCCTCAATCGGTAGTTCTTCTTTAGTAAGAGTCAGATTTAACCCGGCACCAATCACCACACCAGTCATGCCAGGCAGCAGTTCGGCGAGGATTCCCGAAATCTTGAGACCATCGACCTGCACGTCGTTCGGCCACTTCAATCCAATTGCACTGCTGGGAAGAGCACTGGCGATGGCGTTTCGCATTGCAACTCCTGCAACCAACGGTAGCCAACCCAACTGTTCAGGTGTCCAACTTGGGCGAACGAGGACCGAAATACTTAGAGATTTTCCCGCGGGGGAAACCCAAGCCCTTCCGGTACGGCCCCGGCCAGCGGTTTGGGATCCGGCTACCAGCACGCTCAGGTGCGGGTAGTTCTGTGGTTCGGTGGAAGCCAGCGTCACCAAGTCGGTGTTGGTCGAACCCGTCGATTCAACATATTCGAACCGACTCGCGATTTTGGTGCTCTCTAAAAAGTCCATTGCCACAATGGTAATCAGCCCGCATAGGACTACGCTTGCTTTTATGACTGACCAAAAGCCAGACTATTCAACCACCGCCGGAAAACTAGCCGACCTGCGAGAGCGCTACTATCAGGCGGTACACGCCAGCGGTGAGGCCGCGATCGCCAAGCAGCACGCCAAGGGCAAGAAGACCGCCCGCGAGCGCATCGAGCTACTGCTGGACCCGGGTTCATTCGTCGAACTAGACGAGTTTGTTCGTCACCGCTCCACCGCGTTCGGCATGGACAAGAACCGCCCTTACGGTGACTCGGTAGTAACCGGTGTCGGCACCATCGGTGGCCGCCAGGTTGCACTCTTCTCTCAAGACTTCACTATCTTCGGTGGTTCGCTCGGTGAAGCCGCCGGAAACAAGATCATCAAGGTCATGGACCTAGCCATCGCTACCGGTGTTCCACTTATCGGAATTCTTGACTCGGGAGGTGCTCGCATCCAGGAGGGTGTGATAGCTCTCGGTAAGTACGGTGAAATCTTCAAGCGCAACACCATGGCATCCGGTGTCATCCCACAGATCTCGATCATCATGGGTCCCGCTGCCGGTGGCGCCGTTTACTCCCCTGCGCTAACCGACTTCGTGATCATGGTTGATAAGACCTCGAACATGTTCGTGACCGGACCTGACGTAATCAAGACCGTAACCGGAGAAGACGTTGGCATGGAAGAGCTCGGTGGAGCGCTTACCCACAACCGCACCTCAGGTGTTGCCCACTACCTAGCCTCGGACGAAGACGACGCACTCGACTACGCCCGCTCGCTACTGAGTTACCTCCCCGAGAACAACCTCAGCGAGACCGTGGTCTACGACGGCGCTGGTGAGCTTGAAATCACCGAAGCCGACCGCGCGCTAGACACCGTCATCCCTGACTCACCGAACCAGCCATACGACATGCACTCGATCATCGAATCGTTGGTTGACGGCAACGAGTTCCTTGAGGTTCAGCCGTTGTTCGCTCCGAACATCGTGATCGGTTTTGCTCGCGTGGACGGACACAGCGTAGGTATCGTCGCTAACCAGCCTTCACAGATGGCAGGAACCCTGAACATCGAAGCCGGTGAAAAGGCGGCTCGTTTCGTTCGATTCTGCGACGCCTTCTCGATTCCGATCCTGACCCTCGTCGACGTCCCTGGTTACCTACCAGGCACCGACCAGGAGTGGGCCGGTGTGATCCGTCGTGGCGCGAAGCTTCTCTACGCGTACGCCGAGGCAACCGTTCCGCTAGTAACCGTAATCACCCGAAAGGCTTACGGAGGCGCCTACATCGTTATGGGTTCGAAGCAGCTTGGCGCTGACATCAACCTAGCCTGGCCAACCGCCGAGATTGCCGTTATGGGTGGTCAGGGTGCGGTCAACATTCTGTTCCGCGACAAGATCAAGGAAGCGGAAGAGTCTGGTGCTGACGTGGCTGCGGTTCGCGACAAGCTCGCCGCCGAGTACACCTACAACGTAGCCAGCCCATTCCTAGCTGCCGAGCGTGGAGAGCTAGATGGCATCATCGAACCAGCAGCCACTCGTATCGAGATCATCAAGTCGCTTCGAGCACTACGCACCAAGCGTGCCAGCCTGCCTCCGAAGAAGCACGGAAACATCCCGCTATAAAAATGACCAACGATAACGAACTTCAGAGCGTACTCAAGGTGGTGCGCGGCAACCCTACGGACGCCGAACTCGCGACTGTGACTGCAGTCTTGAACGCCACAATCGCCGAGGTCGAAGCGGCCAAAGCTCGTGCTCCGAAGAAGTTCCGCTCAACCTGGGGTCGCAACAGTGCGGTCCTTCGTGGCGGTGTCGTACCTGGTTTTGGCCAGTGGTCGGCCAGCAGCCGCCCCGGTTTGGACTAACGGTCTATCCACTTAAAAGGGGACACCAGTTTGCTGGTGTCCCCTATTTTTCACCGTCATACTTTTTACCAAGGAGTTCATACGAGAACTAAGGGGCTCGGAACTCTGGGGAGGTCTGCTTAGCAGATCAAGGGGGTAGAAGCCGGTGGGAAACCACCGGCTTTCTTACTTTAAAGACGCAACCAAAGATCCGGTGCCGAAGTACCAGGACGAGTTGCCACCACAGTAATCACGAAAGATTCACCACGTGGAGATCGCACGGTTACTTTGCCGGTTTTGACCGAGTTAATTCCGGCTGCCACTTTCGAAAGCACATGCTTCCGCTGGTTCTCGGTAAGAGATTCCAAGCCGCCCTCATCCAAAAGCAACACCTGAATGCCACGACCACGAGCCGCGGTGACCGCATCCCTAACCTCGTCGTTTACAAGCAGGCGTCCACGGATTTCGTCGCGTAGGTTCGCCTCTAGATGCACCAGCGCAGCGCGTTCGCTCGCTTTCAGCTTGCCAGACTTGGCGCTAATCTCACTCAACGCTGGAAGCGCCAAGTCGAGCACATTCTGCAAACGGCTTCTGCGCTCACGTGCCGAACTTTCCGCACTAGAGATGGCAATCTGCGAAGCCTTCTCGCTATCCTGCAACTCGGCAAGCTCACGGTCGGCTCGGGCAAGCGCACGCGCTGTTCCCTGGCCCGCCGCAATCAGCACGACCATACCAACCACACCTGCGGTTAGGATTCCCGTGAGTCCGGCTTCGCCAACCACAACCAGAGTGACCAGGATTGCTCCGATCCAAGCGAAGTTCGCCTGACCTCGAACGGCAACGACGCCGAGCAGAACACCCATACCACCGACGTACCAACTGGCGTAGGTGCCGGTTTGACCTTCACCAATACCGGCGTTTGCGGTGAGCGCTGTACTAACCGCGCCGACCACGGCCACAGCTGCAAGCAACCAGCCCATGGCCAAGCCACTTCTCAAAACCACGCTGAGAGTGAGGGTAGTTAGATAAATCGCGATTGAAGCCACGAGCAGTAGCACGTCGTCGTACTGCTCCCACGAGAGAGCACCGAGCACGGCATGGAACACCGCGAACAAGATCGCCACCGAGGTAACCGCAATGCGCTGAAGGTTAATCACGAGGCAACCTCCAGATCAGGGTTACCGTGGTTCCCTTACGAGGTGCCGAAATAACAGCTGGCTTGTCGCCGCCGACCGAAATCATTCTGCGGGTAATCGAGTTACGAATTCCGAGACGGTTGGATGGAACCCTGGAAGGATGGAAGCCTTTACCGTTGTCGACAATGGCAATCTTTATTCGCTTCGGGTCCACCTTGATGCGCGCGTAGCGATCAGCGTTGCGTCCGGCGTGCTGGATCGAATTCTGAACCGCCTGAAGCGTGGCGTCGGTGATTGCGATACCAACCGCTAGCGGAATGCTCAGCTCTCCGGTCACACTCACGTTGCAACGGAACTTTGGAGCCAACCGCAATATTGCCGCCTCCAACGAGGCTGCAAAGTTAGCACCGATAAGAGTGTCCTGACTTACGTCTTCCCCACTGGCAACAAAACGCAATCGTTCGATTGCACGATTGGCACTCTCGGTAGCGAGTCTTCTGTGCTCCGCATCCTCAGCCTTCGAGGCCAGTAGCAGAGTGGTCAGAACCTGGTCATGGATCAGGTCATCTACCTGTTCGCGTTCGCGTTCTGAAGCCTCTAAAGCCGCTCGATCTCGAGACACAGCAAGTTCCTTACCATTCGCAAGATCTACCTTGCGCGCCGCCAAACGCATCATCACCACGAGGCTGAGGACCGCTGCCGAGTAGAGCACGATGTAAAAACCATCGAGAATCGCCAGACCGAGCGGTGCGCTTCCACCGATAGGTGAAATACGCAGCAGCACCCAACTTCCTGGCATGAATACCGCGTAAGCGATTGCCCACCAACGCGGAAGGTACATTCCCATCGCCATGCTCGCGGTTCCGGTTGCCCACCAAATCCATGGACGATAGTCGCTCTGTGCCGAAAAGCCAGGGGTCACCGAAATTGGATACAACACGAAAGCCAACGCGTAGGCAAGGCCGTGCCAGACATAGATCCACTGGTATTCGAGTTTGAACCAAAAGTTGATGAAAGCCGAAAACTGCGCAAGCACAATGAGCCCGATGCTGGCAAAGAAGATCCAAGGGTTCACGAACTTTAGGCTGCCGAGACCATTCAGCGCGGTCTCGACTGAGGTAACCAGAGCCGCGACCGAGAAGATGCGGCCAACGATGATTTCGATGCGAGAAAGCGCGAAGGTTGGGACCGAAACTTCGCTAGGCGATGTCTTCAATGATTCCGTCCTCGATGGCACGGCGAAGAAGCTCGGTCTTGGAAGTCACCGGACGACCGACCTTGGCGTATTTCTGACGCACTCGATCGATGTGTTCCTTGACGGTGCTGTCGGCGATGCCAAGTTGGTAGGCAACCTGCTTTTGGGCGAGACCAGAAGCATAGAGCGAAAGCACCTCAGACTCCTTTGGTGACAACTTGGCATCCCGCTTGAATTCGAGGTCGGCGTCGATAGCCGCAGCGGTCTGGGTGTTGTTGATATAGACACCGTGCGAAACCAGACGCACTGCCCTGGCGAGGTCATTCATACTCTGCGATTTGGTCACGATCGAAGCCGCACCAGCCTTTAGTGCCGCGTTGATGTGAATTCTCTTGTCACCGATTGAATAGATCAAAACCTGAATGCCACGGGCAACGAACTTTGAAACGTTATCGGCAACCTTGGAACCGTCGCCGAGCGAAAGATCAAGAACCGCAACCTGGCATTCACGGTCTCCGAGTTTCTCCAGCGCGTCATCGACGGTTGCTCCTTCGGCAAGAAGCTCAAAATTGAAATCCGAGCACTGAGCCTTGAACCCGAAGCGAATGGCGTCATGGTCATCAACGATGACCACGCTTACCGACTCGCCACCGAGGTCTAGGCTCTCTTCACTCATTTGCGAATCAGGCTAGCAACCACTTCGACGTGGTGGGTGTGAGGGAACAGGTCGAAGGCGCGAATTCCGGCCAGGTCGAATTCCTCGAGCAGTGGCTTTAGGTCGCGCGCCAGCGCGATTGGGTCGCAGGCAACATAGACGATGTGCTTTGGTTTCAGTGCGATTAGCTTTTCGATTACCTTGGCACCAGCACCGGCGCGAGGTGGGTCGAGCACGATGGTGGCGCCGCCCTTTTCGTCCTTGTGCTTGTTTAGGAAACGCTCAACCGGTTCGCATACCGCGGTGACGTTCGAAAGATCACGAAGGTTTAGCGCCGCATCGTCGGTGGCCTGACGGAATGACTCAACCGTGGTCATCTTGAGTTCGCTGCCGAACTTGGCGGCTAGCGTACCGGTGAATAGACCAACACCACCGTAAAGGTCGAGGTTGTTAGCGGCTAGGTCAATTCCGGCTGCCTCAACGAAATCGTTCACTGCCGAAGTCAAAACCTCAGGAGCGCGCTTGTGAACCTGCCAGAAACCGCCACCGCTGATGCGGAAGGTACGGCCTCCGGCTCGCTCGATCAGACGTTCGTCACCCTGAAGTTTCTTGTCGATCTGCCATTGAACCTGGCCGGTGCTCGAAGCCGAAACCTCAATCTTCGAAACACTCTGGTAGTTGCGGTTCTGGAACTCGAGTTCCTGAATGTCTTCAACCGCTAGCGGGAGCTTCTTGACGCGAACCACCTCGTGGCTGCGCTCACGATATGGTCCAACATTTCCCGCCTCATCAACGTGCAACTGCACGCGGGTGCGATAGGCCAAGCCGTTGTTCTCGTCGTCGCCAGGAGCGGCTTCAACTTCGACGCGCTTCTTCAGCCCTGCGAAACGCTCCAGCGCCTCCTCGAGAACATCCGCCTTAAGCTCGCGCTGACGCTTTAGTTTGATGTGGCCGAACTCGGCACCACCAGCACCACCAACACCTGCTTCCTTCCAGAAGTGGGTAACGCGGTCTGGGCTGGCCTCGAGAATCTTTACTGGCTCGGCTCGGCAGAATCCTTTACCGGCATCTTCGAACACCTTCACGGTCGCCTTTTCGCCAGGTAAGACGTGCGATACGAAGACCACGCGCCCCTCGTGGCGGGCAACGAAGATACCGCCGTGGGCGACCTTCTCGATAGTTACGTCAAAGGTTTGGCCTAGCCAGTTCGAAGATTTATTCACCCCTTAAGTGTGGCAGACTATCGCGCATGACCCGTCTAGTTTTGGCATCTACTTCTCCAGCTCGTTTGGCGCTACTTCGCGCCGGAGGAATCGAACCAGTAACGATTGCGCCAGGAGTGGACGAAGAAGCGGTTGGCGCAAGAGCAAAAAGCATGGGTTTGATCGGCACACCTGCCGACCTCGTGCACGTTCTTGCCAAAGCGAAAGCTGAAGCCGTGGCCGGTAAAAGTGAGACAGTCGGTTCGGTAATTATCGGCTGCGACTCGGTCTTGGAATTTGATGGCGAAGTACTCGGCAAACCCCACGAACCAAAGGTCGCCATCGATCGATGGAAGCGTATGCGCGGCAAGACCGGAACCTTACACACCGGCCACTGGCTGATTGACAACCGCCGCGGTGAAACCATGCCGCCGGCCACTGGCAAAACCTCATCATCGGTTGTTCACTTCGCTGATATCTCGGACGATGAGATCGAGGCCTATGTGGCAACCGGAGAACCGCTAAAGGTAGCCGGCGCATTTACCATCGACGGCCTCGGCGGCGCATTCCTCACCAGAATCGAGGGTGACACCCACACCGTGGTCGGTCTTTCACTCACCACTTTGCGCGAATTAAGCCTCTCGCTCGGTATCCAATATGTGACTTTTTGGAACCGCTAAACGCCTGACAAACGAATAGGCTTGTCTCCATGACTAACGCCAAAATTACGAAGGTCCTTATTGCCAATCGTGGCGAGATTGCCGTGCGTATCGCACGCGCCGCCAAAGACTCTGGCATTGCCTCGGTTGCTGTTTACGCCGACCAAGACCGTGACGCACTGCACGTCAAGGTTGCCGACGAAGCGTACGCACTGAACGGAACCACTTCGGCTGAGACCTACCTGGTCATCGACAAGATTTTGAAAATCGCCCGCGAGTCTGGCGCAAACGCAATTCACCCTGGCTACGGCTTCCTAGCCGAAAACGCCGAGTTCGCTCGCGCGGTGCTAGCAGCCGGCATCATCTGGATTGGCCCAAGCCCTGAAGCAATTGAACGACTTGGCGACAAGGTTTCGGCTCGCCACGTAGCCGAGAAGGTTGGCGCTCCGCTAGCCCCTGGCACCATCAACCCTGTAGAGGGCGCGGCAGAAGTTCTAGATTTCGTATCGAAGCACGGCCTTCCAGTTGCCATCAAGGCAGCCTTCGGTGGAGGTGGCCGCGGTATCAAGGTCGCCTATCAGCAGGACGAAGTCGCCGAGCTATTTGAGTCGGCCACCCGTGAAGCCATCGCAGCCTTCGGTCGCGGTGAGTGCTTCGTAGAGAAGTACCTGGAGAAGCCTCGTCACGTCGAGACCCAGTGTCTCGCCGACGCTTACGGCAACGTCGTCGTGGTTTCCACCCGCGACTGCTCGCTACAGCGTCGCCACCAGAAGCTTGTTGAAGAAGCTCCGGCCCCGTTCCTAACTGACGACCAGATCAAGCGTCTCTACGACTCATCCAAGGCAATCCTCAAAGAGGTTGGCTACCTAGGCGCTGGAACCTGTGAGTTCCTAGTTGCTCAAGACGGCACCATTTCGTTCCTTGAGGTCAACACCCGTCTACAGGTTGAGCACCCAGTTTCCGAAGAAGTCACCGGCCTAGACCTAGTTCGCGAGCAGTTCCGTTTGGCTGAGGGTGGAAAGCTTGACTATCCAGACCCTGAAGTTCGTGGGCACTCGTTCGAGTTCCGAATCAATGGCGAAGATGCCGGCAAGAACTTCATGCCAGCACCTGGGCCAGTTCACGTCTTCAAGGCTCCTGGTGGCCCTGGTATTCGCGTTGACACTGGTGTTCAGTCTGGCGACGTCATCTCTGGCTCGTTTGACTCGATGGTTGCAAAGCTGATCGTCACCGGTTCGACTCGTGAAGAAGCTCTCCAGCGTTCACGCCGCGCATTGGCAGAGATGGAAGTTCACGGTCTACCAACCGTTCTTCCTTTCCACCAGAAGATCGTGAACGAACCTGCTTTCACCGGCGAGACTGGCAAGTTCGGTGTATACACCCGCTGGATCGAAACCGAGTGGAACAACGACATCCCAGCTTGGAATGGCATCAGCGACCTGCCTGGCGAGACTGGCCCACGCAACAACGTGGTCGTTGAGGTAAACGGTAAGCGCATCGAGGTTTCGCTACCAGCCCACCTCGGTGGTTCGGTCAGCAACGCTTCAGCAGGTGCAGCCCCTAAGCGAAAGTCGCACGGCCTGGCCGGCGTTGGCAAGAGCGGTAAGGCTGTCGTCGCAGACATGCAGTCGAGCGTTGTGAAGATTGCCGTTGCCGAGGGTGACGTCGTTGAAGAAGGTCAGACCATCATCGTGCTTGAAGCCATGAAGATGGAGCAGCCAATCAAGGCTCACAAGGCTGGAACCATTGCGAATATCAAGGCCGAGATTGGAACGACCGTTCCAGCCGGAACCTTGCTAATGGAGATCGAAGACTAGACGAGAAATTCGGCGAGTTCTTCGAGTAAAACCGGCTTTGGTTTTGCTCCCACGATGCTCTTCACAATTTTGCCGTTGACATAGACGTGCATCGTTGGAATACTCACAACGCCTGCTGATGTGACCAATTCAACGTTCTCGTCAGCATTTACCTTGCCAATTGTGATTTTGTCAGCGTATTCAACTGCCAGCTCGTCGAGGATTGGTGCAACTGCGCGACATGGCCCACACCATGGAGCCCAGAAGTCTACTACTACAGGCTTGGCGCTTTTGTTGACTAGGTCGTCGAAGGTTGCGTCGGTGATGACGATTGCGTTCTCGCTCATGCGGTCTCCTTTTGGTGGGTTAGCCAGCGCTCCGCGTCAAGGGCTGCCGAACATCCAGTTCCTGCTGCTGTGATTGCTTGTCGATATGAATGGTCGACGAGGTCGCCGCACGCGAACACTCCATCGACGTTGGTTGCGGTTGAACCGCATTCGACCTTCACGTAACCGCCAGCGTCGAGGTCGATGGTGCTTCTCACGAGTTCGTTGCGTGGGTCGTGCCCGATGGCAACGAAAACGCCGGTGACATTTAGGATACTTTCAGTTCCATCCATGGTGTTGCGTAGTCGGATTCCCGTTGCCTTTGTTTCGCCTAAAACTTCGAGGGGTTCCGAGTTCCAGACGAACTCAATCTTTGGGTCTGCTTCGGCGCGGGCGATCATTGCCTTGGAAGCACGAAGTTGGTCGCGGCGGTGGACAAGATAGACCTTGTCAGCGAACTTGGTGAGGAAGGTTGCTTCTTCAACGGCGCTGTCTCCGCCGCCAATTACGGCAACGGTTTGTCCTTCGAAGAAGAATCCATCACAGGTTGCACACCACGAGACTCCGTGACCCGAGAGCCTTTTCTCTCCTGGTACTCCAAGCTCACGGAATGCGCTTCCCATCGCAAGGATTACCGAGCGGGCGTTGAGTGTGTTCCCTGCGCCATCGGTGACCTTCTTGATTTCTCCTTCAAGGTCAACTGAAACGATGTCGTCGGTGATGAGTTTTGCCCCGAAACGTTCTGCTTGTGCGCGCATGTTCATCATCAGGTCCGGGCCCATGATGCCGTCAGTGAAGCCGGGGAAGTTCTCAACCTCTGTGGTGTTCATCAACGCACCGCCCATGGTAACCGCACCTTCAAACACGATTGGGTTGAGTTGCGCTCGAGCCGCATAGATGGCGGCTGTGTAACCAGACGGGCCAGAACCGATGATGATGATGTCGTGGATGTCAGTCATTAGAACTTTGCGTCGATCTCTGCGATAAGGGCTTCAACTTTGGTGCGAATCAAGTCACGGATTGGACGGACTTCGTCGACGCCCTTACCTGCTGGGTCTTGAAGTGGCCAGTCGAGATAGGTCTTGCCAGGGAAGAAAGGGCAGGCATCTCCACATCCCATGGTGATGACGTAGTCGGAGTCTTTGACGGACTCAGTGGTTAAAACTTTTGGTGTGCTGTTGGCAATGTCGATACCCTCTTCAGCCATCGCTGCGATTGCTGAAGGGTTGACCTGATCTTTTGGTTCGGTGCCAGCTGAGAGAACTTGCACGCGGTCACCGGCGAGGTGCTGCAGGTATCCGGCTGCCATTTGTGATCGCCCAGCGTTGTGGACGCAGACGAATAGGACGGTTGCTTTCTTGTCTGACATTTCTTCTCCTAGTTCTTTGTTAGGTCGTTGTAGAGGTCTTCAACACGTCGGGCGATGTCGTCTCGCACGAGGCGAGTTTGTGCGAGCTTGTCGCCAACTTCAGGGCCTGGTTCAGGCGTCAACCAGGTTTCTATAGTGCCGTTCATACCGTCCACAGCAGTTAGCTTGGCTTCATTACCAAGGATCACTATGCGGTTGACGTTCATGAAGACCTCGTCAGTGATTTCCTTCGGGTATTCGCCTACCATCGAAGCTCCGATTTCTTCCACAGCGATTCGTGCAGGTCCATTGAGTGAATCCCCAGGGTGAGTGCCGGCCGATAGAACTTGGATGGTGTTGCCAGCTTTGGCTCGCATCAACGCTGCAGCCATCTGCGACTTACCTGCGTTGTGAACACAGACGAAGAGAACAGTTGGTTTGGTTTCAAGCACGGGTTACTCCTTTTACGACAGCCATACCGACGAGCCCACCCACAAGTTGGACAGCGATGTATGGCAAAACGGACGCCGGTGAAATACCAGCAAAAGTGTCACTGAATACGCGGCCGATGGTCACGGCCGGGTTAGCGAATGATGTCGAAGAAGTGAAGAAGTAGGCAGCTCCAATCCAAGCGGCTACAGCGACAGGAATCAAGTGCTCCTGGTTGCGTGTACCGAGGATACCAATGGCGGAAATCAACCCAGCCGTCGCAACAGCTTCACCTACAAGCAAGCCAGCTGAGACTCGTTCGTGAGTTGAAATCTGGACGAGCGGCAAATCGAACATAAGGTTTGCCAGAAGAGCACCAACGATTGCACCAGTGACCTGTGCGACAACAAATGCGACGGCGTCACCCGCAGTAAGGCTGCGGCGAAGAATCTGGACGAAAGTCACAACAGGGTTCAGGTGTGCGCCACTGATCGGCCCAAGAACAAGAATCAATAGGGCTAACGCCATGATTGTCGACAGCGCATTGATGATTAATGCCATACCAACATCGCGGGAAAGGTTCGTTCCCATGATGCCCGAGCCAACAACCACACAGACGAGCAAGGCTGTTCCAACAAACTCAGCCAGAGATTTTCTGAAGATGTTTGCCACCATTGGGCACCTTTCAAACATAGACGTCTATCTATGTTCTACACTAACTTACATAGACCACTGTCTATGTTTCCCAAATGTTCATCTTTTCGTGATGAGGTTCTTCAAATGACAACACTCACAATCACACCGGTTGACGTAACAGCCTGCGCGCCATCAGGCTTGGCAGCCCCGATTGGCCGACCTGAAGCAGAACAGCTTGCTGTGCTATTGAAAGCGATCGCCGACCCTACTCGTATTCAACTCATCAGTTACATCAACGCCAGCAACAACTCTGAAGCCTGTGTCTGCAACCTCACTGAACCGTTAGCTCTTACTCAGCCAACCGTTAGTCACCACCTCAAAGTGCTAACTGATGCAGGGCTTATTGAGCGCGAAAAGCGTGGCACTTGGGTTTGGTATACCGTAAACCAAGACCGGTGGCAGCAAATCGCCAAACTTCTGGAAATCTGACATGACCACAGAAATGATGACTTTCGCGGTCACCGCAACGCGCCGCGATTCCTCGGGCTCAACGGTTTGCTCCAAGAATGCCGAACTCACGATAGACACCAGCATGGCCGGTCGACTTGATGCCCTGAATCCTGTAGAACTTCTGCTGGCATCCCTTTCCGCCTGCTTGATAAAAGGGATTGAACGCGTTGCCGGAACCCTTGGAATCGAATACGAGTCAGTTGATGTTTCCACAACTGCTCACCGCCCGGTAGATGACGCTCGAATCGAAGACATCAACTATGTAGTTCGCATCGAAACAAAGGCGGACCAGAAAAAGCTTGATCTACTCCACAAAAATTTGATGAAATTCGGAACTATCTACAACACGGTGAAATCAGGTACGCGACTTAGCGGCGAGATTCGGGCGATTTAGACGTTTGGTCTGTGAAGCGCACGAGCTGCTTCAGTAACCGAAGCCGACATCGATGGGTAAACCGCGAAGGTCTTAGCAACCTGGTCTACGTTCAAACGGTTTTCTACCGCGAGCGCGATTGGGTAAATCAATTCGCTGGCGCGCGGAGCAACCACGACACCGCCGATGACTGTTCCCGAACCGGCCGAAGCGAATAGTTTGATGAAACCATCCTGAACGCCGGCGATCTTGGCACGAGGATTAACCTCGAGCATTACCTTGACGATCGAGCCATCTACCAGCCCGTCCTCAATTGCCTTCTGCGACCAACCGACCGAAGCGATTTCCGGAGCGGTGAAAACGTTGGCAGCCACGTTACGGAGCTCTGCTGGCATTGCCACGTCGCCCATGGTGTGGAAGACCGCGGTGCGCCCCTGCATGGCACTAACCGAAGCCAGTGGGAAGAAGTTGGTGCAGTCACCGACACCATAGACGTTGGCACGGCTGGTACGGGCAACCTTGTTGACCACGATGTGCCCAGACTCGGTTAGCTCGATGCCGGCCTCTTCAAGACCGAGACCAGCAGTGTTAGGAATCGAACCAACTGCGATTAGCACGTGTGAACCCTTGACCACCTTGCCGTCGGCCAGAGTTACCTCCACCCCGCTGCCGGTGTTCACTGCCGATTCGGCTCGAGCCTGAGAAAGCACCTGCATGCCGCCGCGCTTGAAAACATCTTCAATTAGTTCGGCCGCGTCCTGGTCTTCGCCAGGCAGCACGGTATCGCGAGAAGAAATCAGGGTCACCTGCGAGCCAAGACCTCGGAACGCCGACGCAAACTCGGCACCGGTCACACCGGAACCAACCACGATCATGTGTTCAGGGAGTTCGGTCAGGTTGTAGAGGTCAAGCCAGGTCAGGATGCGCTCGCCGTCAGGCTTAGCGGTGTCCAGAGTGCGAGGGTGGGCACCAACCGCCACGATGATTGTCTTCGCTTCGAGGCGCTCTTCTTTTCCATCGTTGTGGGTAGCGATCACGAAGTGGTTTCCGTCTAGGCGACCAGATCCCTCGATGACGCGAACGCCCTGAGAGGTCAAAGTGTTGTGCATGTCTTCAGACTGCTCACCGGCGATCGCCAACAGGCGCTGGTTGATGGCGCCGAGGTCGAGATCTACCTGCGGGTGCGTCGTCTTGCCGTTTTCGTGGAAACGAATACCGAGCTCGGCAGCACGGCTAACCGCTTTGGCTGCATCTGCGGTTGCAATCAGCGCCTTGGAAGGAACCACATCGGTGAGCACAGCGGAACCACCGATTCCACGGCGTTCGATGAGCGTTACTTCGGCTCCAAGCTGAATACCCGCAAGGGCTGCTTCGTAGCCACCAGGGCCACCCCCGATGATGACAATGTGGTGTTTCTTTTTTGGCTGATTAGACACACCTAGAATCTATCCCATGGACAATCTTTTAGACGACCCGACAGCCAATCCTTTTGACGTTGCAAAACTAGCCGCAGCGAAGATCGCCGAACTTAGCGGAGTGGCTATGCACGACATCGCACTGACCCTAGGTTCCGGTTGGGCAAAAGCCGCCGACCTGCTTGGGGAAACCGTGGCAACCTTTGACGCCACTGAGGTGCCGGGCTTTTCAAAGCCGGTAGTTGAGGGTCACGTGGCAACCATCCGCTCGATTCGTCTTGCCAGTGGCAAGCACGCCCTGGTTCTCGGTGCTCGCACCCACTACTACGAGGGTCACGGCGTTCGTCGCGTGGTTCACGGTGTACGCACCGCAGCCGCTGCCGGTGTCACCACAATGGTGCTCACCAACGGCGCCGGCGGAATCAAAGAGAGCTGGAAGCCTGGCACCCCGGTGCTGATCAGCGACCACATCAACTTCACCTCGATGTCCCCAATCGAGGGTGCCAAATTCATCGACCTCACCGACGCCTACAGCCCACGACTTCGCGACCTAGCCAGAACCGTTGATGGATCGCTGGACGAGGGTGTTTACATGCAGTTCCGCGGCCCTCACTACGAGACTCCCGCCGAGGTTCAGATGGCTAAGGGTTTGGGCGCTCACCTAGTTGGTATGTCGACCGCGCTGGAGACCATCGCCGCTCGCGAACTCGGCATGGAGGTTCTCGGATTTTCGCTGATGACTAACCTTGCTGCAGGAATCCAGAAGACTCCGCTCTCCCACCTCGAGGTGCTCGAGGCCGGACGTGAAGCCGAGGGACGTATCAGCGCGCTTCTTGCCGAAATCGTCGGTCGCATCTAAATGTCTTTGCTGCAAACCGCGAAAGACTGGGCGGCTCAGGATCCAGACCCAGAGACTCGCGCTCAGCTTCAACAACTCATCGAAGATGAAAACATCGATGAATTACAAAAAGCATTCGAGCCGCGCATCACCTTCGGTACGGCAGGTCTTCGCGGTGAACTAGGTGCTGGTGCGGCTCGCATGAACCGCGTGCTCGTCGCTCAGGCCGCCAAAGGCCTAGCCGACTACCTTCTTTCTCGTGAGGAGAAGCCTTCGGTGGTCATTGGTTTTGACGGCCGCAAGAACTCCGATGTCTTTGCGCGAGACTCCGCCGAGATCATGGCAGGTTCTGGAATTACAGTTGAACTTTTCGATTCGGTAGTACCTACACCGGTTCTGGCGCACTCGGTCAAGTGGGGCAAGTTCTCGGCTGGCGTCATGGTTACCGCATCACACAACCCGCCGAATGACAACGGCTACAAGGTTTACCTTGGCGGAGACTTCGGCGGCAGCCAGATCATCTCCCCGATCGATTCCGAAATAGAAGCCGCCATTTTGAAGGCAGCAAGCAACTTAACTTTCGCCGAACTTCCTAAAGCCGAACCTGCGAAGGTTGGTGGCGGAAGTCTTCGTGAAGCCTACGTTCACCGAACCGCAGCTCTCACCGGCGGGCACGAATTCGAAAACAAACTCAAAGTGGTTTACACCGCAATGCACGGCGTTGGCCTTGCCACCCTTACCGAGCTTCTAAAACTAGTGAACGGACCAGAACTGATTCAGGTCACCGAGCAGGTTCAACCTGACTCGGCATTCCCAACTACCCCGTTCCCGAACCCTGAAGAACCTGGTGCGATGGATCTCGCCTTTGCCAAGGCCGAGAGTGTTGGCGCCGATCTAATCATTGCCACCGACCCCGATGCCGATCGCCTAGCCATCGGCCTTCGCGGCGAAAACGGTTTCTACCGTCTAACCGGGGATGAGGCTGGTCTACTGCTCGCTCACGAACTAACCAGTCGCCCAGGTGCTACCGGCCAGCTTGCCAACTCGATCGTTTCCTCGAGCGCGCTTTCGCGAGTGGCCAGTGCTCACGGCCTTACTTACGTGCAGACCCTGACCGGCTTCAAGTGGATCATGCAGGTCCCAGACCTGCTTTTCGGTTATGAGGAAGCACTTGGCTACGCCTGTGACCCGAAGCACACTCCAGACAAAGACGGCATCTCGGCAGCGCTGGTGGCACTCACCATCGCCGATCGTCTGCACCAGAGTGGAGTCACTTTGGCCGCCCACCTGAGCGAAATCAAACACCGCTACGGATACCGTCCAACCGCCCAGGTAAGCGTTCGCGTGGAGAGCAAGGCTCAGGTTGCGGAAATTCTGGAGCGCCTCACCGCTAACCCGCCTAAAGAAATTCAGGGACGATCGCTAACCGTGGCCGACCTATCGAAGCCAACCGGAACGTTGCCACCAACCAGCGGACTAAAGCTCACTCTGGAAAACGGCGACTGGGTGATTTTGCGTCCATCGGGAACCGAACCGAAGTTCAAGGCTTATCTTGAAACCAGCGAGGAAAACCTCGAGGCGCTAAAGAGCGAAGTGAAGCAGCTGCTCGCTTAGAGCAGAGCCTTCTCCAACGCTTCGTTAATCTCGTTGATGTCGATGATGTGACGGATCGGAATGATCTCGGCGTTGATTCCTTCTAGTAGGGGAACCAACTCTTCGGTGGTCATCACGATGTTTGCGGTGCTGCCGAGTTCGCGTGCCTGAGCAACGCCAACGGCTTCAACGGTCGCCTCAATACCAAGTCGAATCAAACACTTTTCGATGTTTGATTTCAGGATGACACTGGTTCCGTAGCCCAAACCACAGACGGCAACAATACGCATCCGTCTATTCTCCCCTAGTTGCCGTAAGCAGGGCGTGGATTTGCACCGAACTCGTAAGCGTCATCAGCGAATTCAAAGTTTCGGCATCGCCAAGCACCTCCGCGAGCGCTCCGAGGTTCTCAATATGTGAATCGTGATCGGTTGCCGCGAGTGCGAATACCAACCGCACCATCTTGCCACCGCCGAAATCAACTGGCGTCGCCAACTGAACCACGCTAAGCCCGTTTCGAATCACGCCATCGGTTGGAGCCGCGTGTGCCAGCGCCACACCTTCAATCATCACGATGTAAGGACCGAGCTCTTCAACCACGCGAACCATTGCCTGCGAATACTCTGGCTCGGCAATGCCACCTGTAACCAGAAGGTCACCAGCCGCCAGAATCGCCTCGCGGAAATCTTCCGCAAACACTCCAGCCCGAATCAGGTCAGGCGAAAAAGAGTGTGCGGAAATACCCACTAGCGACGAGCCTTGTCGAAGCCTTCGCGAATCATTTCGGCCAACTCTTCACGAGCATCGACGGTCTGGAAGCAAACGTCGGCGGCGTTGAGCTGCAGAGTTTCAAGGTCGTCTAGATCGAAATCAAAGTTGTCGACCAGCATCTCAAGTTCCTTTGTTACCGATGTACCACTCATCAGGCGGTTGTCCGGGCTGATGGTCACTTTGAAACCTAGGTCGTACAGAATCGCAACCGGGTGGTCCTCGTAATTCTCACCGAGGTCGGCAACCGCGCCAGTCTGCATGTTCGAGATTGGGCAAAGCTCAAGCGCGATCTGACGGAAGTGAACCCAGTCGGCCACCTCGCCAAGCTGCACGTAATCGGTTTCGCCCTCTTCGCGCATGAGCAGGTCTTGGTAAATTCGAACGCCGTGACCGAGGCGAAGGGTGCGGCCAGAAACAATCGCGTCGCGAATGCTTTCAACCCCATCAGCCTCACCGGCGTGAACCGTGGTTGGGAATAGGTTCTCAGCCAGGTAGTCGAACGCAGCCTTGTGCTTGCTCGGTGGGAAACCGGCTTCGGCTCCGGCGATGTCGAAACCAACCACACCGTTGTCGCGGTGACGAACGGCAAGTTCGGCAATCTCCAGACCGCGGTCGTTGTGACGCATCGCAGTTACCAATTGACCGGTGCGAATGTAACCACCCTTGGCTTCAACCTCGTCGATGCCCTGCTCAAGGCCGTCCTGAACAGCCTCAACAACCTCATCAAGAGACAAACCGCCTGCTAGGTGCTGTTCAGGTGCCCAGCGAACCTCACCGTAAATCACGCCGTCCTCGTGAAGATCCAGGACGAACTCGCGAGCCACGCGTGTCAGACCCTCACGAGTCTGCATGACCGCGGTGGTGACATCGAAGGTCTTTAGGTATTCAACCAGCGAACCGGAGTTAGCCGACTCGTGGAACCAGTCTTCAAGATCGGCCGCGTTGTTTGCAGGCAGCTCGTAGCCGATCTTCTCGGCCAGCTCGATGATGGTCTGTGGGCGTAAGCCCCCGTCGAGGTGGTCGTGCAGCGAAATCTTTGGAAGTTTGCGAATGTTCATTGGTTTCTTTCTAACGAGTCTTGGTTTCGTAGTCGAGTGTGAAGTGCTTGATGGCATCGAGGAGCCCTGCTGGGTAGTTCTGTTCGTGCTCAGGTGTCAGCTTGATTCCGCCATTGCCGAAGGTTGCGATTGTGGAACCTAAGGTTCCTCCAATGAACTCGCCCTCAAGGTCGGCGGCAATCATCTCCATGATCCGCGTGGCAACCTCGGGGCGAACCGAGGTGAACAGCTGGGAGCGTACTTCCTTGAAGAATTCGTTCTCGTACGCATCGCCACCCAGCGCAATGATGTTCGCCTTGGAGTTCACAAGCTCTGGAATGGCGACGTCTAGGTTGGCATTGGACGGAATCAGCGCGACGTCAACCGAACCAGGCATCGAGTAGTCAGCTAGCAAAGCCACTACATCTAGCACCGAGGTTTGGGTTTTATTGTCTTCGTCAAATATGCGAGCTCCGGCACGAACACCAGCCTGGATACCCCCGTCGACGACTATGGGCTGCTGATAAAGACCAATGCGATGAACCTTAGAAATCGAAGCGGCTAGGTAGCCCTGTACCATTCCGGCTTCAACGAGATCAACCTCGTAGACGGCAAGGTTACCGATACTGCCGTCAACCCTTGCAGGGTTTTGAGCGGTACCAATGTAAAGGAAGTTGATGCCTGGGTTGGCGACTGCAGAGGCGGCAACCAGCGCACCGAAGTCTGGTCCGGAAACGACAATCGAGTTGCAGTTCTTTTTGGCCAGATTCTTCAAATCTGAGTTGTATTTCGCCGAGCTCGACGACGCACTCTCGAGGCCGACGCCGTAAGTGACCACGGCCTGCTTTACTCCATATTCGGAAAGCTCGTTCAAACCAGTAGCTCGGCCAAGCGCGTCGCCCTGGGTGATCAAACAGGTCTTGTAGTCAACCTTCTCGACCGGAGCATCCGCAGGAAGAGTCGCACAACCGCCCAAGACGAAGCTCGCGAGGATTGCAAGCGCAATGGCTCGAAACCTTGACGAACCCGAAGTTTTCAACACGGAGTCAAGTTTAAGGCTGGGCGCTGGAACAACTTCACCCAATATTCGGTTTAGACTTGAGAAATCGCTTCAAAGTTGAATCACAGGAGGCATCGTGCCATCTAAGCCAACCGGAACTCTCTACCGGGGCAAGACTGGGATGTGGTCGTGGGTACTCCACCGCATCACCGGCGTCGCAATCTTCTTCTTCCTTTTGGTCCACACGCTAGACACCTCACTGGTTCGTCTATCGCCTGAGGACTACAACCTGGTCATCGCCACCTACAAGACCCCAATCATGGGCTTCGGCGAGTTAGGTCTGGTAGCGGCCATTCTTTTCCACGCGCTAAACGGTGTACGGATCATACTCATTGACTTCTGGTCAAAGGGCGCCAAGTACCAGCGCGTGATGTTCTGGATCGTCATCGCTCTGGCGGTAATCCTGTTTGCGGCTTTCGCTCCACGACACATTGCACACGTCCTCGAATACATGCAGGCAGGTAAGTAAACATGGTTACCATCGAGACTCCTAAGAGCCCACGTAGCCGCAAGTCGGCTGGCCGCGAGAAGCTCCTCTGGCTATTCATGCGCGGCTCTGGCCTAGTCCTAATCATTTTGATCTTCGGTCACCTATTCGTGAACATGTTCTCAGGTGGCGGCGTGAAGGCAATCGACTTCGCATTCGTTGCCGGCAAGTGGGCCAATCCGTTCTGGCAGGTTTATGACACCCTAATGCTCTGGCTAGCCCTGATTCACGGCACCAACGGTATGCGCACCCTGGTCAACGACTACACCAACCGTGAGGGCATCCGTAAGTTCCTGAACGTTTCGCTAGTAACCGTCTGTGTCCTACTGGTCGTCCTAGGCACTTTGGTTACCACCACCTTCGACCCATGTGGCGACACCAGCGTCACCCACCTTCTACCTGCAGAATTCTGCAGCGCAAAGTAAGCGAGCCAAATAATTGAGTAAGCCTAAGGTTCACAACTACCAGTACGACGTTGTCATCGTCGGTGCCGGTGGAGCCGGTATGCGTGCGGCAATCGAAGCCGGACCACACGCCAAGACTGCCGTTATCTCGAAGCTGTTCCCAACCCGTTCGCACACCGGTGCGGCTCAGGGTGGTATGGCTGCAGCCCTTGCCAACGTCGAGGAAGACAGCTGGGAATGGCACACCTTCGACACCGTAAAGGGTGGCGACTACCTGGTTGACCAGGACGCAGCCGAGATTCTTGCCAAGGAATCGGTTCAGGCGGTTATTGACCTAGAGAACATGGGTCTACCTTTCAACCGAACCCCAGACGGCAAGATCGACCAGCGTCGTTTCGGTGGTCACACCCGCGACCACGGTAAAGCTCCGGTTCGTCGAAGTTGCTACGCAGCCGACCGCACCGGCCACATGATCTTGCAGACCCTTTACCAAAACTGCGTAAAGCTCGGCATCGAGTTCTACAACGAGTTCTACGTACTCGACCTAGTGATGAACAAGGTTGACGGCGAAGAGCGCCCAAGCGCAGTTGTTGCCTACGAGCTAGCCACCGGAGACATCCACGTCTTCCAGGGCAAGTCGATCATCTTCGCAACCGGTGGTTTCGGAAAGATCTTCAAGACCACCTCAAACGCTCACACCCTTACCGGTGACGGCGTTGGCATCATCTGGCGCAAGGGTCTTCCACTAGAAGACATGGAGTTCTACCAGTTCCACCCAACCGGCCTAGCAGGCCTCGGCATCCTTCTTTCGGAGGCTGCTCGTGGTGAGGGTGGAATCCTTCGCAACGCTTCAGGTGAGCGCTTCATGGAACGTTACGCACCAACCATCAAGGACCTCGCTCCTCGTGACATGGTTGCCCGTGCCATGGCGAACGAAGTTCGTGAAGGTCGCGGTGCTGGCCCACACAAGGACTACGTTCTACTTGACCTCACCCACCTCCCACCAGAGGTCATCGACGCCAAGCTTCCAGACATTACCGAGTTCGCTCGCACCTACCTTGGTGTCGAGCCTTACACCGAGCCAGTACCGGTATTCCCTACCGCGCACTATGCAATGGGTGGTATCCCAACCAATGTTCAGGCCGAGGTTCTTCGCAACAACAAGAAGGTTGTTCCTGGTCTCTACGCCGCTGGTGAGTGTGCCTGCGTTAGCGTCCACGGAGCAAACCGTCTCGGCACCAACTCGCTGCTCGACATCAACGTCTTCGGTAAGCGCGCCGGTGTTGCCGCGGTTGAATACGCCAAGACCGCAAAGCACGTTCCAGTTCCAAAGAACGCAGCCGACGACGTGATCGCACTGATCGAGAAGGCTCGTAAATCGCGCGGAACTGAAAAGGTTGCCCAGCTTCGCAAGGAGCTACAGGACACCATGGACAAGAACGCCCAGGTTTACCGCACCGAAGAGTCGCTCGACGAAGCTCTAAACAAGATCGCCGAACTTCGTGCTCGTTACGAGAACATCCAGATCCAAGACCAGGGTTCTCGTTTCAACACCGACCTTCTAGAAGCAATCGAACTTGGCTTCCTACTCGACCTCGCAGAGGTTCTAGCCTTCACCTCGAAGGAGCGCCGCGAAAGCCGCGGTGGTCACTTCCGTGAAGACTACCCAGAGCGCGACGACAAGAAGTTCATGGTTCACTCGATGGCCTACAACACTGGTAAGACCGGCAAGAAGCCAGCCTCGAACATCAAGATCGACTGGAAGCCAGTCACCATCACCAACTACCAGCCAATGGAGCGTAAGTACTAATGGCATCTGTAGCAACTACACAAGAAACCTTTGGACAGGTTCGCAGCTTCACCGTGACCCTGTTCGTGCGTCGCTTCAACAAGGAAGACGGCCAGGAAGCACGTTGGGAAGACTTCGACGTCGAAGTTCACGCAACCGACCGCGTTCTTGACGCACTTCACAAGATCAAGTGGGAGATGGACGGTTCGCTCACCTTCCGTCGCTCGTGTGCTCACGGTGTTTGTGGTTCGGATGCAATGCGCATCAACGGACGCAACCGCCTAGCCTGCAAGACCCTGATCAAGGACCTAGACATCACCCAGCCAATCTACGTCGAGCCAATCAAGGGCCTCGAGGTTGAGAAGGACCTGGTTGTCAACATGGAGCCTTTCTACCAGGCCTACAAGGACATCAAGCCATTCCTTATTGCCAGCGACAAGCCGGAGAAGGAACGCCTTCAGAGCGCCGAGGACCACTCGCGCTTCGACATGACCACCAAGTGCATCCTCTGCGCAGCCTGCACCTCGAGCTGCCCGGTGTTCTGGACCGACGGCCAGTACTTCGGCCCTGCCGCAATCGTCAACGCACACCGTTTCATATTTGACTCGCGTGACGAGGCTGCCGATGTTCGCCTTGAAATCCTGAACGACAAAGAGGGTGTCTGGCGCTGCCGCACCACCTTCAACTGCACCGAGGCCTGCCCACGTGGCATCGAGGTAACTCGTGCCATCGCAGAGGTCAAGCAGGCCATTCTGCGCGGCAAGCCATAGTTCAAATGTTCAAACGACTAGGGACGGCTT
Organism: Actinomycetota bacterium; assembly: GCA_041158865.1. Classification (GTDB taxonomy): domain Bacteria; phylum Actinomycetota; class Actinomycetes; order Actinomycetales; family Microbacteriaceae; genus Rhodoluna. Next base: position 24,535 of record JBEBAN010000008.1, read on the forward strand.
TTCTCGCCGTCCTTATCGTTTTAACGGGCCTATCCGTAAGCCAGCCAGCTCAGTCCGCCACCACAACACTTCGTGAGGGCACTGACAAGGCGTCCGTGCTTTATGACCCTCTTAACTTCAGTAAGGTCGAAATCACCAAGGTTTCAGGCGGCCCTGACCTCACCTACGACTACCTAAACAGCGACACCTACCGCCCTGCGAATATCAAAATAGCCGTGCCTGGCAAAGCTGCCGTCACCATCAAGAACATAGGGCTGCGACTAAAGGGCCAAGCCTCCCGCGGCGACTCCAAGTTCCCGATGAAGATCAAGTTCGATGCCTTCGTGAAGGGGCAGAAGTTCCTGGGCCTCAAGCGCATGACCCTGAACAATATGGTCCAAGACCCTTCGTTCATCCACGAGGCAACCGCCTACAAGCTCTACCGCGCAGTCGGAGTGCCTGCCCCGCGTACCGGCTACTCGCGAGTCTTCATCCAAGGAACCTACTTTGGTCTCTACCTAAACATCGAATCGATCGACAAGGTCTTCGGCAAGCGCTGGTTCCCATCGACCAAGCACGTCTACTCTGGCCCGTACAACTGCGACATCGTGCCAAACAACAGCTGCTACGAAGCCGGCATTGGCGACACCTCCCGAACCGACCTGGTCAACGCCGGCAACCTAGACTCACTCTCGGGCGCTGAGTGGTGGGCAGGTCTAGGTCGACTCTCTAACCGAACTGCAATCATCAAACTGATGGCCACCGATGTCTTCATGAGTAACTGGGACGGCTACACCGACGCCGTGAAGAACAACCACTTCGTCCACTTCGATAAGAAGGGCAAGTTCTCGATCATCCCTTGGGGCCTCGACCAAACCTTCACCAGCGACTCCAGCGCCGACCTAACCTGGGACGGCTCGCAGCCGATTTTCCGAGGCTGGTCAGACCGTCGCAGCACTATCTGGGAACATTGCCTCGCCTATCCGATCTGTCACGCCGAACTCGTCAAGGCTGGAATCGCAGTTAGAGACACCGCAACCAGAATTGACCTCGCCGGCTACATGGCCCGCATCGCCGCCAAGGTTAACCCTGTGGTATCCGGCGAAGCAGACATCCATCAGACCGACACCGCAACCCTGCAGAGCTACCAGTCGTGGATTCCGACGTTCCTTACCAACCGCAAGGAAGCGCTAACCAACTTTCTTACCTCAAGCTCCCCCAAAGCAATCACAGTGACCCTCCCCTCCCAAGTCAAAGTTCAAACCAAGGTAACCGCTACCGTTCAAACCATTTGGGAACCAGGCGTAACCGCCACTTACCAGTGGAACCTTGATGGCAACCCGATCCTCGGAGCCACCAGCAAGACCTTCACGCCGACCGCAAGCCAAGCCAATTCACAACTGACCCTTTCGGTCACCCTATCCAAGGACTCGGTTTCCCCAACAGTAATCACCACCGAACCCAAAACCATCGCTGCCCTAACAATCACAAAGTTCGCGACCCCAACCATCGCTGGAACACCCCGAGTCGGCAAAACCCTAACCGCAAAACCTGGCGCCTGGCTTACTGGTGTCACCAAGACTTTCCAGTGGTTGGCCGACTCCACCCCGATCGACGGCGCAACAAACACCACCTATGTGATTCAACTGAGCGATATTGGCAAGCGCATCAGCGTGCGAGTGACCGGCTCCAAACTCGGTTACACCACCCTCAATAAGTCCAGCGCCAAGACTTCGGCTGTCCGCTAGTAAAATTTAAGCAATGTTGCGCGTGCTTAAGAGCGCACTCCTCAGTGTCTCTCTCATTCTCGGTCTGTTGGTTGCCCCGCAACCTGCACTGGCCGATGTGCGCACCCAAAGCTCCGGAACAGACGAAGCCGCTGCCCTATTCAACCCAACTCGCGTTGTCTACATCGAAATCATTCGATCCCTCGACGGCCCGTCTCTCACCAAGCCGTATCTAAACAGCGAGGAATACCGCAAAGCGAATGTAAAGATTCGCATCTCGGGTTCCAACAAGTACCACGTCATCCGCAACGTCGGCGTTCGCCAAAAGGGTTCCTACACCCGACGCTTTGAAAAACTTTCAATGAAGATAAAGTTCGACGCGTTCGTTGAAGATCAAACCTTCATGGGCCTCAAGCGCCTGACGCTCAACGCCATGATGCAAGACTTCTCGATGCTCCATGAGGCCACCGCCTACAAGCTCTACCGAGCAGCCGGCATTCCAGCCCCGAGAACCGGCTACGCCAGAGTCAAACTCGATGGCTCCTATCTCGGTCTCTATGTGAACGTTGAATCCATCGACAAGAGCATGCTGAAGCGCTGGTTCAAGAACACCAGCCACCTGTATTCCGGTCCGCTTAGGTGCGACCTCGTCCCTGGTAAGAATTGCTTCACCGCCTCCATCGGAGACGTGAATGACAAAAAAGACATCACCAAATATGAAGCCATCCACCTGCTCTCGGGAGCAGCCTGGTGGAAGAAGTTCCAGAAATACACCAACTCTGAAGAGGTGCTCCGCTATATCGCAGTCGACATCTTCCTCTCCAACTGGGATGGCTACACCTCCTTCAACCACAACAACTACTTCGTCCACTTTGACAAAGACGGCAAGTTGTCTCTAATTCCGTGGGGCGCAGACCAAACCTTCCCGATGTCGAAAAAGAAACAACTCAACTGGGACGACTCCAGCCCTCGCTATTACGGTCAAACTGAGATGCAGAGCACTATCTTCGTCCACTGCATCAACTACAACCCTTGCTACGACAAACTCCTTGAACAGGGCGTCTACGTATCTAAGCTCATCGACCGCATCGGCCTCGTCAACTTCAAGAATTCGATCAAAAACAAGATCCTGATCAAACGTCACCTAAAGAATGACATCTCCCATAAAACCGTCGACTTCACCCACCTCTCCGCAGCCTGGATCGACGACTTCTTGAAGCTGAGACAACAAGCCCTAAACAACTTCCTCACCAGACGCGCTCCAGCCAAGATAGATATCGAAACTCCCGCAGAAGTAAAAACCAACCAAAAAATAACCCCAACAATCCAAGAAATCTGGGAACCAGAAGTGAAGGCCACCTACCAGTGGTTCATCGGCAAGACCCCAATCAAGGACGCCACCGAGCCAACCCTAAAAACCAACAAGACGCTAACCGGCAAAAAGGTGAAACTCCGCATCACACTCACCAAACCCAACCAGCCGGATACGGTTCAGTACAGCAAGACCATCAAGGTTCTGTGAGTTTGCTGTACGTAAAGCAAAACCCAACCAGAAACTGAAAAACCTAAATTAGATTTCGAATATGGAAAACAATTGCATGGGGGCTTGCGAATCCCACGACCACAAACATGGTGAACTCAGCCGAAAGGCAGTGCTAGGCGGTCTAGCCGCAATCCTCACCGGAATAGGCCTCACCACACTCGGTGACACCGCCGCCGAAGCAGCCACAAGCTACAACACCAAGATCAAAGCAACAGCAATTCCTCTAAGAAGCGCCAAGACCGTAACCGTCGCCGGCAAATCGATCCTGATTACCCGCCCAGCAGCCAGCACCTACCGTGCCTTCAAGCGCACCTGCACCCACAAACCAAAAGCACTCCGAACAACTCTCCGCTCAGGATTCATCTACTGCCCTGAACACGGCCAGGACTTCGACCCGAACACCGGCGCCCCAACTGGTTTCGCGAACGAAACCAACAAGCCCCTCACCAAATACTCGACCAAGATCAAGAACGGCTACATCTACGTAACCATTTAAACTTGAGGGCATGACCCTCAGTATCGCCACCATTAACGTCAACGGCGTCCGCGCCGCCCACCGCAAAGGCCTCGGCGACTGGATCAAAGCCAACAACCCAGACATTGTTGCCCTGCAAGAGGTTAGAGCCGAGCTCAAAGACCTAGAAGCGATCGTCCAAGATATCTGGCCAGACGCCCACTATTACCTCGACGAAGCCACCGCCAAAGGTCGCGCCGGCGTAGCCATCCTCTCAAAACTTAAACCAACAGCTACAAGAACAGAGTTCGGCCCAGACGAATTCGACTCCAAAGGACGCTGGCTTGAAGCCGACTTCAACGTCAACGGCAAGACCCTAACCGTCGTCTCAACCTACGTTCACGCCGGCGAGGTTGACACCCCAAAGCAGATCGAGAAATACAAATTCCTCGACCAAATGCTCAGAAGACTTAAAGAACTAAACGACAACGGAAACCTAGCCCTGATTGTCGGCGACCTAAACGTTGGTCACACCGAACTCGACATCAAGAACTGGAAGGGCAACCTAAAGAACTCCGGCTTCCTTCCAGAAGAACGTGCCTACTTTGACAGGTTCATGAACGAACTGAACTACGTGGACATCGGCAGAAGAGAACACCCAGACCAGCCCGGCCCCTACACCTGGTGGTCGCAGCGCGGCCAAGCCTTCGACACCGACACCGGCTGGCGCATCGACTACCATCTAGCAACCCCTGCACTCGCAGAAAAAGCAAGCAACTACAAGGTTCACAAAGCCCCAAGCTATGACACCAGATGGACCGACCACTCTCCCGTCACCGTCGACTACTCCATCTAGGATTAACCCATGACTAAGCCAAACCTGCTCTCGGGCATGCAGCCATCGGCTGGCTCCCTCCACCTCGGCAACTACCTAGGCGCCTTGGTGAATTGGACCCAGATGCAGGACGACTACGACTGCTACTACGTCATCGTTGATCTTCACGCCATCACCGTTCCTCAGGAACCTGAGACCCTGCGCAACAACTCGAGGCGAACCGCAGCCCAATACTTAGCCGCCGGCATCGACGTCACAAAAAGTGCTCTCTTCGTCCAAAGCCATGTCCCTGCCCACGCCCAACTAGCCTGGGTCCTCAACTGCATCACCGGCTTCGGTGAAGCCAGCCGCATGACCCAGTTCAAAGACAAGAGCCAGAAATCTGGAGCCGACACCGCCTCCGTAGGCCTCTTCACCTACCCAATCCTTCAAGCCGCCGACATCCTCCTCTACCAACCAAAGGCAGTACCGGTTGGTGAAGACCAGCGCCAACACATCGAGCTAACCCGCGACCTTGCCCTAAGGTTCAACTCCCGTTTCGGGGACACCTTCCAAATCCCTGAAGCCGTAATCCTCAAGGAAACCGCCAAGATCTACGACCTCCAAAACCCAACCGCGAAGATGTCCAAGTCTGCCGCCGATCCTAAGGGTCTCATCAACCTCATGGACGACACCTCGGTAATCGTAAAGAAGATCAAGAGCGCAGTGACCGACACCGACGGCGAGATTCGCTTCGACCGCGAAGCCAAGCCTGGCGTCTCCAACCTTCTTGGCATCCACTCCGCAATCTCCGGCCGAAGCATCGACTCCCTCGTTGAAGAATTCACCGGCCAGGGTTACGGCGCCCTAAAGGGTGAGGTAGCAGACGTAGTCGTCAACGCCATCGAACCAATCCGGGAGCGCACCCAAGAACTCCTCGCAGACCAACACGAACTAGACCGCCTCCTCGCAGAAGGTGCAGACCGAGCCAACGCCCTCGCCGAAGACACCCTGGCTAAGGTCTATGACGCGATTGGCTTCCTTAAAGCCCGTTCCTAATTAGGGAATACTCGGATAACTATCAGGGTTATCTGTAATGCTAGTAATAGCAACAAAGTTCTTCGGGGTCAGTGAAAGTCTGAGCCGGCGGTTATAGTCCGCGACCCGACAGGTTGAGAGACCTGGCGGTTGAGCTGGTGGAATTCCAGCACCGACGGTTAAAGTCCGGATGGGAGAAGAACGAGGCGTTCGCCGTCCATGGCGTGCGCCCTATCTTCCGTCGCCCCCGTGTGTCTATGAGAGGGCGGCAAATGTCGACTAAGTATGAAGAAGCGATGCGTCGTGCTCTTCAGCTCGCCCTGAACGGACCGGCTTTTGGTGTGAACCCTCAGGTTGGGGCTGTGATCCTGGATGCTGACTTGAATGTTGTGGCTGAGGGTTGGCACGAGGGTTCCGGCACTCCCCACGCTGAAGTTGTTGCTCTATCTAAGCTTTCTTTGCCTTTGCCTGCTGGTTACACGGCAGTTGTGACCCTGGAGCCATGCAATCACACCGGGAAGACTGGGCCTTGTGCTCAGGCATTGATTGCGGCTGGTATTTCGCGAGTTGTTTATGCTTCTTCGGATCCAGGTGTTGAGTCCGGTTCTGGTGCTGTGACTTTGCGTGATGCCGGGGTTGAGGTTGTGGCTGGGGTTTTGTCGGCTGAGGCTGATGACCAGGCTCGAGTTTGGTTGACTTCTTCTGTGAACCAGCGTCCGTTCGTGACGTTGAAGTGGGCGCAGACCCTTGATGGTCGCGCAGCAGCTGCTGATGGTTCGTCGCAGTGGATAAGTGGGCCCGAGGCTCGTGAGCATGCGCACAAGCTTCGCTCCGAGATCGATGCGATTTTGGTTGGTACGGGCACTGCTCTGGCGGATAACCCCTCTTTGACTGCTCGTAAGCCGGATGGTTCTCTTTACTCGCACCAGCCTCTGCGAGTTGTGATGGGTAATTCGTTCTTGCCTCCAGACCTTCGTATTTTTGATGCTTCTGCTGAGAAGCTGCGAGTTCGTAATAGCGATCTGCAGGTGTTGCTCGCTGACCTTTATGCGCAGGGTGTTAAGCACCTGATGGTTGAAGGTGGGCCGACGGTTGCTTCGTCCTTTGTTCGTGCCGGTTTGGTTGATGAGTTTGTGACTTACATCGCTCCGCAGTTGCTGGGTGGTCCTGGGCTTGCGGTTCGTGATTTGGGGGTTTCGTCCATGGATGAGGCGATTCAGTTGTCTTTTGCCCAGGTTCGTCCGATGGGATCTGACCTATATGTTCGAGCAGTTAGGAAGCACTAATGTTTACCGGAATTATTGAAGAGCTTGGTTCTGTTGTCGCCATCGAGGATCAACCGGATGCTAAGCGCATCACCTTCTCTGGCCCGATCGTGACCTCTGATGTTCACCGCGGGGACTCGATTGCAGTGAATGGTGCTTGCTTGACCGCAGTTGAGATTTCTGGTGATCAGTTCACAGCTGACGTGATGCACGAAACTTTGCGTTTGACCGCTTTGGGCTCTTTGTCGGTCAGTTCGGTCGTGAACTTGGAGCGAGCGATGAATGCGGCTACCCGTTTTGGTGGTCACATGGTTTTGGGTCACGTCGATGGGGTTGGTGAGGTAGTTTCTCGCGAGCCTTCGTCGAACTGGGAATGGGTGACCATTCGTATTCCTTCATCGCTGATGAAGTATGTGGTGTTGAAGGGTTCGATCACGATTGACGGTATTTCGTTGACCGTCAATGACGTGACTTCAGACACCGTTTCATTTTCTCTAATCCCTGAAACCTTGCGCTTGACCACGCTGGGTTCGAAGGGTGTTGGAGACGCCGTGAATGTCGAAGTGGACATCATGGCCAAACACATCGAAAAACTGATGGAAAGCAGGAACAACTAATGCCGTTGAACACGATTGAAGAGGCGCTAGAGGCGCTTCGGGCTGGTAAGCCGGTGTTGGTTGCCGACGACGAGAACCGTGAGAACGAAGGCGATGCGATCATCGCTGCCGAGTTCGTTAGCGAAGAGTGGATGGCTTGGATTGTGCGCCACACCACCGGTTTCCTCTGCGCTCCGATGGAAGAAGCTCGAGCAAACGAGTTAGAACTTCCACAAATGGTTCAGAACAACCAAGACCCACACGCAACCAACTACACCGTTTCGGTGGACGCCGCAGCGCGTCAGTCGACCGGTGTTTCGGCCTATGACCGTGCACTAACCGCACGCACGCTTGCCGATTCTGGTGCTACCGCAAAAGACTTCATCCGTCCAGGGCACCTGATTCCGCTTCGCGCTCACCCGCTAGGTGTTTTGGGTCGCCCCGGTCACACCGAGGCAGCGGTTGATTTGATGAAGCTGGCCGGTCTCTCCCCAGTTGGAGTTATCGGTGAGATGGTCTCTGAGGACGGCACCATGATGCGTCTACCCGAACTTATTGAAGTTGGACAGCGAGAGGATCTTCCAGTGATCACTATCGAGCAATTAATTGACTACATCAACCACCACGAGTTGGACCACAGCCATAACCCAACCAACCGCATTCGTTTTGAGGCTGAGGCTAACGTGCCAACCACTCACGGGCAGTTCCGTCTTCGCGGTTACTACGACCTAAAGACCACCGCCGATCACGTGGCAATCATTTCGGGAAACCCTACCGGTGAGAACGTTTTGGTTCGCATGCACTCGGAGTGCATTACCGGTGAGGCTTTCGGTTCGTTGAAGTGTGAGTGTGGCCCGCAGCTGGACTTCGCCCTAGACCAGATTGCAGCTGACCCTAACGGCGGCATCGTGATCTACCTTCGCGGACAGGAAGGTCGAGGAATCGGTCTACTAAACAAACTGAAGGCCTACGCACTTCAGGAGCAGGGCCTCGACACTGTTGAGGCGAACTTGGCGCTAGGTCTTCCATCCGAGGCGCGTGAGTATGGTGCTGCTGTTTCGATCCTTCGCGATTTGGGTGTTACCTCGGTTCGCCTGATGACCAACAACCCTGCCAAGAGCAAGTTCTTGGACGACGCCGGCATCCCGGTTACCGAGTATGTTCCAGTAATCACCGGTTTGGCTCTGGAGAACCTCGGATACTTAGAGACCAAGCGCGAAAAGATGGGACACCTGATTCCTGACGAAGTTAGGGTTGTTGGCTAATGAGTGGTGCTGGAGCTCCAAAGATTCAGATTGACGCGTCGGGCCTGGCCGTCACAGTCGTGGTTACTTCGTGGCACACCGAGATCACCGACGGGCTGTTGGCTGGTGCTGAGCGTGCTCTGAAGGCCGCTGGCAATGACGTTTACTCGGTGATGCGAGTGCCAGGAGCATTCGAGCTTCCACTGGCTGCGCAGTATGCGATCGAGGACGGCGCCGAAGTGGTTATCGCACTCGGTGTCGTGATTCGTGGCGGAACTCCGCACTTCGAATATGTTTGTAATTCGGCAACCGATGGTCTGACTCGAGTGCAGTTGGACTACGGTGTACCAATCGGTTTTGGTCTGTTGACGGTTGATACTGAGGCTCAGGCTTTGGACCGTGCTGGCTTGCCAGGTTCGTCGGAAGACAAGGGCGCCGAAGCAGTTGAGGCTGCCATCACGATGGCTAGACTGAAGACATGGAACTAATTACAAAAATTCTGCTAGTGCTGCACATCATTGGTGTCGGTGCTCTACTTTCCGGTTTCTTCTATCAGATGAAGAACATGAAGACCGGAATGGAAATCAACGCCGGAATCCTTCACGGAGCTTGGCTAATGTTGGTCACTGGTTTGGCTATGACCGGTCTACTGCCGATTGCAGAGCCAGACGAGAAGCTCAACCACCTGGTTATTGGGCTTAAGAGCATGGTGATCACCGCTATTTTCTTCATCGCATACGGTTACAACAAGCGCGAGAAGACCGCGAAGTGGGCTGTGCCAGTTATCGCTCTGCTCACCATCGTGAACATCTCTCTTGCAGTGATCGGTCTATAAAGACTTAGCGCAAGAACAAAGCAGTTAGTCGGCGGGTTGTGAAGAACAGCCCGCCGATTATCATTACCGCGAAGTAGGCAACGTGGCCGAGCAGTGCAGGGGTCAGGTTTAGGTTCATGCAATCGCGGACGAGCTCGATGGCTTGGCGCAGTGGCAGGGCCTGGATTAGTGCCTGAGCCCAGTCGGGGAATATGGTCAGCGGGAAGAGGCTTCCAGAGAAGAGGAACATCGGGAGCAGGAAGAACGTCACCAAATCGAGTTGCTGGAAGCTCTTCATGTAACTGGTGATTCCCATGCCAACCGATGCGAAGGCGAAGGCAACGATCATCGCCGCGAAGGCTGCCAGGATGGCTCCGCCGATTGACGGGATAAGGCCGAGGCTTCCAACCACAGTGACAAAGCCGATGGCATAGACGAAGCCTCTGGCCATCGCCCAGCCGATCTCGCCGAGGGCAACGTCTAGGGTTCCAAGGCTGGTTGCGAGCATACCTTCGTAGAGTCTGGCGAACTTCATTTTGAAGAAGACGTTCCAGGTGCTATCGAAGATGGCACCGTTCATAGCACTCGTGGCCAGCAGTGCCGGCATGATGTAGGCGGCATAGGAATAGGTTTGCCCAGAGTCGTCGGTGATATTTCCAACCATTCCGCCAACGCCGTAGCCGAACGCGATCAGGAAGAGAACTGGTTCAACGAATCCGGCTACGAACGTGAGTCCGCTGGACGAACGAAGCGTGCGAAGGTTGCGCTCGGCGATGGAACCAGGACGACCGGCAAAAATGCTGGCGCCATATTTGTTGGCGCGACGTTCGGCGATGGAGACCGCGGCAGAGGTGAAACTCATCGGGCCATCCTCCTTACGAATTGAGGGTAGACGATCATGGCCGAGATGACTCCGAGTGCTACTAGGAAGATGATGTGCCAGAGTGCGTAAGGGTCGCTAGAGCCGTAGCTGAGGCTTCTGGCCAGTTCGGTGGCATGCCAGAGCGGCGATGCCCAGGCGATGTTTTGAACCAGGGCTGGCATGTTTTCCAGCTGATAGAAGGTTCCGGAGAACATAAACATCGGGGCGATGATGAAGCGCATGGCAAGCACCAGCCAGTCACCCTCGCCCGCGATGAAGCTGGAGTAGGTGAGCATCGCAAAACCGAAACTCATTCCAACCAACATTGCGATGACGAGCTGACCCGGGATTGCTTCCCAAGTCATCGCTCCAAACAACGCGAGGATGACCGCGTAGATCAGCGAGTTGAAGAAGACCCGGAATGCCGCGTAGTACATGATGCCGGTTGCGATCTGCTTTGAGGCAACCGAGGTTTGGTTCATGGCATAGAAGCCTTTTTCCCATTCGAAACCTTGCAGGATGGCGAACGAGGTTTCGTCCACGGCTGCTTGCAGTGCCGATGCCATCAAGAGAGCGGGAGCGAGGAAGACCATGTACGGAACGCCGTCTACCAGGCCCTGGGTCTCGGTGACAATCGAGCCCAGACCGATGCCGATGCTGATTAGATAGAGAACCGGGTGGCCGATGCCGTAGGTGAGCATTGGCACCCACCACTTGAACGATTCGCGACCGCGGGCGAGAGCAACATAGACCGCGCCCCAGCGAATTGTTTTCTCGGAGTCAACGATCTTGCTGGCACCCTGCCAGTTGGCGAAAATGTCAGACATTAGTCAACCAGGGTTCTTCCGGTGAGTCTCAGGAATACGTCCTCTAGCGAGCTTCGACGAACGAGCGAAGTGATTGGGTTGAGACCTAGCTTGGTTACCTTCTCCAAAGCCTTTTCGCCGTTCTCGGTGTAAACGAGGATGCGGTCTGGCAGGATTTCGAGGCGGTCGCCGACCTTCTCTAGTTTCTTGGCAGCCTCGGCGTTGCCGCTCGAGCCGAAGCGGACCTCAAGCACTTCCTTGCTCGAGTACTTCTTGATGAGTTCCGCGGGGGAACCTTCAGCCATGATATTGCCCTTGTCCATCACGATCAGGCGGTCGCAGAGCTGTTCGGCTTCGTCCATGTAGTGGGTGGTTAGAACCAGGGTCACGCCAAGTTCCTTCAGGCGGAACAGGCGATCCCAGAGAACGTGGCGGGCCTGAGGGTCCAGGCCGGTGGTTGGTTCGTCGAGCAGCAGAACCTCAGGCTCATTGACCAGGCCGCGGGCAATGGTTAGGCGGCGCTTCATACCGCCAGAAAGTTCTTCGCTCTTGACGCTGCGCTTCTCTTCTAGCTGAGCGAAGGCGAGCAGCTCCTCGATCTTGGCCTTTAGGAATTTACGGCTCAGGCCAAAGTAACGGCCATAGACGAAGATGTTTTCCCAAACCGAAAGCTGGCGGTCAAGGTTATCTTGCTGTGGCACAACGCCGATGTGGCTTCGGATCTCAGGGCCGAACTTGTCTGGGTCTTTGCCGAGGATTTCCAGCTCGCCAGATGTGCGCTGGAGTGTCGAGGTGATCATGCGCATCGTGGTCGACTTACCGGCACCGTTTGGACCGAGCAAACCAAAGGCTTCCCCGCGCTTAACCTCGAAATTGATACCCTCGACGGCGACAAAATCACCATAAGTCTTGCGAAGCCCGTTCGCGCTAATAACGTATTCAGTTTCAGTTGGTTTAGCCACGATATCTCCTACCTTGCTAGCCTAGATACATGCCGGCTAAGACCCTAACACCAACGCGTGCCAAACTTGGCAACCGCAGGGTAACTGGCAAAGAGCAGTACTACACACCCAGGGAACTAGCCTCCGAGCTGGTCCTCAAGGTTAAAGCGCTTATCCCCGACTTTTCTTCCCGAACCGTGCTGGAACCGGCCGGTGGCACCGGTGCATTCGTCGATGCGGCGAAGCTGGCCGGAGCTAAGAGAGTGCTCAGCGTAGACATCGAACCGAAGCATCGCGCGGTTGGTAAGGGCGACTACCTGGAGACCGAGTTGAAGCTGAAAAATGCGGTGACAATTTCGAACCCACCTTTTGGTCGCAACAATTCCTTGAGTATTCCGTTCTTTAACCGCGCCGCCGAACACAGCGAATACATCGCGTTTATCGTCCCGCGTTCTTGGCGCAAGTGGTCGGTGATCAATCGCCTGAATCGCAACTTCCACTTACTTCTCGATGAAGATCTTCAGATCGATTACGTGGACGACACCCACACGTTGATTACTCAGAAGAACCTGCTGAAGACCTGCTTCCAGGTTTGGCAGCGCAAGGACGAACTGCGCGAACTGGTGAAGATCGAGGATCGCGGTTTCGTGACCAAGGTGAAGCCGGAGGAAGCGGACATCGCACTGACCGTGTTTGGTTATTCCTGCGGCAAGGTGAACGAGGAGTTCGAGCGCAAGGCGAACACCACTCGCATGTTCCTCAAACTCAATCACCCGAAGGCGCTGAAGGCGCTCAAGACTATGGACTACCAGCGCTTCTCAAAGAACACCGCCTACACCGACGCCCTCTCCTTCCAAGAGATCAACTACCTGCTAAACGAAGCAATAAAGAAGTAACGAAAAAGGGTTTAGACACTTATGAGCATGATGGGCAGAGGTCGCCGCGGCGGACCAACTGGAAATCCAGCGAACGACGGACCTAAGGCAAAGTTCAGCCAACTCTGGCCATACCTCATGGAGCACAAGCCAGCCCTTTGGTTTGCCGTAATCCTGAGCGTCATCGGTGCTGTGGTGAACCTGGGCCAACCGCTGATTGTTGGAAAACTAATCGACGCCGTGCAGAACAAACAGGACGTAACCGGCTGGGCAGTCGGCCTCGTCGCCGTGCTCCTTGGAACCGCCATCACCGGTGGCCTCATGTACTACGTACTGGCCAAGGCCGGAGAAGGTGTAGTGCTCTCGGCCAGAACCAAAATGGCCAACCGCCTGCTTCGACTACCAATCAAGGAGTACGACCTTCGCCGAACCGGTGACCTGGTCTCTCGCGTTGGCTCCGACACCACCCTGCTTCGTGCCGTCCTTACCCAAGGATTCGTTGATGCCGCCGGTGGTGTGCTGATCTTCGTTGGTTCGATCGTGGCCATGGCCGTCATCGACCCGCTGTTACTCGGGATCACTCTGGCAGTGATCGCCATCGCAATTGCATCGGTAGCCTTCACCTCCAGAAAGATCAAGGCTGCGACCACCAAGGCACAGACTCGCGTTGGCGACATGGCTGCCAGCGTAGAGCGCGCACTCAGCGCCGTGCGAACCATTCGTGCCGCTCGCGCCGAGGTGCGCGAATCTGAGGAAATCACTCGCAACTCCAAAGAGGCTTACGAGCAGGGTGTGAAAATCGCCAAGCTAAACGCCGCGGTCACCCCGATTGCCGGTCTTGCCTTCCAGGGCGCGTTCATCGCCGTCCTAGGTGTTGGTGGCTACCGTGTTGCCAATGGCGACACCTCAATCGCCAACCTGATCACATTCGTACTACTCATGTTCACCATGAGCCGACCACTCGGCCAAGCCTTTGGAGCCTACTCGAGCATCCAGAGCGCGCTCGGAGCCCTCGCCCGCATTCAGGAAGTCTTGGATGTAGAACTCGAAGAGACCAACGAAGAAGTGAAGCAGCACGAGAAGCGCAAGGGCAGGAACACCACCGCCATCGAATTCAAAAAAGTGAACTTTGGTTACGGAGACTCTGAGGTACTAAGTAACGTCAGCTTCAAAATCGAGCGCGGCACTCGCGTGGCCATCGTTGGACCCTCGGGTTCGGGTAAGTCAACCAGCTTCTCACTAATCGAGCGCTTCTACGAGCCAACCTCTGGTCAGATCCTGATGGACGGCCAGCCGGTCACCCACATTTCCCGAAACGACCTTCGTGCTCAAATTGGCTATGTGGAACAGGACGCGCCCGTCCTAGCCGGTTCGCTGAGAGACAACCTGCTCATTGGTAAGCCAGACGCCACCGACGCCGAACTCAAGAAAGTGCTCAAAGAGGTCAACCTCACTGATGTACTAAAGCGCGACAAGCGCGGGCTCGAAGCCGAGGTTGGCGAAAACGGAATCATGCTCTCCGGTGGTGAACGTCAGCGCCTGGCCATTGCCCGAGCACTACTGGCCGCTCCACCGATCTTGCTACTCGATGAAAGCACCGCCAGCCTGGACGGCCTAAACGAACAGCGCATGCGCGAAGCCCTGGACGCCGTAGCCAAGAACCGCACGGTAATCGTCATCGCTCACCGCCTGTCTACCGTGGTTGACTCCGACCAGATCATTGTCATGCAATCCGGCAAGGTCATCGGCACCGGCACCCACAAGCAGCTCCTAAAGAGCACGCCGCTCTATAAGGAACTTGCCGCAACACAGATGCTCGACTAGTGCCATAAGTCGTAGGCTATTCCTATGTTCAACGGAGACGCTACCGACCGTAAAACGGCGGAATACCTAGATGCCAACGACCCTCTGGCTCACTACAAGAGCCAGTTCGTAATCAAAGACCCAGAAGTTTGCTACCTCGATGGCAACTCTCTAGGACGCCTCCCGAAAGCCACCAAAGACGCCATCAATGACTTCCTCGATGAGTGGGGAGCCGAGCTAGTTGACGGCTGGAGCCACTGGATCGATGAAGCCCAGCCAACCGGTGACCTGCTTGGCCGCGCAGCACTAGGAGCAGCCCCTGGCCAGGTTCTTGCCAT
>JBEBAN010000009.1:0-34136 GCA_041158865.1 Actinomycetota bacterium
CTTTTTCTCCTAAAATAGAGAGGTTGCCAAGAGTTTGACCCTCTAACCAAACTCATTGGACACCCATAGAGCTTCTCTACCGAGTGTGCACCCCACGCTCACGGTGGAACGTTCGCCCCAATACATAACTAACAGGAGCATTGTGGCTGTAAAAATCCGCCTAAAGCGTTTGGGTAAGACCCGTTCGCCTCACTACCGTATCGTCGTTGCCGACTCGCGCACCAAGCGCGATGGCCGTGCAATCGAAGAAATCGGTCGTTACGTACCAACCGAACACCCATCGATCATTGAGGTCAACTCTGAGCGTGCTCAGTACTGGCTAAGCGTTGGCGCACAGCCAACCGAGCAGGTTGCTGCCCTGCTTAAGCTAACCGGTGACTTCCAGGCATCGAAGGGCGAAAAGGCTGTTAACAAGGTTCAGACCAAGGAAGCAAAGCCTGAGTTCGTAATCGACACCAAGAAGAAGCCTGTTCTACTTCCAAAGGAAGAGAAGAAGGCAAAGGTTGAAGAAGTAGCAGTTGTTGAAGAAGCACCTGTTGCAGAGGCAACTGAGGATGCAGCTGCAGAGGCACCAGTAGCAGAAGAGGCAGCAGTTGAGACTGTTGCTGAAGAGGCTGCTGCAGAAACCGCAGAGGTTGCTGTATCGGAAGAAGAGCCAGCCGCAGAGGCTGAAGCTCCAGCAGAAGAGGCTTAGTAAAAGTGCTAGCTGCTGCGCTCGAACACCTAGTCAAGGGAATCGTCGACCACCCGGACGACGCATCTGTAAATGCACGTAAGACCAACCGTGGCGAAGAGCTACTTGAGATCAACGTGCACCCAGAGGACCTTGGCCGTGTCATCGGGCGCGGCGGCCGCACTGCTAAGGCACTGCGCGCCGTTGTGAAGGCTTTGGCCGACGGCAAAAAGGTCCGTGTCGACGTGGTGGACACCGATTTCTAAAAATCTTCAGCTCCGGGTTGGCCGCCTACTCAAGGCACACGGCCTAAAGGGAGCAATCAAGCTCGAACTGTACACCGACAGTCCAAACGAACGTTTTGTGCCAGGTGCGGTTCTTGAGCTACAGGTTCCAGAAACTTCTCCTTGGTTCGGGAAAACCGTAACCGTAAAAGAACTTCGTTGGTATAACCAAGCACCGGTCATCTTCCTTGAGGGTGTTGAAGACCGAACCGCTGCCGAAGGTTTGATTCGTGCAATTCTCTTGGTAAACCACGACACCGCTCAGTCGCCTGTTGAGGCTGACGCCTGGTATGACCACCAGTTGGTTGGCTTGAAGGTCATGCGCGAAGGCGTCGAAGTTGGTGTGGTTGCCAGAGTGGACCACTTCCCAGCTCAAGACATTCTTGCAGTCACCGTTGGCGAGAAGGAAGTGCTAGTTCCATTCGTAAAGGCCATCGTCCCTGAGGTGAACGTTGAAGCCGGAACCGTTACCGTGACTCCTCCGAACGGTCTATTCGAAGAGATCGAAGAGTAGCCATGCGTATCGACGCGGTGACGATTTTCCCCGATTACTTCGATGCGCTAAACCTTTCCCTGCTTGGCAAGGCAAGAGACAAGAACCTAATCCAGTTCAAGGCACACAACCTTCGCGACTGGACCTTCGATAAGCACAAGACTGTTGACGACACCCCATACGGCGGCGGCGCTGGAATGCTTATGAAGCCAGAGCCTTGGGGTTTGGCATTCGACGACATCCTGGACGAATCCGGTGAAACGGTTGTTATTTTCACCAACCCGGCCGGCGAGGTTTTCAAGCAGGCTACCGCTCATGAATTGGCTAGTGCCGAGCACGTCGTGTTTGCCTGCGGTCGCTACGAGGGAATCGACCAACGCGTTATCGATTATGCGAAGACCAAGGCGAACGTTCGTCTGATTTCGATCGGCGATTACATCCTCAATGGCGGGGAAGTGGCAGCGTTGGCAATGATCGAGTCGATCGCGCGGCTGATTCCAGGAGTAATCGGCAATGCAGAGTCGCTAGTTGAGGAGTCTCACTCCGATTCCGGACTTCTCGAATATCCGAGCTACACCAAGCCAGCCAGTTGGCGTGGGTTTGATGTTCCAGAAGTTTTGACTTCGGGAAACCACGCGGCCATCGCCAAGTGGCGTCACGAGCAACAGGTTGAACGCACCAAAGCAGTCCGACCAGATTTACTAAGCGACTAGCGCCGACCCTGCCCGATGTGGCAGAATAGTCAGGTTGCTCGTTCCTTGTAGTTCTCTGCCGCAGGGGAGCGAACGAGCGAAATCAAAAACTTATGTCGTTTCAGACCTGCGCGCTGGAACAGAGAGTGAAACAAAATGCACATCCTCGACAGCGTTGATGCAGCGAACCTACGCAGCGACATCCCAGAATTCCGCGCCGGTGACACCGTCAAGGTCAACGTAAACATCATCGAAGGTAACCGTAGCCGTGTTCAGGCTTTCCAGGGTTACGTAATCCGTATCTCGGGTCACGGCATCCGCGAGACCTTCACCGTTCGTAAGGACTCGGGAGGCTTCGGCGTAGAGCGTACTTTCCCTCTACACTCGCCAATCCTTGAGTCGATCGAAGTAATCCAGCGCGGTGACGTACGTCGTGCCAAGCTTTACTACATGCGCGAACTTCGTGGCAAGAAGGCAAAGATCCGCGAGAAGCGCGACAACTCTGCCGCCAAGAACTAATCTTTTTAGATGACCAAAGAACGTCCCGAGCCGAAAACGGCAGTGGGGCGTTTTTTGCATTCTGTGCGCAAGAAGAACATCTTCTTAGCATTTCTAATTGACATCCTTTCGGTCTTTGGTTCGGCCCTTGTTTTGAGCCTGATCATCAAGACCTTCCTGCTTCGTTCCTTCTTCATACCGTCTGGTTCGATGTTGGAAACCCTGCAGATCAACGACCGCATCTTTGTAAACGAACTAGTGCCATCTCTGATCGTTCCCGAACGCGGTGACGTAGTGGTGTTCAAGGATCCGGGTGGCTGGCTTGGTGAAGCACCGGACGAGGTTTCCAAGCCTTGGTTGGAGTCGAGCATTGACTTTTTTCTTTCAGCGTTTGGCCTGATTGCGCCAGATTCGTCGCAACACTTGGTCAAGCGAATCATCGGCAAGCCTGGCGACCACGTGGTTTGCTGCTCGGCTAGCGGCAAGTTAGAAATCAACGGAGTCGAGATTACCGAGCCTTACGTATCTCCTGGCTCGAACCCATCTGACACCAAGTTCGATGTCACCGTTCCTGCGGATTCCTACTGGGTCATGGGGGACAACCGAGGTAACTCGGAAGACTCTCGCTACCACGGAGATCTGCCTGGCAAGGGTTTTGTGAACAAGAGCTTTATCGTCGGTCGCGCTTTCGTTGTCAGCTTCCCGATGAGCCACTGGAAGTGGCTAGACAATTACCCTGATGTCTTCAAAGCCGTCCCCAACAATTGAGTTTGAGCGATCCATTGCCGATCGCCGCTATCTAATTGGCATTGACGAGGTTGGCCGTGGTGCCATCGCCGGTCCGGTTGCGGTCGGTGCCTTCGTCGTCGATGTTTCGCATTTGACTGGGTCAGCCATTCCGCCAAAACTCAAAGACTCGAAGCTCATGACCGAGAAAGCCAGGAACGAAGTCTTTCTTGAATTGGAAGCGAGGACACCCGGTTACGCGGTCGGCTATGTTGACGCCAAAACCATCGACGAGCAGGGTATTGTCTGGTCACTAGCAAATGCGGCTGTCGACGCCTTGAAGAAGTTGGCGGAACTCGAGGAAATCAAAACGGCCATCGCCGAAAACCAGGTTTCGATTCTGCTCGATGGAACTCACAATTGGCTGGAGAGCGTGGTTTCCAGAATTCCGATCACTGTTCGCCCGAAAGCCGACCGCGACTGCTTTAGTGTTTCGGCTGCGGCCGTCCTGGCGAAGGTGTCCAGAGATCGTTTGATGGTTGATTTGGCGGAAAGCTACCCGCAGTTTGGCTTAGATGGGCACAAGGGCTACGCTTCGGCGGCTCACATTGCAGCTATTCGGGAACACGGTCCAAGTGAAATTCACCGTGTGTCATGGCTCACTCGAATCTTGGAAGCATAGAATCAGGGACATGGACGAAAACGATTTCGACGACTACGAAAGAAACGCAGAACTTGCGCTGTATCGCGAATACCGTGACCTGGTTGCCACGTTCAAATACGTGATCGAAACCGAACGTCGTTTCTATCTAGCCAACGAAGTGAACCTGCAGCGAGTAGATGTCGGGTCAGACTTCTATTTCGAACTCGAGATGAAAGACGTCTGGGTGTGGGACATCTACCGCACCGACCGATTCGTTTCCTCGGTTCGGGTGCTTACGTTCAAAGATGTGAATGTTGAAGAACTATCGGGCAAGGCTTACGAACTCCCGAAAGAGTTCGCGGTCGGCGAGTAGTTTTCCACAGATTCTTCCTCGCTCGTTTTGAGTGGCATTTTGACGCCACTCTTGAAGCATGGAATCGAAGGCAACACCGAAACACATTCTCGGGCTTTATGGTGAAAAGCTCGCAGGCAACTACCTTCAGGCACTCGGCTACGAAATCATCGAAAAGAACTGGCGTTGTCGGCTCGGCGAGATCGACCTCATAGTTCGCGATAAGAATCGCTACGTATTCGTTGAGGTAAAAACTAGAAACGGAGCCGGTTACGGCCACCCATTGGAAGCGATTACCGAAACCAAACTCAGAAGGCTTCGCATTCTTGTGAGCGAATGGTGTCGCTCTAGGCAGGTCAGTGGAGTCGACGTTCGAATCGATGCCGTAGGGGTTCTGGTCGATCAGGGGCGCGTGCAGCTCGAACACCTCAAACAGGTCTTTTGATGAAACTCGCCAAGACCCACTCAATCAGTTTGTTTGGCCTGACTGGAACGGTAATCGAGGTTGAGGCAGACATCTCATCTAACCTGCCTGGATTCGTGTTGGTTGGACTTCCAGATGCCTCACTAAACGAAAGCACCGCTAGAGTTCGTGCCGCAACGGTCAATTCCGGGTTATCGTTGCCGCAGCGGAAAATCACCGTCAATCTTTCTCCCGCTTCTGTCCCAAAGCAAGGCTCTTCGTTTGATCTAGCGATTGCTTTGGCCGCACTCAAGGCTGCCGGTTTGGTTCCCGGCGCAGGTGTTACCGAAACGGTTTTCATTGGTGAACTGGCGCTCGACGGGAGAATAAAGCCGGTTCGAGGAGTACTACCGATGGTCATGGCTGCCAAGGCCAGTGGTTTCAAAAGTGCTGTAGTGCCGCTTGAGAACATCGCCGAAGCGGAACTAATCGATGGCATCGATGTGGCCGGCTTTGACCACCTAACTCAAGTTGCCAACCTCTATGGTGCGAAATGTCCGGTGGTCATGAAAATGGAGCGGACCAGCCTTGAGGTAGTTCCAGCCGAAACCACCAAGTGTTTCTCCGAGGTGCTTGGTCAAAGCTCGGCAATAGATGCTCTCACGGTTGCTGCAGCCGGTGGTCATCACCTACTAATGGTTGGTCCGCCTGGGGCTGGTAAAACCATGCTCGCTGAACGACTACCTGGAATCCTGCCGCGGCTAGATCACCAACAGGTCGTTGAGAACCTTGCCATCCAATCGCTTGCGAGGAGTGATTCGGTTACGCCTTCCGCTCTGGCACCATTCATAGCTCCGCATCAAACAGCGTCCCTGGCTGCCATGGTTGGGGGTGGAAGTGGTTCTCCAAAGCCCGGAATCATCTCGCTCGCCAATAACGGCATTCTGTTTCTGGATGAAGCACCGGAATTTCAAACACCGGTACTCGATTCGCTTCGGCAACCGTTGGAGTCTGGAACCATAACCATTTCCCGAGCCAGCGGTCAAGCCATCTTTCCGGCGAGGTTTCAGCTCGTCTTAGCCGCGAATCCTTGCCCATGTGGTTTTTCAGTTGGCAGTGGCAAGGCTTGCATCTGTACCGGGGGACAACGAGCTAAGTATTTCTCTAGAATTTCTGGTCCACTTAGCGACCGCATCGATCTGCGGCTCGAACTCAATCAGGTCAATGCCACGCAGATCACCAGTGGCGAGCCAGGGCCTCGTTCAAGCGACTTGGCTCTAAAGGTGGCAAGCGCTCGCTCACTTGCTTCTAAACGTTTGAGAGGAACTCCGTGGATGAAAAACTCCCAGGTCCCAGGTAGTTATTTGCGAAAACATCTCAGGCTAACGGCTCAAGTTTCCCGCCCCTTGAATACGGCCCTAGATAGGTCACTAATCACCATGCGCGGCTATGACCGAATCTTGCGTCTAGCCTGGACCGTTGCCGATCTGGGCGGCAATGAGCAGCCGACCAGCGAGGATCTTGCCTTAGCCATGTATTACCGAGGTAACGCGTGACTAGTTCGGAACTTATGGCGCGGGTGGCATGGAACTATCTGGTGGAGCCGGGCGACAGGGTAGCGGGGCTACTTATCGGTGCGATAGGCCCAGAAGCTGCACTGGCCAGGGTCTTGAGAGATTCCACGGACCCACTTGTGGGATTGAGTAGTGATGAATTGAAAAATGCCTTTGATCGGTGGCAGCCGCGCTTGGTGCCTGGCAGGGCTAATGAACTACTAAACGAAGCGAAGAGGCGGGGAGTGTTCCCGATTACTCCAGCGGATGCCGACTGGCCAGAGGCACTTAAGGACCTAGGGGAGCATGGGCCACTAATTTTATGGGGCAGGGGCGAACGAAGCGCGCTCGAGTCTCTGGGAAAGTCGTTGAGCATCGTTGGATCGAGAACGGTTACCGCCTATGGGAACTGGGCTACCACTGAAATCGTGTCTCGCCTAACCGAACTCGGTGTGGCGACGGTATCTGGGGGTGCACTCGGTGTCGATGCCGTAGTTCACCGTTCAACCTTGCGGTTTGGAGGGACAACGATCGGCGTTATGGCTGGCGGTCTATTCAATCCATACCCCGCGGGCAACTTGGAGCTGTTTGACCAGATTGGTCAGTCTGGCTTGCTCTTATCCGAAATGGCACCTGATGCCAAGCCAACTCGTTGGAGGTTTCTGCAACGAAACAGGCTGATTGCAGCTCTGGGTAAGGCGGTAATCGTAACTGAAGCTGGTTATCGTTCTGGTTCAATCAACACCGTAAACCATGCCTTAGATCTGGATCGCTCAGTCTTTGCGCTTCCCGGGCCGGTGAATTCGCCCAATTCGGCAGGCTGCAATCGCCTAATTGCCGAAAGTAAGGCCCAAATCATCACGGATTTTGATGATCTCGAGGTGCTGTTAGGTTTTAGGGCGGAGGTCGTTGGAGGACCACAACCACTGGGGCAGTTGGAGCTCAGACTCCTCGACGCTTTGACCAACCGGTTTCAGGATGAGGGTAAGTTGGCAGCGCTCGCGGGATTTAGTTCAGGGGAGTTGCAAATGGCGATTGGTGGTCTGGAGCTTCTTGGTCTAGTGAAGCGAGAAGGCAAAATGCTCGCAAAAACGTCCTAAATGCAACCTCTCCGCTCGAATTTACCAATTTGTAACCTTTGGAAGTCCAAAACAGACCACGGGATTAATGTTCAGCAGGGTAGATTAGTGAGGTGTTTAGCAAGGAAGCCGAACAGAAAATGCAAGGCCACAGCCCTAGGGAATTGGCCTGGCGTAGGTTCAAGAGCAATAAGGTCGCCATACCATCCCTGGCCATAGCAGTGTTTGTCATGCTGGTCGTGATATTTGCGCCGGTTATTTATTCCTTGCTGGGTATCGATCCAGAAGCTAGAGACATGTCCGCACTAGACGGTCGCGGTGAAGTTGCCGGCGAATGGAACGGTATCAGCGCCAAGCACCCACTGGGTGTAATCCCAGGTATCGGCTATGACCTTCTAGCTCGTATGCTTTTCGGTGCGCGAGTTTCGTTCCTCATCGCATTGGCATCGACCGTGATTACCGTCTTTATTGGTTTGGTAATGGGTGTGGTCGGAGGTTACTTCCGTGGCCGCGTTGACAGCGTTCTGGGTCGCTTCACCGACTTCCTGCTTGCCTTTCCAACCTTCTTCATGATCTTGGCGCTTTCGGCGCCTACCGTTGAGCGCATTGAGAAGTCGGGCTGGGCCGATGGCAACCAGGCCAGAATCCTGTACCTGATCCTCATCTTCGCGATCTTTGGTTGGCCTTACCTCAGCCGTATCATTCGTGCCCAGGTTATTTCGATTCGCGAACGCGACTTCGTACTCTCGGCTCAGGCGCTCGGTACCTCGAACCTACGAATCCTGATCAAAGAGATCATGCCAAACGTGTGGACTCCGATCATCATCTATGTTTCGTTGTCGCTTCCTGGTTATCTAACCGCCGAGGCCGTCTTCTCGTATCTGGGCATTGGAGTTCAGCCTCCGATGCCAACCTTGGGAACCATCATTGCTGACTCAACCAAGTACATGATGAACAACCCAACCTTCTTCTTTATCCCATCGTTGACACTGATTCTTTTGGTGCTGACCTTTAACTTGCTCGGAGATGCCCTGCGCGATGCGCTAGACCCGAAGAGCGAGAACTAAGACTTACTCCACCCGGAGTAAAAAAATAAACATAAACACCTAGGAGGGTGAATGTTGAAAGGCAAGAAGAGCCTGAAGCTAGCTTTGGCTAGCATTACGGCTGCAGCACTTGCAGGAGCGGCTCTAACCGGCTGTGCTCCAGCAAACGCTGGTGGTACGCTAACGTACCTAACCAACTCGGAAGCTTGGACCCACGCGGATCCACAGCGTAACTACACTGGTATGCACATTGCGTGGTTCGGTTCTTACATGCACCGCACCCTAACTGCATATGACCGTGCAGAAGGCGCTGCAGGTTCGGCTGTTGTTCCTGACCTCGCAACCGACACCGGTCGCGCTTCAAACGAGAACAAGACCTGGGAATTCACCCTGCGCGATGGCTCGACCTTTGAAGACGGCACCCCAATCACTTGTGAAGACGTAAAGTACGGTGTTTCCCGCACCTTCGCAACTGACGTAATCACCGACGGTCCTACCTACGCAATCGGAATGCTAGACATTCCTACTGCTGAAGACGGCACCTCGGTTTACAAGGGCCCTTACGCTACCGAGAACAACGACACTGCTGCGTTCGACAAGGCAGTTACCTGTTCTGAAGACCACAAGACCATTACCTTCAACTTGAAGCGTTCTGTCGGTGACTTCAACTACACCGTTACCTACCTATCCTTCAGTCCAGTACCAAAGGCTAAGGACGACGGTGACCAGTACGACATGCACCCAGTTTCATCGGGTCCATACAAGATCAAGTCCTACAAGGCCAACGACTCGATGGTTCTAGTGCGCAACGACAAGTGGAAGGCAGACTCGGACCCTCTACGCAAGGACCGCGCATTCCCAGACAAGATCGTGGTTAAGTTCGGTGTAGCAGAAGAGGTCCGCGACCAGACCATGCTTGCCGACAAGGACAAGACCGCTGTTTCGCTTGACGCGCTACTACCTACCAACCTTTCGGCTGTATTCGACGACAAGGGTGAGGTTCTGGCTAAGTTCAAGGGACGTGCGATCAACGTTTACGACCCATACGTTCGCTACGCAGCTGTAAACGTTGCCAAGTTGAACTGTCTACCTGTTCGTCAGGCGATTTACTACGCCAAGGACTTCCAGGGGCTAATCACCCTAGCTGGTGGTCAGGCCTTCAACGGTGACCCAGCTGATGGTGTTATCAAGCCTCTAATGGGTCTTGACTACGCTGAGACTGGTTACGCAACCAAGGATGCAGACTGGAAGCCAGAAGGTAACGTGGAGAAGGCTAAGGCCCTCATGGAGCAGGCAAAGACTGAATGTCCAGAACTGCACGCTCGTGCCACCGATCCTAAGCGCGGTATCGTTTACGACATCGCAGACACCGAAACCAACAAGAAGGGTTCGGCCATCTGGATCGAGTCTCTAGCTAAGGCCGGTATTACCATCAAGTTCAACTTCATTGAGCCTGGTAAGTACTACTCGGTAGTTCTAGACCCAACTAAGCAGGGCGACCTATCTGCTGCTGGATGGGCTCCAGACTGGGCTAACGCATCTACCGTTATCCCTGAGCTATTCACCCAGGAGGGTGGATTCCCAATGTCGCAGAACTGGACCGACCCAGCTTACGCGGAGTTCAAGAAGCGCTCGGACGCTAACCTATCCGAGCCAGACCGAACCAAGCAGGGTAAGGAATGGGCTGCACTGAACAAGTACGCCATGGACAACATGTGGATTATCCCTGGCACCTTCTCGAAGACTCAGGAAATCTGGGGCTCGAAGATCGGTGGAGCATTCTTCTGGGAGCCACAGGGCGCATTGTCGTTCGGTGACCTCTACCTAAAGAAGTAACACCCAACTAGCTGTCTCGTGGTGTTGGGGTTCGCCCCAGCACCACGGGCACTAGTTCTTCATTAGTCAAGAAAGGAATATGATGAACGGTCTTTTGGCCTACATCGGCCGCAGGTTAGGCATCACGCTGCTAATCCTTCTTGCCGTTAGTTTCACCGTTTACGTAATTTTCTCCCTGCTGCCTTACGACCCTGCCTCGCTAACCTGTGGCAAGAGCTGTAATGACCCGGGAATCATCGAAGCCAATCGTGTGCGCCTCGGCTATGACAAGCCATTCTGGGAACAGTATTGGATCTTTATCGTTGGACTTTTCGCCGGCCGCACTTTCGGTGAAGGCCAGGCAGAAATCTTCTGTGCAGCGCCTTCATTTGGATATTCTTTCCTTCAACACTCATGCGTTACTGACCTTATCGGCGATGCCCTTCCAGTAACTATTTACCTGGCCGTCGGCGCTTTGGTTCTCTGGTTGATCGTCGGCGTTGGTCTCGGTGTGATTGCTGCGCGATATCGCGGCAAGATTTGGGACACCCTTTCAACCGCATTCGTCCTAGTTGGTACCTCGCTACCAACTTTCCTCACCGGTCTAGTTTTGATTGTGTTTCTTGTGATCAAGGTCGACTGGTCGCCGTTCCCAGCCGGTGGTTATACGGCGCCTGACGAAGACTTTGGTGGCTGGCTACTTAGCATGATCCTCCCTTGGATTACCCTCGCATTTGCCTACTCGGCCATTTATACGCGTTTCGTTCGTAGTCAGATTCTTGAAATTTCTACCGAAGACTACATTCGTACCGCAAAAGCCAAGGGCCTGGGGGAGCGCACTGTATTGTTCAAACACACCATGCGTGCTGCTCTAGCTCCGATCGTAACCATGGCTGGTCTTGACTTCGCGGGGCTCTTAGGTGGAGCAATCTTGACCGAAGCGGTATTCAACCTGCCTGGAATGGGACGCCTTTCACTTAACGCAGTCATGGATATCGACCTCCCTGTTATTGTTGCGACCACAATCTTGGCTGCTGCCATTGTGGTGGTAATCAACATGATCCTAGACATCGTTTATGCATTCCTAGACCCGAGAGTGAGAGTCTAATGTCGCTACTTTCGGTAAAAGACCTACGAGTTGAATTCAAGACCCCTGACGGCGTTGTGAAGGCCGTTGCCGGTGTAACTTTCGACCTAAACGCCGGTGAAACCCTAGCTCTAGTTGGTGAGTCTGGTTCCGGAAAGTCGGTAACCAACCTTGCCTACATGGGCTTGCTTCCAAAAGCAAAGACCACGATCACCGGTTCCGCAATTTTACAGACCGAAGACGGACCAGTTGACCTGATTGGCATCGACGCCGAGCGACTTCGCTCTATTCGCGGCAAGGAAATCGCAATGATTTTCCAAGACCCGATGTCGGCGCTGCACCCTTACTACACCATCGGTGACCAGCTAATTGAGGCTCACCAGGTTCACAACCAGGTCGACAAGCAGGTTTCGCGTGACCGCGCTGTAGAGCTGTTGACTCTCGTTGGTGTTGCCAATCCTGAAGAGCGTCTTTCGGCTTACCCACACCAGTTTTCCGGTGGTATGCGTCAGCGTGTAATGATCGCCATGGCTTTGATGAATGACCCGAAGGTTCTCATTGCCGACGAACCAACCACCGCGCTAGATGTGACCGTTCAAGCCCAAATCTTGAAGTTGATTCGCGATCTGCAGGCGAAGTTCTCGATGGCTGTAATTCTAATTACTCACGACCTAGGCGTTGTGGCTGGAGCCGCCGACCGCGTTAACGTTATGTATGGTGGCCGTCTGGTTGAGAGTGCCGGTGTAAACGAGCTATTTGAAAAGCCGATGATGCCTTACACCGATGGGCTGCTTGACTCGGTTCCTCGTATGGACAAGGGACACGGAAAGCGCCTGCGTGCAATTCCTGGCCAGCCACCTTCACTCATTACCCTCGGCGACGGCTGTGCGTTTGCAGCTCGCTGCACCCGCAAGGATGAACTTCCAACCGGTCGTTGCGATGTGTCGCCCGAGCTCAAGGAAGTAAAGCCTGGCCACCTAGTTAGATGTCACCTTTACGACAGCAAGGGAGTTACCAAGTGAGCGAACCATTACTCGAGGTAACAGATCTTCAGAAGTTCTTCCCGGTTTCCGGCGGAGGTATTTTTTCACGTGACCGCGGCATCAACAAAGCCGTAAACGGTCTGAGCTTCAGTCTGATGCCAGGGGAGACCCTAGGTCTCGTTGGTGAGTCCGGTTGTGGAAAATCGACCGCTGGTCGAACCATCCTGAAGCTTTACGATCCAACCGCTGGTTCGATCAAGTTTGAAGGCGAAGAAATCTCTGGTTTCTCGAGTTCCAAGATGAAGCCCCTGCGCACCAAGATGCAGATGATCTTCCAGGACCCACAGTCTTCTTTGAACCCACGTCAGACCGTGGGAGCCATCGTTGGTGCTTCGTTCGAGGTTCACAAGATTAAGCCTGAGCAGGGTGTGAAACGTGCCGTTCAGGAGTTACTTGAGCGCGTTGGTCTGAGTGCCGAGCACTACGACCGATACCCACACGAATTCTCTGGCGGTCAACGTCAGCGCATCGGTATCGCCCGCGCGCTAGCTCCGCAGCCTAAGTTCATCGTCTGTGACGAGCCGGTTTCGGCGCTTGACGTTTCGATTCAGGCTCAGGTTGTGAACCTGCTCACCGACATCCGTGATGACCTCGGCATCTCGTACCTGTTCATCGCTCACGACCTTTCGGTGGTTCAGCACATCTCAGACCGCGTTGGCGTGATGTACCTGGGCAAGATGATGGAAATTGCTCCGACCGATTCCATCTACTCGACTCCTCACCACCCATACACCAAGGCTCTGCTTTCGGCGGTTCCAATTCCTGATCCGAAGCTTGAGCGCAAGCGTGAGCAGATCGTTCTTCAGGGCGACCTTCCAAGCCCAATGAAGCCTCCAACAGGTTGCGTGTTCTCGACCCGCTGCTGGAAAGCCCAGGCCAAGTGCTTCGAGGTTGAGCCAATCCTGCAGAAGGTCGGCAAGGCCGAGGTTGCCTGCCATTTCCCTGAATAGGTTCTAACCTGTAAGCGTGCTGCCAGCGTTCGCTTCTTCTTTGGATCGTTTCCGCACCCACCTTCAGGCTGGGCGTGGGTCTTCGCCTCACACCGTCAAGGGCTATCTCACCGACCTTGAAGACTTGGCTGAGTTTCTAGAACGTGACGGTATTCAGGTGCCGGGCGAAATCGACATTGAGGGGCTGCGCTCTTGGCTGTTTAGTCTTAGTGAGCGAGGCCTTGCCAAATCTTCGATGGCCAGAAAGACGGCAGCGGCTAGAACTTACACCGCATGGCTTTTGGAGCAGGGAGTAATCTCACACGACCCTGGGCTTCGCCTGCGCACCCCGAAGTCGGATAAGCACCTTCCGAAGGTTGCCACCAGAAAAGCCATGGACGAGGTGTTCGCCGAACTCGAGCAGTTGGCTGCCAGCGGTGAACCAACGGCCCTTCGCGATTTGGTAATCATTGAGTTGATGTACGCCACGGGCTGTCGTGTGAGCGAGTTGGCCGGGCTGAACCTCGAAGACATCGATTCGTCACGTCGTTTGGTTAAGGTGACCGGTAAGGGAAACAAGCAGCGAATGATTCCATTCGGCTTGCCGGCGGCCTCGGCTCTGGACGAATGGTTGGCGAAGGGAAGACCTGTCCTGGCTGGCGAGAAAACGGCTTCAGAGCTGTTACTCAATAGTCGAGGTTCAAGACTCGGTACCCGTCAGATCTTCGAGGTAGTTGCTCGTGCTCTGGCCGGTACGGCAATTGGAGCTTCCGGGCCACACGCGCTTCGTCACACCGCGGCCACTCATCTTCTCGATGGTGGCGCCGATCTTCGAGCCGTTCAAGAGCTCCTTGGCCACGCGAGCCTTGGAACCACGCAGATCTATACCCACGTCAGTGTGGAAAGACTCAAACAAAGCTACGGAGCTGCCCATCCCAGGGCTTAAGCCGGCTGGGGGAGAGTTCGCCTAGTTTGTAGAGCGGAGAAAGGTATCCGCTTTCGGTCTTGATTCCAAAGTGCAGACAAAGTTTCACCCCGCAGTGCGAAAAATAGCTTTCATTTCCACAAACGGATCCCACCTGCTGGCCGGTCGAAACTCTTTCGCCTTTGAACACGGTGCCACAGACCGGCTCCAGAGTGCTAATTAGTCCGTTTTCGTGAGCGATCGAGACCACCGATCGATCCACCATCAGCCCCGTGAACCTAATCACTCCCGAGGACGGAGCAAAAACCGAATCGCCCTCGGTGACTAGGTAATCAACGCCTCGATGTCCGGCGCTCCAATCAGCGCTGGGTTGCAGGAAATCGCGCACGAGGGCTGGATTATCGAGGGGCACTCGCCAATTCTCGCCCGCGAATGCGTCCGAGGTTTTTGGCAGATACTGCAGCAGGAGCGAGGCTGCCACAACGGCCAGGGTTGCCACGGTTCGCTTTCTGAACATACTTCTAAGGATTTCAATCAAATAACCAATTTTCGATGGTGTGAAAAATCGGTGGAAAACTCTGATTTAAGCCTGATAGGCTGGTCTCAGCAACGTTTTACGCGTTGACTTCGCGTGTCGAACCCCATCGAAAACACTCAGTCCAGCCTGCTGGCCGTTTTTGATGCGACACCAGGTGTTATCGACAACCGTCGAAAACAAATCAACTGAGTGGCACATTTGTGCCAAAAGGAGAAACTGCCATGGCAGTAGTAACTATGCGCGAGATGCTTGACAGCGGCGTGCACTTCGGGCACCAGACCCGCCGTTGGAACCCAAAGATGAAGCGTTTCATCTTGACCGACCGCTCTGGTATCTACATCATCGACCTACAGAAGTCGCTAACCCACATCGACCAGGCTTACGCGTTCGTTAAGGACCTAGTAGCAGCCGGTGGCTCGATCATGTTCGTTGGAACCAAGAAGCAGGCCCAGGAAGCGATCGCTTCGCAGGCACAGCG
This sequence comes from Actinomycetota bacterium, assembly GCA_041158865.1. Classification (GTDB taxonomy): domain Bacteria; phylum Actinomycetota; class Actinomycetes; order Actinomycetales; family Microbacteriaceae; genus Rhodoluna. The sequence goes on from JBEBAN010000009.1 coordinate 15,258, forward strand.
CGTTGGTCAGCCATACATCAACGAGCGTTGGTTGGGTGGTCTTCTGACCAACTTCCAGACCATCCAGAAGCGTCTAACCCGTCTAAAGGAACTTGACGTTATGGACTTCTCGGGCGAGACCAAGACCGGTCTAACCAAGAAGGAACTTCTAATCCTTCGCCGCGAGAAGGACAAGCTAGAGAAGTCGCTTGGTGGTATCCGCAACGTAACCCGTCAGCCTTCGGCTCTTTGGGTTGTTGACACCAACAAGGAGCACCTAGCAATCACCGAAGCAAAGAAGCTAGGTATCCCAGTTATCGGTATCTTAGACACCAACTGTGACCCAGACGAGGTCACCATCGGTATCCCTGGAAACGACGACGCAATCCGCTCAATCGCTCTGCTAACCCGCGTTATCGCTGATGCAGTTGCCGAGGGTCTAAAGGCTAAGCACTCGAAGCCTGAAGAGAACGAGCCTCTTGCCGAATGGGAACAGGAACTTCTAAACACTGAGGCTCCAGCGGAAACCGCAGAGGTTTCTGTGTCGGAAACTCCAGCAGAAAAGGACGCAGAGTAATGGCAAACTACACCGCAGCCGACGTAAAGGCTCTACGCGAGCGCTCGGGCGCTGGCATGATGGACTGCAAGAACGCTCTTGACGAGGCCGACGGCAACGTTGACAAGGCACTAGAGGTTCTACGACTCAAGGGTCTTAAGGGTGTAACCAAGCGCGAAGGACGCACCACCAGCAACGGTCTAGTTGTTGCACGTGTGGACGGCGGAACCGGTTACCTTCTAGAGCTAGCCTGTGAGACCGACTTCGTTGCCAAGGCAGAGAAGTTCGTTTCGCTTGCTGAGTCGATCGGTGACGCTATCGTTGCCGCCGGCGCTAAGACCCTGGAAGCAGCACTTTCTGCCGACCTAAACGGCAAGACCGTTGCCGACGCAATCAACGACGAAGCAGCAATCATGGGCGAGAAGGTTGAACTTCGCCGCCTAGCTGTTGTTGAGGGTGACAAGGTCGACGCGTACATGCACCGCACCAGCAAGGACCTACCTCCTCAGGTTGGCGTTCTTCTTGCTTATTCGGGTAACGACGACGAGACCGCACACGACGTGTCGGTTCACATCGCCGCTTTCTCGCCTAGCCACCTAACCCGTGACGACGTTGACGCAGAGGTTGTTGCAACCGAGCGTCGCATCGCCGAGGAGACCGCACGCAACGAGGGCAAGCCTGAGGCTGCTCTTGCCAAGATCGTTGAAGGCCGCGTAACCGGATTCTTCAAGGAGAGCGTACTTCTAGAGCAGGACTTCGCAAAGGACAACAAGTTGTCGGTTGCCAAGGTTCTAGACAACGCTGGTCTAAACGTTTCGGCTTTCGTACGTTTCCGCGTAGGCGCCTAAGCAACTAATTAGTGAAAAGGCTCGGTTTTGTAACCGAGCCTTTTCCTTTGCCGAAATAGGATGGAAGGGTAGGAGGATGTCATGGCACAGAAGCGTCGCGTATTGTTGAAACTTTCGGGTGAGGCGTTCGGAGGCGGAACTCTTGGCGTCAATCCAGATTTCGTGGCCGAGTTTGCCAAGGAGATAGCCGAGGGTGCTAAGAACACCGAAATCGCAATCGTCGTCGGTGGCGGTAACTTCTTCCGCGGGGCCGAGCTTTCACAGCGCGGAATGGACCGATCACGAGCCGACTACATGGGTATGCTAGGCACCGTGATGAACGCCATCGCACTCCAAGACTTCCTAGAGCAGGCCGGCGTTGATGCCCGCGTGCAATCGGCAATCACCATGTCTCAGGTAACCGAGCCTTACATCCCACTTCGCGCTATCCGTCACCTCGAAAAGGGTCGCGTTGTGATCTTCGGTGCCGGTGCCGGTATGCCTTACTTCTCAACCGACACCGTAGCGGCACAGCGTGCGCTGGAGATTCACGCCAACGAGGTGCTAGTTGCCAAGAACGGCGTTGACGGTGTTTACTCGGCCGACCCGAAGAAGGACCCTAAGGCCAAGCGCCTTGAGAAAATTAGCTATCAGGAGGCCCTGGTTCAGGGACTAAAGGTGGTTGACGCTACCGCGTTCAGCCTCTGCATGGACAACAAGATGCCAATGCGAGTCTTCGGTATGCAGGGCAAGGGGAACATCACCGACGCCATCAAGGGTAAGAACATCGGAACATACGTTTCCGCTTAGGTTTTAGAAAAACAGGAGAATCAATTGATTTCGGAAGTAATCGCAGAAGCCAAAGACAAGATGGGCAAGGCAGTAGAGGCAGCCAAGGACGACTTCTCGTCGGTCCGTACCGGCCGCGCCAACCCAGCCATGTTCCAGAAGATCATGGTTGACTACTACGGCACCGGAACCCCGCTTGGGCAGCTCGCTTCAATGCAGAACCTTGAGGCTCGCACCCTAGCAATCACCCCTTACGACAAAAGTGCGCTGATTGCCATCGAGACCGCGATTCGTAACGAGCCAAACCTGGGCGCTAGCCTCAACAACGACGGTGCCACTATCCGTGCATCGCTTCCTGATCTAACCGAAGATCGCCGCAAGGAGTACGTGAAGTTGGTTCGCGGTAAGGCTGAGGATGCCAAGGTTGCGGTTCGTAACATCCGTCGTCACGGTAACGATGCACTGGCTGCATTGAAAAAGGACGGCGCTGCCGGCGAGGACGAACTAGCCCGCGCCGAAAAGGAACTTGACGCAATCACCAAGCAGCACGTAGACGGCATCGATGACGCTCTGAAGCGCAAGGAAGCCGAACTTCTCGAGGTTTAGTTGGCTAAGAAGAAGGAAGCTGAAGGCGGTCGTAGCCTCTCCAAGTCGGTGCTCTACGGAGTTCTGCTTGGCGCGCTCTTTCTGCTGTCAATCCTGATAGTTCGCGAACTGTTTGTCGTCCTAGTAATGGCAGCGGTTGGCTTCGGTGTTTGGGAACTCTCCACGGCGCTACGTCAAAAGAACTGGTACGTTCCGAGAGTACCTGCCGTAATCGGTTCGATGCTGATCATGCCGGCCACCTACATCTGGGGTCCGAAGGGGCAGTGGGGTTTTACACTAGCCACCTCGGTTGCTCTAATGATTTGGCGTCTGGTTCACATCCTTTGGGAAAAACGTCGTAGCGTGGAACAGACCTTTGCCGAGACGCTAAAAGACCTAGCCGCCGCAGCTTTCGTAGTGATTTACGTGCCACTTACCCTTAGTTTCTCGGTACTGTTGCTGGCTCGCAAAGAAGACGGCTCGGCCTGGGTCTTGTCGTTTGTGGTTCCGGTTGCACTGATCGACACCTTCGGTTACTTAGTTGGTCGTAAGCTCGGCAAGCACAAGCTGGCACCTGGCGTAAGCCCTAAGAAGACCTGGGAAGGCTTGGCTGCATCGATCGTTGCTGGTTTGGTTTCGGCGACTCTGCTGGTTTGGTTAGTGGCCGATCGTCCTTGGTATCTTGGCGTTCTTCTCGGTGGCTTCCTAATCTTGGCGGCGGTGTTTGGTGACCTCGCCGAGTCGCTAATCAAGCGCGACCTTGGAGTCAAAGACATGTCTTCACTTCTTCCGGGTCATGGCGGAATCATGGACCGACTCGATTCAATGCTTCCGGCAGCGCTGGTCACCTACGTTTTCGTCACAGTCATAGGACTATAGGTAATCCATGAACACTTTCCCAACTGTCGGTAAGAAGAACTTTGGCTACGACCCAGCCGAAGTGGACGCCTTCATTGCTTTGGCACGTGATCAATACGCAAGACCAGAGAGCCGAGTCATCAACTGGAAGAACCTAGTTGCAACCGGTTTTCAGTTGGTCAAGGACGGCTACGACGTGGCCGCAGTTGATAAGGCAATCGAAAAACTCGAGGATACCTTCGCCGAGCGCGATCTTAAGTCGCCGACCTTCCAGTTCCCAGTTGTCAACAAAGCCGAACAGCTCATCAAACTGCGTGCACTGCTGGCCTCTAGGGTTGCTAGGCCTAAGGGCAAAAAGTTTGAAAGAGCCGGTGTCTTAGGCCTGGGTTACAGTCGTAAGGCAGTCGATGCTCTGGTCACGTTGGTGGGTGAGTTTCTCGAGGACCAAGAAACTTTGGAACTTGATGAGCTGCGTGGGCTGAATTTTAAAGTAGTTCGGGGAGGCTATGTTGAGTCGCAAGTTGACATCTACATCGACCGTTTGGTTGAGTTCATTCAAACGCAGCGTTTTACGCCTAAGCCTGTTGACCCTTACGTTGTCCCTAGTGCTCCAGGGGACTCAGGCATCTCTAGCTTCACAGAGTCCACAAACCCTTCACTCGGCAACCAGCAGTAACGCACTCACCTACGTAAAATCACTAAAGGCTAAAGTCTGGGCAAGTCACACCGGCTATGCTCGCTCCAAGTTCTCGGACGGCTGGGGCAAGATCGAGATGAGCGGTCGCTCCTGTGACCTAAGAAACTACATCCTCACCAGAGATCTAAAAAACATCACCAGATCTTCGAGCAATTGGTGCAATGTCACCACGGGAGTCTTGAACGACCCGTACACCGGTAAAACAATCAACTTCGTTAGGGGAGTAAGAACCTCTCTCGCGGTGCAGATTGACCACGTCGTCGCGCTTTCAAACGCATGGTCTACCGGCGCGCAAGCTTTGTCTGTGGCATCTAGGTATTCCTTGGCCAACGACCCGATGAATCTGCTTGCGGTTGACGGACCTACCAATGGTTCCAAGTCAGACAAAGACGCCGCGAGCTTCCTTCCGCGAGTGGCTTACCAGTGCAAATACGTCGCCAGACAACTAGCCGTCAAAAAGAAATACAAGCTCTGGGTTACCTCCTCGGAAAAGTCGGCTATGGTTCGGGTGCTGCAAACCTGCCCAAAGCAGTCATTGCCGACTAAATAGGGGCTAGCGCTTCACTTTTAGGCAAACTAAACTGAAGTTTTGATGTTCTTGCTGAGGATTTAGGAGGTGTCATGGGCCGTCACGAAGCAATCAAAGTGAGTGCTCTGGCACGTTTTGATGAACCTCTAGCCACCTTCTCCAAGTACTCGGGTCTTTCAGCTCTGGGGCGCGTGCTTGCCAAGCGTAAAAACTGGGGTTTCTCACTGAGCCTGGCTCTGGTCATGGTGACCATCGTGGATCCTTACTCGGGAACTCTAGCCGCCAGCGCAGCGCAGACCGAATATGTCAACTACTTCGAGGAGGGTGCCGAAACTCCTCTGGTCACCGTAAAGATGACCCGTGGCGGCTATGACGTGCTAACCGGAACCGATGCCAAGGCCGTGTTCGTGGAACTAGCCGAAATCCCTACCGCCGACACCGTTCAGGCAATTGCCTACCGCAAGATGTCCGGATTCGGTTGGGGTCGCGAACAGTACTCATGTCTTGTGAAACTTTGGAACCGCGAGTCGAACTGGCGCGTCAACGCCTACAACAAGTCGTCCGGTGCCTACGGAATCCCTCAGGCGTTGCCTGGCAGCAAGATGGCTACTGAGGGTGCAGACTGGCTCACCAACCCAGAGACTCAGATCAACTGGGGTCTTGGCTACATTAAGAGCCGCTACAGCACGCCTTGTAGTGCCCTCTCGCACTCGGATCACAAGGGTTGGTACTAAGTGGGGCGTTCGAACCGTCCAAGGCGCTCTAAGCGCTCTGAAGACGCAAGCGAACTGAACTTAGACCTAGCCCGAATGGGCTTCAAAAAGACCGAGGAAAAACGCGGAGTGCTCTATTCGGTGCAAACCTCAACCGGTGCGAACGCTGAGGCTGGTAAGTCTTGGGTGTGCCCACACTGCAATATCAGCATCTCCATTGGTCAGAGCCACATTGTGGCTTGGGACGAAGTTCGCGGGGTCGAAACCAGACGCCACTTCCACACCGGCTGCTGGTCTAAGTTCCAGGGTCCGCTGCTTTGAGTGAAATTATTGAGATTCGCTCCGGGGTTGAGCTACCTAGCATTCGTGAAGAGATAACCCTCACCACCGCCGACGGTCTTACTCTGGTTGGAGAACTAGCGCTGCCGGTCCACGGCAAGCCGGTTGCGACCCTGCTGACCTTCCACCCTCTGCCAACCCACGGCGGTTTCATGGATTCACACATTTACCGCAAAGCTGCCAACCGCTTGCCCGAGCTTGCCGACATCGCTGTACTGCGTTTCAACACGCGAGGCACTTCCTCGCCTCGTGGAACCAGTGAAGGAGTTTTCGGTGAAGGGGTCACCGAGCAACACGACCTCGAAGCGGTAATCAAATTCGCCATCGAGCGCGGGCTACCGAACTGCTGGCTAGTTGGCTGGAGTTTCGGCACCGAGTTGGTTCTCAAGTACGGATTCGATAAGCCGGTTCTCGGCGGCATCTTGCTTTCGCCTCCACTACACCGAACCAGCGAAGCGGAACTCGCGCGTTGGAACGGCAATGGTAAACGCTTGGTTGCGCTGGTTCCTGAGCTTGATGACTATCTGCAGCCGGCCGCGGCCGCTTCACGTTTTTCTGTAATTACTCAGGCCGAAGTGATTGGCGCTGCCGGTGCCAAGCACCTCTGGGTGGGCGAGGCCTCCACCAAGTGGGTCTTGGACGAAATTGTGAAGATTGTGAATGCGGCGAAGGCGCCGCTTCCAGAATCGGTCGTTCTTTAGCGCTCGTTCTGACGAGGCATCCAAACCTGTCGCAGGATCAAGATGATCGAAGCAGCAACCGGAATTGCCACTAGGGCACCCATGATTCCAAGCAGCGCACCACCGGCCATCGCTGCCACGACTACGACGCCGCCAGGAACTGCAACTGCCTTCTTCATGATGCGAGGACTAATCACATAAGCCTCGATCTGCATGTAAACCAAGTAGTAGATACCAACCACGAGAGCGGTGGTCGGGCTCACGGTTAGTGCAACCAGCGTCACTAGGCTCGCGCCGGAAACGGCACCAACTAGAGGTATGAGCGCCAGGATGAATGCCACGGCAGCTAGGACTATCGAGTATGGAACGCCCATGATGGTCATCACGATGAAACCGAGCGACGCGTTGATGGTGGCCACGGTTACCTGGCCGATCACATAGCGTCCAACCGAGTCGGCTACCTCTTCGGAAAGAGCGGCAAACTTGGCACGCTTAGAGTCTGGGACCAGTGCGTAGATGAACTTCTTAAAGCGATCAAGAGAAGCCATGAAGTAGAGGCTAAGGGTGACGATGACCACGAAACCAACGAAACCGTTGACGAGGCCGAGACCAACCTGAACCACGCCACCGAGCATCAGAGGCCAGTTCTTGCTGTCTGCAACGAAGGTGGCAACAGAATTGATCCCGTTGCTGATTGCTCCGCCGAACTGGTCGTCAAGCGTTTGAACCAGTGGAATCGAGCTCAGGTCAGAAACCAGGCTCGGCGCGGTTGCCAGTAGGTGAGTGGTTTCGGTGAGCGCGCTTGGCAGAACTGCGACCAGTAGCGCGGTCGCTAGCGAGAGGAACGAGAGTACGACTACGAGTATCGCGATGCTTCGCGATAGTCCGCGCTTCTCTAGCCAACGCACCAGTGGGTCAAGCCCAAGCGCGATGAAGATCGCCGCTGCCATGTAGGTGATGATCGGAGCCAAGGTGGTCAGCGACTGGCCTAGCAAGATTGCCGTTAGAACGCCCAAGCCGCCCAGCAATCCGAACTCGAATGCGTTCGTTACGTGGAAGCGACCCTTCTCGGTCTTGGTGGTTTCGGTCTTCTTCGCGGTAGCCATGGCTAATCAGCGATCGATTCTTGAGCAGCATCTACTACGGAGCGCAGGTTCTTGAGGTAAATCGATACGGCATCGCGCTCATTGTTCAGCTTGGCGATGGCCTGCTTTAGGCGACGAAGTTCCGAACGGGAACGTGCTTCTGCTTCGGCGATGATCGCTCTGCCCTGCGATTCTGCATTAACCAGCATCTGCTCAACCTGTTCCTTGGTTTCGTCGCGAAGGCGCTTGTTGATCGACTTGGCCGCTGCCTCGAGGGTTTCCGCTTCCAACTTAGCCGCGTTGGCTCTGGCGCGTGAGGTGGCAAGAACGGCACCGGCTTCGTCTAGGTACTTTTGGGTAGCCTGAACCGCTTCCTGGTGCTTGCGAAGGTACTCGGCTTCCGCCTCGGCGCGACGGGCTGTTAGCTCAAGCTCTAGATCGATGCGGAACTGTTCGCTGACCAGCTCCTCGGCGCCCTGAATGTTTGGTTCCTTGTGGGTCTTCTTGAATTCGATTAGGCGCTGTTCGCTGAGGCGTCTGGCGGTTTCAACCTTCAGCAATTCGGCCTCGCGCTTGGCTGTTGCACGCAGGCGAGCCGCTTCGGTGGCAACCTGGCCACGGATGGCTCCGGCTTCGCGAGTAGCCTCGTCAACGAGGTCTGACGCGGCAGCGGATGCTTCCTTCAATGTTTGGTCGTAATCTGCCTTGGCCTGTGCCTGAAGGCGCTCTGCGCGGCGCTGAGCCTCGGTAACTACCGAATCGTAGTATTCCTTGGCTTCGTCACGCAATGCGGCTAGCTCGGTTTCAAGGTCAGCAAGAATTCGTTCACGCTCGGCTTCGGCATCTGCCACGATCTGTAGCGACTGCTCTTCAGCCGTACTCAGGATCAGCGCGGCTCTGGTGCCAACCGATGCGTAGTTCGGGGCGGCGGCTTCATCCAAATTCTTTTGAAGTTCTTCGGCGAGGGCGCTCTTTTCCCGTAATTCCGAGGCCAACTGGGCGTTTAGCGATCCAACCTGCAGCAATTCCTTGCGGAGCAGGCGAATTGCTTCGTCAACGGCCTCGCGGTCATAGCCGCGGATCGATGTGCCGAATTCGCTCTGGTCGCTGGTCAAAGAACACCCCTATGCGGCTATTTTGTAGAATGGGAAGGCTGCCCTAAGTTTACCCCGATTGGATTGTTATGCGCATTTTCATCTCCGTCGCGCTCTACATTCTCGCGATCGGGCTCGGCCTGCTCGGCGTTGCCGAGCGAACCATCTGGGCACCGCCGGTTGAGAAGAAGCTTTCGGTGACGATCGATGAAAGTCAACCGCTGGTAATCATTCCAAACAGCATTTTGAAGTTGCATGCCGGCAAACCAATCGTCAAGGTTACTGGCCACGACGAGGTCTTTGTAGCAACCGGTCGTGAATCCGATGTCAAGGCTTGGGTTGGTGCTTCCAGTGCAGACACCATCACCTTGGATAAGAAAACCAAGAAGCTTCTGGCGGTAGAACAGGTTTCCGATGCTGCTTCGGCAAACCCCGCCGGCTCAGATCTGTGGCGAACCGAACGCACTGCTACCAAGAACGTTTCGGCCAAGGTTGACACCTCTGGTGAGGGTGCGATTCTGATTGCCAGCGATGGTATCTCGGCAGCACCAAACCAGATCATGATTACCTGGACCCAGGAAGTAGACCTTACCTGGAGCAACACCCTAATGATCAGCGCAATCGCGCTGCTGTTCATCACCTTGATTTACAACCTCATCATTTACCGCAACATTCGTAACAGCCGACGTCCCCGTCGTCGTCTGCCGAGGGCGCCACAGGGTCCGAAGCTTCGTCGCCGTCGCCGTGAATCTTCGCTTCCAAAACGTGGACGCCGCGTTGCCGGTCGTGACTTCGCGGTTATTCCGGCAACCGTGCTCACCTTTGCAATGCTTTCCGGTTGTGCCACCTCGACCCCAGCTACCGAAACTCCGAACGCGAGTGCAACCGTCGATACTTTGAAGCCTGCCTCTCTTCAGCTCGGTCAGATTCGCAGAATCGTGACTCAGGTGGCAGCGGTTGCCAAGAAGGCTGATGAGGCCAACAGCGCCACCGAACTACACGCTCGTTTCACAGGTCCTGCCCTTGAGATTCGCCAGAGTGCATACTCTCTAATCAAGAAGAGCAAGAAGGCTCCAGCGCTCGAAGTAATTAGTTCTTCTCCGCTGACCCTGAGCCTCCCTGAAGCCACCGACACCTGGCCTCGTACGCTAATGGTGGTCACCGGAGTGCAGAAGGACAAGCTGCCGATTCTCATGGTGCTTCAGCAGTCCGAGCCTCGCCGCCAATACATGGTTACGCACGTGAGCACGCTGATTTCCGGAGTTAAACTTCCAGACGTCCCTTCGGTGAAGGATGGCGGCATTGCCGTTCAGCCTGACTCCGCTTACCTACAGCTTCAACCGTTGCTGCTAGCCGGTTCCTATGGAAACGTCATCGACGCTGGCTCTGCATCGCCTGACTACGGCAAGTTTGCCCTCTCTGGTGACACCTTCTACAAGCAGATATCGCAGATCGAGAAGGAACAGGTTGCCACACTAACCAAGGCCACACTGACCTACCAGCACTTGGCTGGCGACGGAGCACCGATTGCCTTGGCCACCGCAGACGGCGGTGCACTGGTTGCTATCTATATGAAGGACATAACCACGATTAAGCCGAAAAAGCGTAACTCGGGTATCACCGTAAACGCTCTGGAGCAGGTCGCGTTAGGCGCCAAGGGATCGCTAAAGGGTGTGGTTTCCACCTATGGAGACATGCTGATTTTCTACGTGCCACCGGTTGGGTCGAATGGCAAGGTCAAGTTGCTCGGATGGCAGTCATACCTCTTGAAGGTGAAGTCGCTCTAGCTCTTTGCTGGTTTGAACCAAACGGCTGCCAGTGGTGGCACCTGAATCGTTGCCGAATGTAGTTGGCCGTGAGTTCCCTCGCCGTTTGCGGTGACCGCACCGAAGTTACCTACGCCAGAGCCGCCATAAACGCCCGAGTCGGTGTTTAGGATTTCGGCCCATTTTCCGCTCTTTGGTAACCCCAACTGGAAGTCGTGGTGTGGCACACCAGAGAAGTTAATGACGCAGGCAATTGGGTTACCCTTGCGGTCGTAGCGCAGGTAGGTGAGAACGTTCTGGCCGGAGTTGCCGCCATCAATCCACTGGAATCCACCGCGATCGTGGTCGAGTTCCCACATCGCAGGGTTGTCCTGGTAAAGACGGTTGAGGTCTGCCACAAGTTTCTGTAATTGCTGGTGTTGTGGCTGGTCTAAAATCCACCACTCAAGACCGGCTTCTTGGTTCCATTCGGAAACCTGCCCGAACTCGCTGCCCATGAACAAGAGCTGCTTGCCAGGGTGCGACCACATGAACGACAGATAGGCACGGACGTTCGCGAGTTGCTGCCAACGGTCACCCGGCATCTTGGAAAGTAGCGATCCCTTACCGTGGACGACCTCGTCGTGGCTGATTGGAAGAATGAACTTCTCGTCGTAGGCGTACAGCATCGAGAAAGTGATTTCCCCGTGGTGGTGAGAGCGGTACATTGGGTCTTTTTCGATGTACTTCAGGCTGTCATTCATCCAGCCCATGTTCCACTTGAAGCCGTAACCTAGGCCGCCGCCATCGGTCGGTGCCGATACGCCGCCCCAGCTGGTTGACTCTTCGGCAATCATCATGATGCCAGGGTTGCGGCGGTAAGCGGTTGCGTTTGCTTCCTGCATAAACGAAATAGCATCGAGGTTTTCACGACCGCCGTGTACGTTTGGCAGCCAGTCATTGCCTTCACGCGAGTAGTCGAGGTACAGCATGGATGCAACTGCATCCACACGGAGTCCGTCGAAGTGGAATTCCTCGAGCCAGTAGAGAGCGTTGGCAACCAGGAAGTTGCGAACCTCGGTGCGACCGAAATCGAAGATGTAGGTTCCCCAGTCAGGGTGTTCGCCGCGACGTGGGTCGGCGTGCTCGTATAGTGGCTCGCCATCGAATCTGCCGAGCGCCCATTCGTCCTTGGGGAAGTGGGCTGGCACCCAGTCCATGATTACGCCGATGCCAGCCTGGTGCAGGCGGTCGATCAGATAGCGCAGGTCGTCCGGGTTTCCAAATCGAGAGGTTGGCGCGAAGTAGCCGGTGACCTGGTAGCCCCAAGAAGGAGCGTAAGGGTGCTCGGCAATCGGCATGAACTCAACGTGGGTGAATGCCATTTCCTGAATGTATGGAATCAGTTCATCGGCAAGACTGCGGTAGTCGTGACCCTGACGCCAAGAGCCAACGTGAAGCTCATAGATGCTCATCGGGCTAGAAAGTGCGTCGCGCTTGGCACGAGCGGTCATCCAAGACTTGTCTTTCCACTTGTAGCTGCTGTCGGTAACCACGGACGCGGTGTTTGGTGGAACCTCGGCAAACTTGGCTAGCGGGTCAATCTTGGTGATCCAAGAGCCGCTCTTGGTCAGGATTTCGTACTTGTATTTGGTACCAACTGCGAGCCCTGGAATGAATAGTTCCCAAACCCCGCTGCTACCCATCACGCGCATGGCGTGACCGAGACCACTCCAACCATTGAAGTCACCGACGACGCGAACGGCCTGTGCGTTTGGAGCCCAAACCCCGAATGCCACACCACCATCGCGCACGTTCGAACCAAGAACCTTCCAAAGTTCTTCGTGGCGACCTTCCTTGATCAAGTGCAGGTCGAGTTCGCCAAGAGTTGGGGTGTGACGGTATGGGTCGTCCTCAAGCCACTCCGAGCCACCTTCATAAATAGCCTTCACTAAGTAGTTCGGGAAGCTCTTTCCGGTAACCACACCTTCGAAGATGCCTTTGAACGAGTGGGCGAGTGGTACCTCAGTTTTACCAACGACCGCGGAAACCGATTCGGCCATTGGGCGAAGAGTGCGAATGACCCAACCGCCATCGATCGGGTGTGCGCCTAGAACCGAGTGTGGGTCGTGGTGCTTACCGTTGCTGATCGCATCTAGGAGTCCGTGGTCAAGCTCAGGAGCCTGGAGGTCACTCTTCTTGGCCATGCTTATTTACCTCGGTCTACTCGTAGCACTACTGCCGGCTGAACGCTTGGGTCAATTCGGATGTAACTCTTGGCGCTGATGTGTCTGGAATCGCCGGTCATCAGGTCTGTCACCTTGAATGGTTCGTCGTAACTAAGCCCCAACTTCCATAGGTCAAGGTGAATATCTCCCTCACGCACATTGTGTGGGTCGAGATTCACAACGACGATTACCGTGTCAGCCTTACCGGTGGACGAATGCTCCGCAGCGACGTGCTTAGTGAACACGAACAGCGCGTCGTCGGTACTGTTATGAGTTTCTAAGGTGCGAATCTGACCAACCGCAGGGTGAGCCTTACGGATCGCGTTTAGCTTCGTGATGTACGGAGCGATGGTGGTGCCGGCCTTCGCGGCTCCATCCCAGTCGCGCTGCTTGTACTGGTACTTCTCGGAATCGATGTGTTCTTCTGCACCTGGGCGAGGAGTCGACTCAACCAACTCATAACCGGCATACATTCCCCAGCTGGAACCAGCCAGAGCGGCAAGGGCCGCACGGATTTTGTGACCGTTCACGCCACCGGTCTGCAGGTATGGCGGAAGGATGTCTGGAGTCGTCACCCAAAGGTTCGGACGGAAGAATGCGGAAGACTCGTGAGCCAGTTCGTTGAGGTACTCGGTCAACTCCCACTTGTTGTTACGCCAGGTGAAATAGGTGTAGCTCTGCTGATAGCCAATCTTGCCTAGGGTGTGCATCATCGCAGGGCGAGTGAATGCCTCGGCGAGGAAGATCACCTCTGGGTACTCGGCATTGATTTCACCGATGACCCATTCCCAGAAATTGACCGGCTTGGTGTGTGGGTTGTCCACACGGAAGATCTTGACGCCCTTGGAAATCCAGAACTTGAGAAGACGCAATGCCTCGTGGTAAAAACCGTCCCGGTCGTTATCGAAGTTGATCGGGTAGATATCCTGGTATTTCTTCGGAGGGTTTTCGGCGTAGGCAATTGAACCATCGGCACGGGTGGTGAACCACTCCGGGTGTTCCTTCACCCATGGGTGATCTGGCGACGCTTGAAGGGCAAAGTCCATCGCCACCTCAATGCCAAGCGTGTTTGCCTCGACGACGAACTTCTCGAAATCCTTTATGGTGCCAAGGTCGGGGTGAATAGCGTCGTGCCCTCCCGCTTCCGAACCAATTGCCCAAGGTGAACCTGGGTCGCCCTCGGCCACCACCAGAGTGTTGTTAGGGCCCTTGCGGTGAGCGAAACCGATTGGGTGTATCGGTGGCATATACAAAACCTCGAAGCCCATCTCGGCAACAGCGGGCAGACGCTTCATAGCGGTCTTGAACGTTCCAGACTTCCACTCACCGGTCTTCGCGTTGAACTTTGCGCCCTCGGAGCGTGGGAAGAATTCATACCAAGCGCCCGAACCAGCCAGAGTGCGCTCAGATTTGATCACGTATTCGTCCGAGTGGGTAACCAGGGTGCGAATCGGTTCCTTGGCGAGCGTGGCAAGAATCTCAGGCTGCTCGGCTGCGTGCAGACGGTCTAGGTGGGAAATCGAAGAGTCACTCAAAACCTCGGCAAGGTTCACCAAAGTCAAAGCAGAAGCCTTCGAACGTCCCTTTTCTGCGGCGGCATTCGTGAATAAGCGAACACCTTCGAGCATCATTAGGTCTTGGTCAACTGAGGCAGCGAGCTTGACCTCGGTGTTGTGGTGCCAAGTTCCGAACTCATCGCTGAATGCCTGAATCTTGAACTTCCAAATGCCTTCGGAAGAAATCAGCGCCTTGGTGTGCCAGGAGTCACTTCCGGCAGCACCTTCGGTCATGCGAATGGTCTGTGCCTTACCAGCTGGGGAGGTGAGTACTAGTTCAACACCGAGTGCATCGTGTCCCTCGCGGAAAACCACCGCACTGAAAGCGAGCATTTCACCGGAAAAAGCCTTGGTTGGCCAACGACCACCATCTACCACCGGGCTCACCGAGGTGATCGGCAAACGGCCTACAGGGGAAGCATGGCGGTATTCAATGGAATGGCTCACATAACAAACTTAGCGATTGTTACTTTGCGACAGCGCGGAAAAGTTTCACAGAACATTCCGAAATAGCAACATTTCCGCCAGCCTTGTAGGCGGTGGTGTGGTGATTCGGAACCTCTTCGGCCGAATCCCAGAGCAGCTCGTAGCTGGTAACGGTTTCCCATTCCGGCAATCCAAGCTCAACCGCCTCTTCGGAACCGTTGATCACCAGCAGAGTCAGATTCTGGGTTCCATCCTCGGTCACATTTTCACTCAGTCGCTGGATCACTCGGGTTTCCGAAGAGTTCCAGTCATCCTCGGACATGAGGCCGCCGTCCTTGTTATACCAGCGGATCAGGTCTGAACCAGGCTCGGCTTTTTCAAAGTTTCCGAAATTAACCGGACGCAATGACGCATTCTCCAAACGTAGTTTGGTCAAATACGAAAAAGTGGTTTCGATGTTTTTCTCAAAGTCGGTAAGGTCCCACTTGATCCAACTCAGCACGTTGTCCTGGCAGTAGGCGTTGTTGTTTCCCTGCTGGGACTTCGCGCGCTCATCACCCGCCGTGACCATTGGAATACCGCTCGAAAATAGGAGAGTGGCCATTAGGTTTCGCATCATCTTGTGACGCTCAACCAAAATGCTTTCGTCGGCAGGCAATCCTTCGGCGCCAAAGTTATATGAGTAGTTGTTACCACTACCGTCACGGTTCGATTCACCGTTCATGTTGTTGTGCTTGACGTTGTAGCTAACTAGGTCGTGCAGTGTGAAACCATCGTGGGCGGTGATGAAGTTCACGGTTCCTAGTGTTCCAGCCTGGCCGTGGACGATGTCCTTCGAGCCGGCGAGGCGAGTGGCCAAATCGGCAACACCGTTTCCGTAGTGACCGCTGTTGCGGTGGTTAGCGATGTCCGAACACCAGAATCTGCGAACGCTGTCGCGGTATCGGTCGTTCCACTCGCTAAAGCGGTCTGGGAAGTTACCAGTCTGCCAACCGCCGAGGCCAACATCCCAAGGTTCCATGATCAGCTTCGCGGTGGACACGATTGGGTCGTGTTCCATCGCCTGAAGCAAAGGGTGGTTCGGGTCGTACTGGTTCGAGGCGTCGCGGGCGAGGGTAGTAGCCAAATCGAAGCGGTAGCCGTCGATCTGCATCTCCTCGGACCAGTAGCGAAGGCTGTCCATCACTAAATCGACCACGCGTTGGTTGGAGAAGTCCAAAGAGTTTCCGCAACCGGTGGTGTCGTGATAATTCCCCAGATCGTCAACACGGTAATAGGAAGCGTTGTCGATTCCACGGAACGAGTGGGTCAGGCCACGGTTACCACCTTCGGCGGTGTGGTTATAAACGACGTCCAAGATGACTTCGATGCCTGCTCGGTGAAGTTCACGAACCATGGTCTTGAACTCGCGGACGATTGCATCGGGTCCAGCCGCGATTGCCGCTGTCGTTGCGTAGCGCTGGTGCGGGGTGAAGAAGTTGATGGTGTTGTAACCCCAGTAGTTGATCAGGCCCATGTTCATCAAGCGTGGTTCAGAGATGAACAACTGAACTGGCAGCAGCTCAATCGCAGTAATGCCGCTTTTCTTTAGGTGCGCGATCGTCGATGGGTGAGCCAGGGCCGCGTAGGTTCCCTTGATCTCATCCGGAAGTTCCGCATTTCCACGAGTCAAACCACGGGCATGAGCCTCGTAAATGATGGTTTCAGCCAATGGGGTAGCAGGCTTTGAAACGCCCTGCCAATCAAACGAACGATCTACCACCACGTTGTGGAAATCACGCGGACCCTCGCGAACCACGCCACGAGCGTAAGGGTCAATCAGGTCAACCTCAGGGTTGAACCCGTGACGCACGCCTTCCGGCCCATCAACCTGAATCGTGTAGTGAACGCCAGAAACGATTAGTTCACTTGAAACTTCCCAAACATCACCGTTTCGAACGGCGTAGAGAGTCTTCAATTCCTTGGAAGGCTCGGCCGCGTCAACAATTGTGAAACGAACCGAAGTGGCATTCGCCGAGAACAGTCTGAACGTACCGCCCTGCTCGTTTAGCGTCACACCGAGCGCGGTGGAAACTAGGGCAGGGGTTTCGGACATGAAGAAAATCCTACTCGCGATAGTGTTTTTAGGTGACCATTTACCTCGACCACGCCGCGACCACGGCCATCTACCCGCTGGTCGTCGAGCGCATGGCCGAGGACCTTCTCAAGCTTGGAAACCCAAGCTCGATTCACACCCCAGGACAATCGGCCAGGGCTATGCTCGAAGGCGCCCGAGAAGATCTAGCACGCATCCTCGGCTGCGACCGTCAAGAAGTCATATTCACCTCAGGCGGCACCGAGTCAGACAACCTAGCCATCAAGGGCCTGTATTGGGCTGCAACAAGCCAAGACCCAAACAAGAACATAATCGTCTCCGCCTACACCGAACACCACGCGGTTATCGACCCAATCGAATGGCTTGAAAAGCACCAGGGCGCTAACGTCCACTGGCTAAACGTCAACGTGCAAGGCCAAATCGACGAACAAGAACTCGAAGAGCTAATCCAAACCAAGGGCGACCAAATCGCTCTCATCTCCTTGATGTGGGCAAACAACGAAACCGGCGTACTCACCGACCTAAGAAAAGTAGTCGATTTAGCGAAACTCAAAAACATCCCAGTCCACACCGACGCCGTAGCCGCCTTGGCTCACACCGAGGTCACCTTCTTCCCAGGGCTCACCGCCATGACCATCTCCGCCCACAAGGTCGGCGGACCGGTTGGTGTGGGCGCGCTGATCGTCTCCAGAAACGCCAAGCTCGTTAGTCTCCAGCAGGGCGGCGGCCAAGAGCGCGACCTACGCGGAGGAACCATGAACGCAGCCGGTGCCAGAGCATTCGCCACGGCAGCCCGCCTCTCCACCTCAAAACTTGCCACCGACGGCTGGGCCAGACACGAACTTCTTACTCACCTCACCACTGGGGTAACTTCTAAAGTTCCAGACGCCAGATTCTCCAGAGGCTCAGCCCCAGGCCTTCCAGATCTTGCCCACTTCACCTTCCCAGGCTGCTCGGGCGATTCCATGCTCTACCTTTTCGACCAACACGACATCGCGGTATCCACCGGCTCCGCCTGCACTGCCGGAGTTGCCAGAGCCTCCCATGTACTCCTCGCCATGGGCAGAACCGAAGAAGAGGCAACCGGAACTCTAAGAATTTCCCTCGGAAGAGACACCACCAGAGCAGAAATCGATAAGTTCCTCGAGGTTCTCCCAGAAGTTCATGCGCAGGCCCTCAAGGCTGGCCTCAACGCCTAAAGGTAAAATCTTCCTATGAAGGTTTTGGTCGCGATGAGCGGTGGCGTAGACAGCGCCGTTGCCGCAGCCAGAGCCGTTGACGCAGGCCACGAAGTAGTAGGCGTTCACCTAGCCCTAAGCCGCAACTCAGGAACTCTAAGAACCGGCTCAAGAGGTTGCTGCACCATCGAAGACTCCATGGACGCCCAGCGAGTCGCCAACCTGCTCGGTATCAAATTTTTCGTCTGGGATTTCTCCGAACGTTTCAAGCACGACATCGTCGACGACTTCATCGCCGAATACAAAGCCGGCCGCACACCTAACCCATGCATGCGCTGCAACGAACGCATCAAGTTCGCCGCCCTCATGGAGAAGGCCCTAGCCCTTGGCTTCGACGCCATCGCCACAGGCCACTACGCCACCGTTAAAGAAAACGAAGGACAACTAGAACTCCACCGATCACCAGCCATGGCCAAAGACCAGAGCTACGTTCTAGGCGTTCTCACCGAAGAGCAACTAAAGCACGTCATCTTCCCAATCGGTGTTGAATCAGACAAAGCAACCATCCGCAAGGAAGCCGAAGCCAGAGGCCTTGCCGTCGCCCAAAAGCCTGACTCCTACGACATCTGCTTCATCCCAGACGGTGACACCCAAGGCTGGCTAGGGGAGAAGCTCCAAGAAGAACCAGGCGTCATCAAAGACCGCAACGGCAATGTTCTCGCCACCCACACCGGCACCCACAACTACACCGTCGGCCAACGCAAAGGCCTCTCCATCGAACGCCCTGCCAAAGACGGCAAGCCAAGATATGTATTAGAGATCAGGCCAAAGACCAAAGAAGTTATCGTCGGTCCTCAAGCAGCCCTAGCAGTAAACGAACTAGCCGGCCAAAAGTTCTCCTGGTGTGGCAAAGCCAAAGA
>JBEBAN010000010.1:0-31028 GCA_041158865.1 Actinomycetota bacterium
TCGTGCACCCCCTGGGACTTGAACCCAGAACCCACTGATTAAGAGTCAGTTGCTCTGCCGATTGAGCTAGAGGTGCTTGTTGCAAGCGCAACGAGATACAACTTTACCTTATTTTGGTTAGCTGTTGCAACCGCTAGGCTGGAGGTATGAGCACTTTGGAAGTTGGGGCTAAAGCTCCTGAATTTGAACTACTGAACAAGGATTCCAAGAAGGTATCACTTGGCTCTTATAAGGGCAAAAAAGTAATTGTCTACTTCTACCCTGCCGCGTTGACTCCTGGCTGTTCCAAGGAAGCCTGCGACTTTGAAGAGTCGCTATCGGTTTTCACTTCTTCAGGCTATGTGGTGATCGGAATCTCCCCTGATGAACCGTCCAAGTTGGCTAAGTTCGCCGACAAGGAAGGTTTGCACTTCGAGTTGCTATCTGACCCTGACATGGCGGTTCACAAAACTTACGGGGCTTTTGGTATGAAGAAGCTCTACGGTCGTGAATACGAAGGTGTGATTCGTTCGACCTTTGTAGTTGACGAGAAGGGTCTTATTAGTTTGCTTCTATACAACGTCAAGGCAACAGGCCACGTGGCTATGCTCAAGGGCAAGCTAGGGCTTTAGTCCTTTTCCTCAAATACTGAGTTCGCCGGTTTGGTGAACAGCATGATTGTGACAATAGCCGAACTGGCGAAGATTACTAGCGCTACTGGAACGTTTTCGTTCTCGCCGCCAAGACTTCCCCAACCGATTGAGATTTGAAGAATCTGCCAAAACACGATTCCTGATCTTGCCCAGCGCTTACCTTTGATGAGGTTCAGGGTGGCGGCGGTGAGGAACGAAGTTGCTGCAATCATCAGGATGATGATGCCGAGAATCATCTGGATTGACTTCTCCTGGCCCGATAGCAAGCCGTAAAGGAAGTAAATGGTTACGGCTGCCGAGGTCAGGGCTTCGGCTGCTGCTAGGCCGGCTGCGACTTTGAGCTGGATTGGTAGGTTCTTCATATATTGGGTCTTGATTCATTCGTCGTTCTGTGGAACGATTTTTAGAGGAAACAACTGCTCCTTCAAGCGTAGGGCACAATAAGTTTTCACTCACTTCAACTGATGACCTAGGTCTTCTTTTGAGTTTAGATTTTGGATTCAAGACAAAGGAATAACCGCATGGATATGCACTGGCAAGACGAAGCTAAATGTCTCACCGAAGACCCAGAGCTTTTCTTCCCGGTAGGTAACACCGGTCCAGCGGTTGACCAAATCGATCAGGCCAAGGCAATCTGCCGCGAGTGTGCTGTTTCAACCAGTTGCCTCGAATACGCCATCAAGGAAAACCAGGACACTGGCGTTTGGGGCGGTCTGTCTGAAGATGAGCGTAAGTCGCTAAAGCGTAAGTACGCTCGTGCTCGCCGCGCTAGCTAAGCGGTAACTCAACCACAACTTTCGTTCCGCCTTCTTTTGGCGAGAACCACTTGATGTTTCCACGCAACTCTCCCTCGATGAGGGTTTTAACGATGCTTGTGCCGAGGCCTTCCGTGAGCTTTTGATCCGGGAGGCCTTTGCCGTTGTCTGAGATGGTTACGGTTAGCTTCTTGCCTTTGCGTTCGGCGTTGATGTGAACGACTCCGCTGCGTTCGGCTAGGCCGTGTTCAACTGCGTTCGTAACGATCTCGGTTAGTGCGACCGCGAGGCTCGTTGCCTTCTCGCTTGGGAGCTGACCAAACTTGCCGTCGATGATTGTTTTGACTGTGGTGCCGACCGATGCGGCAACTTCGCTGGAGAGTTTGAGTACTCGGTCGAATACTTCGTCGAAGTTCACGTCTTGGGTGAGGCCGGCGGAAAGGGTGTCGTGAACGAGAGCGATAGCGGCCACGCGACGCATGGCTTGGTCGAGTGCGGTTTTGGCTTCACCTGATTTGCTTCTTCTGGACTGGATCCTGAGCAGCGATGCCACGGTTTGGAGGTTGTTCTTGACGCGGTGGTGGATCTCGCGGATGGTGGCGTCCTTGGTGATGAGCTCGCGCTCTTGCCTTCTAAGTTCGGAGATGTCACGTACCAGAATGATTGCGCCGGTTCGCTCGTTGTTGTGCTTTAGCGGTACGGCTCTTAGCGAGATGGTCATGTTGGCAGACTCAACGTCTGCTCGCCACGGGGCTTTGCCGGCAACTACCAGGGCGAGGTCTTCATCGCTGCGAAGTTTTTGGTTGGTTGCCTTTTCGATGGCCTGCGGGAAGTTCTTGCTTTCGAGCTCACCTTGGATTCCGAAGCGGTTGAAAGCACTCAGGGCGTTTGGGCTGGCGAATTCGATGGTGGCGTCGTTGCTGATGATGAGGAGGCCGTCTACGGCACGTGGTGCTCCACGTTTAGAGGCAGTTGGGTTGACGAAGTCTGGGTAGGTGCCGTCTTCGACCATCTCGAGTAGTTCGTTACCGACCTTACGGAAGGCGATACGTTGCTTCGTCGGTTCACGTACTTCGCTGAGGTTGGTGTGAACCGTGACGACGGCAATTGGGGTTGAAAATTCGTTCTGGTTTGGCTTTAGCCTTCTGCGCACCGGTACTGCCTTTACGCGCATTTGGATGCCGTCGTAGGTGTCTGGGGTTGGAAGCTCTTGGTTCTTGCCCTCTATGTAGGCTTTCTTAACGTGTTCCGCCCAGAGTTCGGCTGGGCTTTCGCCAACGATGTCACGGTAGAAGATGGTACCCGCGGAAGAGGGACGGGAGTGCGCTACTGCGAAGAAACCGGATTCGTCTTTGGCTGGAACCCAGAGGATCAGGTCACAGTTCACGAGGTCTGCAACCATCTGCCAGTCACCAACAAGCAACTGCAGCCACTCCACCGAAGCGTTAGGCAGTTTGCCACGCTTGGAGATCAGGCTGGGAAGTGTTAGCACTCTAAAAGTCTATGGGTGAGGTTTAGGATTGCGATTCTCGCCGGTGACTTTCTGCGAGTGATGGCTAGAGGAAGGCCCTGCGATTCAGCAAGGGTGAGGCTAGTTTCGTCTCGCGGAATTTTCAGAGTGACCGTTTCCTTTGTTAGTTGCTTGATGACGTTCGGTAGCTTGTCGTTCTCGGCCATGTTGATTACTAATTTTCTGTTCTTATTGAGATTTTGTAATTCGATGAACTGGTTAGCGTAGTTCTGGAGTGAGAGCTTGGTGTTCTTGATCACGGAAACTGTCGCGGAAGCTTGTTGCAGGGCGGCTCGGGTGGCACCGTTTCTGGTGGTTGGGCTTTGAGTTGTGGTCAGGTTTTCTTCTAGCGAAGAAGATAGGTCGATCACGATGCATTCGAAATCGAGTTTGGCGATACGGATAAGTTGAACGACGGTGTCCTCGGTGATTTCGTTCCAGCGGTTTGGGTTGGAGAGGCCGGGTAGAAGTCGAAGTTTGCTGCTTTTGTGTTTTATTTGAATGCTGAGTCTTTGTAGTTCCTCGGAGGTGAGCCTCCCCTGTCTGATCAGCCTTGCGACTGCGGCGAGGCCCGGGGCTGGTTCGGCGAGGCCGAGCAAAAGCGATTGAGAGGGTGCTGTGAGGTCTAGGTCGACCAGCAACGTTCTCTTAGTTTGGGAGATTTCGAAGGCGAGGTTGAGTGCGATTGTGGACTTACCTGGCGAACCGTGGGGACCCCAGATGGCATAGACCTGCGGTTCGAATGTTTGAGGTCTGGCTGGCTTGGTAGTCCTTCTGGTTAGGGTAATCGTCATGGTTGGTCGGCGAGAGTTTCGGTGAGCACTAACTCGATGCTCAGACCGTTGGCTTTTGCTTCGAGTACACCGACTAGGTAGTCGGGGTTAATTCGCAGCTCAACACTGGTCTGATTGATGGCCATGTTGTTGGTGTTGATCACCTTGGTGACGATGGCGTCGAAGGCTACGACCTCGGCTCCAGTTCCATTTTGGTGGTCGTTCGGGGTTGCCCAGACATCAACGTGATCGCCGATACTAAGTTGCTCACTGATGGTTTGTAGTCCATTGAAGCGGATTGGTGTTCTGAGCTCCTGAATCTGGCTTATGGACTGCCTAGGTATGAGTTGCCCCTTTAGGACGGCTTGGGTGGTCTTGCCGTCTTTGGGGACTTGGGTTACGTAGATTTGTGGGTTGAGGTTGGTGGTTTGGATGGATGTGTTGGTTTCATTCAGGGTTTCACCGACTGGGATGTCTTTGGTTGCCATTAGGACTCTGTGGAGTTGGTTCTGGGTTTGAAGATTTAGGGCGATAACCAATATTGCGACAATCGTTACGGCTAGTGAGATGCCCGGCAGGATAAGTTTTTTGCTGGGTTTTTGTAATTTGATTTCCATTAGTTATCGCTCGCGTGGACTTCTAGCCAAGCTAGGCGCTCAATAGCTACGCCGGTTGGGGCGGTGGCAGGTTCGAAGAGAATCAGGCCTTCGGTCACACCAAGCACTCTCGCCTTTCGGATTTGGCTGCCGTCGCTGGTCAGGTTGAAGCGAATGAAACGGCCAGGTAGTACTTCTTCGAGGAGATCGGCTGCTGGCTTGGATATTTCTTTTTGTGTTTCGCTGGGAATCAACCGAAATACCGCCATTGTTCGGTGAGGCTGAAATCGCCAAATGGCCTTGCCGCCCAGAATGCCGGCGACGTAGGTTTCTCCAAAGGTTGGTTTATCGATCGTGATTCGGATTCCACCCACGGTTGTGGCGAGCCTTTCGGCAGACTTTGGGAGTTTGCTTTCGTTGGCGAGGCTTGCCTCAAACTGAGTTTCCAGGTCTTCAATAACGTTTTCAATGTTCATGGAAAGAGTTTGAAGGATTTCCAATTTCCCTAAAGAAAGTTATCCACAGCGAAAGGTGTGGTTCCTAGACGGGTTTTCCTTTCGGTCTTAGCGTTTTGACCAAAGGAAGGAATTGGGGATGAAAGTTTTAGAAATTGATGAGAAGGTGAAAGCTCAAACTGCCGCCCAGTTGGGGTTCATGGCGCCGGCGGTGATCGAAGTGATCGAAGGTTCTAGAAGCGTGACGCAACTTGGTGGACTAATCAACGAAGATGTTTACCAACTGCTGAGACAGTCTGCCATCGAGCTTTCGATGAAACGACGCAGGCTAGGGATTTGCGGCGAGCACCCAAAAATTTCGGTGACCGACATTCATCAGGAGTCAAGCAGACCGGGTTTGATTGACTCGATTGTGCTGTTGCGGATCAAGAATCGCACCAGGGCTATGACCGTTCGGCTAGAGCAGCGTGTTGGTCGCTGGTTGGCGACCGCAATCACGATCCTCTAGCGCTTGAAGAAGCTGCTGCCTGGGGCGTGACCGCCGTCGGTGTCTGGCTTCTTGACCTCACGCTCTTCGTGGACGATCTCGGTGTCGCCGTCCTCGTTTGGAGCAGAGTAGGTTAGGTCTTCCTGCGCTGCAGATGATGCAACCTGAACTTCTAGGTTGAACATGTAGGTGACAACTTCTTCGCGAATCGCACCGGTCATCTGCTGGAACATGCTGTAGCCCTCACGCTGGTATTCAACCAGTGGATCGCGCTGAGCCATCGCTCGGAGACCGATACCTTCCTTCAGGTAGTCCATCTCGTAGAGGTGTTCACGCCACTTGCGGTCGATAACCGAAAGGACCACTCGACGCTCAAGTTCACGCATTGCCTCTTCACCGATGACCTGGGTTCGCTGCGCGTAGGCAACACGGGCATCGCTGATGAGTTCGGCGGTTAGGAACTTCTTGGTAAGTCTCGCGCGCGTTCCAGCCTCAGCCAAAACCTCAGAGATCTCAAGCCCTACAGGGTAGATGGCCTTTAGGTCACGCCACAGCGCTTCTAGATTCCAGTCAGTCGAAGTGTCTCCGGTGTGCTGGTTGACCACGGTTTCAATTACGTCGACGAGGAATTCGTCGACGCGGGTGTCTAGCGAGTCACCCTCGAGGATGTGGCGGCGATCCGAGTAGATAGCTTCACGCTGTCGCGACATGACGTCGTCGTACTTCAGAACGTTCTTACGGATCTCAGCGTTGCGGGCCTCGAGCTGCGACTGGGCGCTGGCGATGGCACGTGAGACCAGCTTGGACTCGATTGCCATCTCGTCTGGGACGTCACTGCGGTTCATCATCGCCATGGCGGCGCCGGAATTGAAGGCACGCATTAGGTCGTCGGTTAGCGATAGGTAGAAACGAGATTCACCTGGGTCACCCTGACGACCGGCACGACCACGTAGCTGGTTGTCGATACGTCGCGACTCGTGACGCTCGGTACCTAGAACGTATAGACCGCCGGCTTCGAGAACCTTTTCGGCGTCCTTGGCAACGCTCTCCTTGATCTCGGCGAAAGTTACATCCCAAGCCTTCTGGTATTCCTCGGGTTGAAGGTCTGGATCTAGTTTTTTAGCGGCCAGTGCTTCGACGGTTAGGAACTCGGCGTTTCCACCGAGCATAATGTCGGTTCCACGACCGGCCATATTGGTGGCAACGGTTACTGCACCGAGACGACCGGCCTGTGCCACGATGTGCGCTTCACGGGCGTGGTTCTTGGCGTTTAGAACCTCATGACGAACACCAGCCTTGGCGAGCAGCTTCGAAAGGTATTCGCTCTTTTCAACCGAGTTGGTACCAACCAGGATCGGCTGGCCGGTAGCGTGGCGGGCGACGATGTCTTCGACCACCATGTTGAACTTGACCTCTTCGTTCTTGAAGATCAGGTCAGGCTGGTCTATACGAACCATCGGACGGTTGGTTGGGATTGGAATTACACCGAGCTTGTAGGTGGCCTGGAATTCGGCAGCCTCGGTCTCGGCGGTACCGGTCATACCGGAAAGCTTTTCATAGCTTCGGAAGTAGTTCTGCAGGGTGATGGTGGCCAGGGTCTGGTTCTCGGCCTTGACCTCAACCCCTTCCTTGGCTTCGATGGCCTGGTGTAGGCCCTCGTTATAACGACGACCGGCAAGAATACGGCCGGTGTGTTCGTCAACGATTAGAACTTCGCCGTTCATGACCACGTAGTCCTTGTCCTTGCGGAACAGGGCCTTGGCGCGGATGGCGTTGTTTAGGAACGAGATCAGTGGAGTATTAGCCGATTCGTAGAGGTTGTCGATACCTAGGTAGTCTTCAACCTTCTCGATACCAGGCTCGAGAATACCGACGGTGCGCTTCTTCTCGTCAACTTCGAAGTCGATGATTGGTTCGAGCTTTTCGGCAATCTTGGCGAACTCGGTGAACCAACGGTTGGCATCTCCCGAAGCCGGGCCAGAAATGATGAGCGGGGTACGGGCTTCGTCGATCAGAATCGAGTCAACCTCGTCGATGATTGCGAAGAAATGGCCGCGCTGGGACAGCTCGCCCTTGGAGTGAGCCATGTTGTCGCGAAGGAAGTCAAAGCCGAACTCGTTGTTGGTTCCATAGGTGATGTCGGCTAGGTACTGCTCGCGGCGGGTGCCGGAGTCTTGGTTGCTCAAGATGCAACCGGTGGTCATGCCAAGGGCGCGGAAGACGCGTCCCATGAGTTCACTCTGGTAGCCGGCGAGGAAGTCGTTTACGGTGACCACGTGGACGCCGCGACCTGCGATTGCGTTTAGGTAGGCAGGCAGGGTTGCAACCAGGGTCTTACCTTCACCAGTTCGCATTTCGGCGATGTTTCCGAGATGTAGTGCTGCACCACCCATGATCTGTACGTCGAAGTGACGCATTCCAAGGGTTCGGCCGGCTGCTTCGCGAACGGCAGCGAAAGCTTCAGGTAGTAGGTCGTCGAGGCTTTCACCGGCGGCGTAGCGCTCACGCAGCGCTGCGGTCTCACCGCGTAGCTCTTCGTCGGTTAGTGCCTTGAAGTCGTCTTCAAGTGCGTTTACCAGGGTGACGTAATTGCGCAGTTTTGCGAGCACGCGGCCTTCGCCAGCACGCAGCAATTTAGTGATAATCGATGCCAATTACGACTCCAAGCCTCAAGCGGATAATCTCCCTCAATCTTACCCGCAGGGAGGCTGGGAGGTGGCTGAGAGTAAGTCTCTAGACCAGCGCGATGACGCCGTAGTTCCAACCCTTGCGCTTGTAGCAGGCGCTTGGCTTACCGGTCTCGGAGTCAATGAACAGGTAGAAATCGTGACCCAGTAGTTCCATGTTTCCAACGGCTTCTTCTGCGGTCATGGTTTCGGCGTGGAATTCCTTGCGGCGGATGACTACCGGTGACTCCCCCAGATCTGGAGCTGCGGCAGCCACTTCTTCGGGGTGCAGCACACTTAGGTCGGCTGGGGTGACGTCTAGACCAGCGAAGTCACTGCCGCTTAACTCGGATGCTCCAGGCGCGCTGTGGCGGCCGTGGTGTGGCTTGCGGCGGTCGTTGGCACGGCGTAGGCGCTCGGCCAGCTTGCCCCACGCTACGTCGAAGGCAGCAAACTTGTCTTGGGCGTGAGCTTCGGCTCGGATGATTTGGCCAGAGGCGAAAACGGTTAGCTCTACCTGGTCTTCCTGACCGGTGTTACGGGAGTGGTCGTGGCGGGTGACTTTGACCGCGAGCTCTTGAACCTTATGCAGGAGATGGTCCACCTTTTCGGCTCGCTCTGCAACGTAGTCGCGGAAGCGATCTGAGACGGTTAGGTTTCTGGCAGAAATATTTAGTTCCATGATGATCTCCCATCTTCAGGCAGTGGCCCGTGTAGTCAAGTTACACCTTTTTGGATTCGGTTTCTGCAAAAGTGACAAAACCAACGAAACGGTGACCAGCGTGTTGCAGTGCGTCCGCAGCCGCACGCATGGTTGCGCCGGTGGTGATGATGTCATCGACCACCACGACATTCAGCCTGCCGACCTCGGCGACCATCGAGTTTTGCTGGTTGAGCGCTCGCTCTACAGGTTTCAGCTTGCTCTGATCCAAGGTGTTTCTGGTTTTGCGCAGCAGCCGACGAAACCCTAGTTCTGGGTTCACTTTTTGGATTTCTCGCGCCAGCAGCTCGGCCTGGTTGAAACCGCGCTCCAGGTTCGACTTTCGGTTGCCGGGGATGGCCGTGAGTGTGAGGCCGGTGTCGTGAAAACAATCGACCAGAGTGGCCATGGGTCGGGCCAGTTTGGGCGCCAGTGAACTTTCGCCCAATTCTTTGAATGACCTAATCAGCGCCCGAACCTGTGGCGAGTAGTCGCTCGCGGAAAAGCCGAAGAGGCCTTGCCTTGTGACCATTCGAGGATCGTTTGCTAACAGCGGTTCGCAGGCACTGCAGACGCGCGACTCAACGCGCCCACAGAGCAGGCATTCTGAAGGTATGAAGATCTCTAGAAGGGAAGCCATTCAATAAGAATCGGGCTTTAGCCACTCTCGTTCTCCAAGATTCTAAATTTGTGGAAAACTACTGACCCGACATGCGCAGCGACTTAACCTCTCGCTGAATGACATCCCAAGACGCGCCCTTGGAAACCAGAACCTCACCCTGCTCGTTGAGGTAGTAGAGGTTGTCACCGATTGATGAGACCAGTGCGACCGCATCGGTCATAACCTTGCCATCGGTAACTGAGCCACCGATTTGCAGCGAACGAACTTGCTGAATTCGGTTGACTACCGCGATTCCCATGAGCGTGGTTCGGTCAGACCAGGAGAGCCCTCGGATCTGGGTGCCGAACGCAGGTAGCGGAAGCGGATCCGCTAGCGAAAGTACGCTGCCGTTCTTATCGCGAATCACCGGATACACATCCACCACGCTGCCACGGTAGTTGTCGTGAACAATTGCCAGACGCGCACCTTCTGGACTAAGCGCGATTTCACGGATGCTGATAGATCCGGGATATGGGTTCTTCAGCATCACGGTGCTTCCGCCCTGATCAACGACTCGAAGTGGGTCGCCAGGTTGGCCGGTTGCAGTCCACACCGCATTGAAGGCGTCGACGCTAGGCGCCAGTAGGTTGGCACGAGAATCAACCAAACGTTCCTGCGAGGTGAGAACACCTAGGTTGTAGACGTAGATCGTTCCTTCGCCACGAAGTGCCAGGTAGCTGGAGTCATTTGACAACGAGAATGCGGTCGCGTGAAGCTTCTGCACGTACTTGGCTGCCGCCGCTAATGGCATCGGTTCGGTTCCGGCAATACGACTGATGTCGTTGTCGGTCAGGATCACCGGAAGGTTTGAACCGGTGTTTGGCATTCCAGACGAAGTCGTGGTGATGTTCAAAACGGTCCTCTGGATCGAAACCGAAACCTCGGTTAGACCTGGTACCGCACTCAGTGTGGCCAGCAATTGCGACTTGAGATATGGAAGCTTCCAAGCCGGGATCTTCAACGCGGATGCGTTTAGGTCAATTGACGCCAAACCGCCTGCAACCGTAACCGAGTTGATGTTTAACTTGGTTCCCTTGGGGAAAATGTTCTGTGCGGCCGGCGCCAACCAGTCGGTAGGACCAGCGAGCATAGTGTTGGTCAACTTCGTTGCCAGCGAAGCCTTGACCGGGAACCAGCGGACGTCGGGGATTAGATAACTCAGCGACTTGTCCCAGAAATAGACCGAGACGGCCTTGAAGAGCACTTCGAAGTTTGGTCGCAGGAGCGAGGTGAGATTTGGCGCCGACGCGATGCGCCACTGGTTATTTTCTTCAAGAAGTCGGAACTCGATTTCACGCGACGAACCGGGTTCGGAGACATATGTGCCGTCCTCGGTGATTCTGGCATCGTAGGAAACTAGGATGCGGACTTTCGTCCCGGTATCGGAGATCACCTTGGTTGGGCCGGTTTGAATCAGCGTCTCTTTACCTGGTTGCCACTTGGTGGAAAAGCCACGGGTCAAGAACTGGCGCGCCACCGCGTAGTCGTCCTGCGGTCCGTTTCCGGCGTAGAGAAACCCGGTGATGATTTCATCCTGGGTATCACCCGAAGAAGGTCCGGCTGGAGAGTAATAGAGAGATTCTTGTAGTTCGTTGGTGAGCACTTCTGGACCAACTTTGTTGGTGCCAACCAACGGCAGCGAGGCGCAGGCGCTCAGGACCATGCCGAGTAATGCCAGAAGCGCGAATGAGTAGACTTTGCGCATTAGATACGACTCCTGCTGCTCAAGGTTTCACCCAGCGGCAGTGGCGACTCGGTGAAGATACCGCCCTCTTTTCGAGGCAAGGTCACGCGGAAGGTAGTGCCCAGGTTTGGCTTTGATGTGACCTGAAGCCAGCCGTGGTGAAGGTGTGTATCTTCCAGTGAAATCGCAAGCCCCAGACCGGTTCCGCCGGTGGTGCGCTTGCGCGCTGGGTCGGCTCGCCAGAAGCGGTCGAAGACTCGGTCCATTTGGCTTCGGCTCATACCGATACCGTGGTCGGTTATGGTGACCGCGACGGCGTTGACCGATGCCCCAACCTCAACCTCGACCGGCTTACCGGCTCCGTGCTCGATTGCGTTCGAGATTAGGTTGCGAAGTACGCGCTCGATGCGTCGAGGATCAATGTCGGCTTCAACCAGACCCTTCGGCACCTTGAGTTTCAGGTCGCAGCCAAGGGTTTCGGCTAGCGGCTCAAGCCCTGCCACTGCGCCACCGACGACCGCGTTGAGATCGGTTCGGACCAGGTTCGCCTTGACCGCACCCGCGTCATAGCTGGAGATTTCCAGAAGATCGGCTAGAAGCGCTTCAAATCTGGCGATCTGTGAAAGAAGGGTGTCAAGTGAGCGCTTAGCCTTGGCATCTAACTCCCCCGACTTGGCTTCAAGCATTTCGGCAGCGAGCTTGATTGTGGTCAGTGGTGTGCGAAGTTCGTGCGAGACGTCGGCAACGAATCGCTGCTGCATCTTGCTCAGCTTACTTAGCTCGCCAATCTGTGTTTCCAGACCCTGCGCCATCTTGTTGAACGAGCGAGCCAGCGTTGCCACGACGTCTTGACCGCGTTCCGGAAGGCGCTTGTCCAGCGAACCGGCTGCCAACTCCTCAGCAACATCGGCAGCTTTTGCCACAGGAGCCACGATTCGCCCGGTGACAAAGTAGGCAACCAGACCCAGCAACAAAATCATGGCGAGACCACCGACGGCCAGAGTGCGTTGGAAGAAGTCCAAGGTTTCTTGAGTGTCGGCAATGTCATAAACCAGGTAGAGCTCATACTCGCCGGCTACCGGAATGGAGATCTTGGAACCCACTATGACGCTTGGTTCTACGATGCCGTTTCGCTCAATTTGCACTGCGCGATAGACCAGACGGTTTTCGGTCTGAACCACCTTCGCACGCAGCGAATCTGGAATCACGGTTACATTCAACTCGGACGAAATCGGCGACTGTAAAAACTGTGCGGTGGCCTGACCGGGAGTGCGAAGAAGCGCAACCTGTCTAGAGCCAATCGCGGTTGATTGCTCAAGATTTGGAACCACCGTGTTGACCAAACCCTGCAGTGCCACGGTGTCAGTGTTGCCGGCGCCACTGAGGGTGTTTTGCACCTCGGCAGCGGCACGCTTAGATTCCTGAAGAATCTGCTGGATACGCGTTTCGTAGAGACCGTTACCGATCGAGTAAGACAGGAACCCACCGACGGTGATCAGAGCGAGGGTCGAGAGCACGACCGTCATGGTGACGTAGCGCAACTGAATCGACCGCGCAAAAGCGGTGACAATTCTTGACGCTATGTCTCTAAGCACAGGTGCGGTTTAGAAGATGCCGGCTTTGTAGCCCACGCCGCGCTCAGTGACCACGATACGCGGGTTGTCTGGGTCGTCCTCGATCTTCGAACGCAGACGCTGCACGTGCACGTTTACAAGGCGGGTGTCGGCGGTGTACGGGTAACCCCAAACTTTCTCCAAGAGAATCTCTCGAGAGAAAACCTGCTTCGGCTTCTCGGCCAGGGTCTGCAGCAGGTTGAACTCGAGCGGAGTCAGCGAAACACGCTCTCCGTTTTTGCGAACCTCGTGACCTAGGACGTCGATGACCAGCGGTCCAATGACGAGCTCGGAAACGTCCGGGGTGCGCAGCGGGCGTAGACGCGCTTCGATTCGAGCCTGAAGGACCTTGAACGAAGGCAGTGGCTTTGGCACGTAGTCATCCGCACCAGCTTCTAGACCGATCACGATGTCGTCCTCGTCGGCTTTGGCAGTGAGCATGATGATCGGGGTTCCGCTGGTCTTGCGGATCTCGGCACAGATCTCTGGGCCGTTCTTGTTTGGAAGCATCCAGTCAAGCAGCACAAGGTCTGGGGCAAAATCAGCAAATGCGTCCAGAGCTTTGCCGCCGTCGAAAATTGCATAAACTTCGTAACCAGCGTTTTCGAGGTGGTCGCAAAGCTGCTGGCTCATCGCCTGTTCGTCTTCTACAACGAGAATTTTCTGTGCCATAACAGTTCCTTTAGTAGCGGTAGTGGTCGACCTTGTAAGGTCCAGTCACCGACACGCCAATGTAACGGGCCTGAGCCGGAGTTAACTGAGTTAATTCCACACCAAGTGCGTCCAGATGTAAACGGGCAACCTTTTCATCCAGAGCCTTAGGAAGAGTGTAGACACCGAGTGGGTACTCCGCGGTCTTGGTGAACAGCTCAATCTGAGCCAACACCTGGTTGGCGAACGAGTTGCTCATCACGAAGCTTGGGTGACCGGTAGCGTTTCCAAGGTTCATCAGGCGACCCTCGGAAAGAACTAGGACAGATCGACCGCTCGGCATACGCCATTCGTGAACCTGAGGCTTGATCTCGACCTTGGTAACACCAGGAAGCGCAGCTAGTCCGGCCATGTCGATCTCATTGTCGAAGTGACCAACGTTGGCAACGATGGCCAGGTGCTTCATACGTTCGAGGTGCTCGGTGCGAATCACGTTCTGGTTACCGGTTCCGGTGATAAAAATGTCAACCGATTCAACCACGGACTCAATGGTTGAAACCTGGTAGCCGTCCATTGCTGCCTGTAGTGCACAAATCGGGTCGATTTCACTGACGATTACGCGAGCACCCTGTCCGGCCATGGCCTCAGCTGCACCCTTGCCAACGTCACCGTAGCCGGCAACGAAAACGGTCTTGCCGCCGATTAGTACGTCGGTGGCACGGTTGATGCCATCTGGAAGCGAGTGGCGAATGCCGTACTTGTTGTCAAACTTCGACTTGGTGACCGAGTCGTTCACGTTGATGCCAGGGAACAGTAGAAGTCCGTCTGCCATCAGTTCGTAGAGGCGGTGAACACCGGTGGTGGTCTCCTCGGTGACACCGATGATCTCTTCCGAGATTCGAGTGAAGCGGTTAGGCGAAAGCTTTAGTTGCTCGCTGAGCAGATCCAGAATCACCGCGAACTCTTCGCTGGTCTCGGCGCCCTTTGGAGGAACCGAACCAGCTAGTTCGTACTCGCGACCCTTGTGAACCAAGAGAGTGGCGTCTCCCCCGTCGTCCAAGATGAGGTTTGGGCCGATGTAGTCGGCTCCTGCGGCAGCGGCTTCGGCAGTCCAGTCGAAGATGCGCTCGGTGCACCACCAGTACTCAGGAAGGGTTTCACCCTTCCAGGCAAAGACTGGAACACCTTTAGGTTCGGCTACCGAACCCTTGCCAACGACGACGGCCGCAGCGGCTTCGTCCTGTGTTGAAAAGATGTTGCAGGAAGCCCAGCGAACCTGTGCGCCGAGCGCAACCAGGGTCTCGATAAGCACTGCGGTTTGAACGGTCATGTGTAGCGAACCCGCGATTCGCGCACCGGCTAGAGGCTGGCTTTCGGCGAATTCTTTACGAAGGCTCATGAGGCCTGGCATCTCGTTTTCGGCGAGTCGAATCTGGTGACGACCAGCTTCCGCCAACTCTAGGTTGGCGACGCGAAATTCAAAGGCTGTTTTCTGCATGAGTAAAGTTTACCCGCCGTAAACTAGCGCCATGCTTCCATTTAGAGCTAGTCGCAGAAGGCACGGACGCGATGTTCGCGGCTCTCTGGCAAGCCATCTGGGCGTGAAGGCTCCATTGGGATTCTTCGAAACGGTGGTTTCCCAATCCGTGGAGTTTTTGAAACTGAGCTGGCCTGAGGAACTGGAACACTTGCGTTGGCGTGTTCTCGATTCCCCGATGTTTCCAGAGGGTATTTTCGAGGTGCCGAGATATTCGGTGAACCCCAGCGAGTTTCGAATCACGATATACCGAATCCCAATCGAACGCCTTACTCATCACCGACGAACCGATCGGTTGGACGAGAGGTTTCACATCGAACAGTATGTGTTCCAGGCGGTAGCCGACCTGCTCGGCAAAGATCCGGGCGACATCATCCCGGACCGCTACAAGCGCTAGCGAATATTGACCTTCAGGGTGCCGCCGCTCGAGCGGTAATCAATCACCGGAACCACGGCAATCTGGAAGTACTTATCAATCACTACGCTTGCGGCAATTGGTCCATTTGAAGCGATTTGGTAGCTCCTGCCTGCGGCAAGGGAAACCACCAAATTCGAATTAGCCTTTACGGTCAGGTTGACTCCGGAAAGTTTGACGGTGATCGGTTCAGCCCCGGGGTTCACCAGCGATAGCTTGCTTACGGTTCCACTCGGGGAGGTAAAGCCAGCATCCAGCTTGGTAGCACTAACTCCGGTAGCCCAGGCGAGATCGGAGACCGATCCAGCGGCACGGGAGTAGCGGAAACTGGCCATGATTGGCTGGTTCGAATCAAACTGAACCGCATAGTCACCATCTGCTACGTCAGCAATTTCGAAGTCCTTGGTGCTGCCGGCAGGAACGGTTCCCTGGATCACGGTTCCGAAATTACTGCCGTCCGAGCCAACCACCTGAGCGGTGAAGGTTGCTTCCTTGTTGCCGGGTGCGGTCACCCTAAGCATCGGCCGAGTGTCGGCAAAGTTATGGTCGGCCGTAACCAGCGCCGTCAGTTTTGCCGAGGTTCTAAGGAATATGCCTGGGATGACCAACTGCTTTTCGGCAGGGGCGGTGACCCCAACCAAGTCGAACCCACCAGGGGTCACCCCTCGGATTGTTTTCTGCTGCAGGTAAACTCCGAGGTTAGCGCCGCGACTAGTAACGTGCACGGCGAAGACTTCCGCCTTTGGAGCAAACGATGCCAGCGGCAGTACCGTGGTTTTTCCAGCCGGCGCTGAGATTCCACTCAAACCCGTGCCTTCGATTGGTCCACTGCTACCCAGAAGTTCGAGATTGACCGTGGCGTCTACGGCTCCGACATTCACCAGGATGAGTAACGCTTCGCGACCGACCGAGTTATCGCCGGCGACGATCCAGGCGTCGCTGGCGCCAGGAGAGCAGCTGGCTGCGGCGAGACCGAACGCTTGACTTCCAGCCGCAGATTGAACCTGAATGGCATTGAAGTTCTTGGAACCGTCCGCGGTGCCACTAAGTTTGGATTGAGCGCTTGCCGACTTTGAAATCGCACCTGCCAAGTCGCGACCTTCGATCTGGACCGAACCACTCTGCACGAATGTTCCGAGCTTCGTGCCGCCTTCGCCACCGTTTACAAAGACCGGTCCAGGGCAGACCAGCTCTGGAGTGCGACCGGCGACTTCCACGGTCTTGGTTTTGCCGATTTCGCCGATCGCCATTGGTTCAAAGTTCAAGAAAGATAACGCAAGCGCGCTGGCTGCCGCCACGGCTATTAGGGCGATGATGCGCTTAAACATTTAGCTCACTCTCGCTCTGATCGATAAAGATTGCCGAATCGTCGGCGCGTTTGCGCCTTGTTCTGGTTGGAACGGCAAGCAACAAGAAAGCGAATAGCGCAATCAGCTGGACCGCCTTGGTTGTAGACCACGGGGTGTGAGCGGTTGCGGGTGCATCCGCACTGTCAATCCCCTTTACGCGCCAAAGTTCACCGAATGGAGTGAGCCCAGCGCCCTCGAGGTTTGGCGAAGACTCGAGCGCTGCAGCGAGCTCTGCGTTTTCGGCTGTTTGCTCCATAAGGATATATCCCACCTTGTTGGAGATCAGGGTTTGCATATCTGCTACGCCGTTTGCGGCGCTTAGGTCGCCGATTGCCTGTGCCAGTGCTTGGTACTCACTCTTATCAACTATCGAATCCATCGAGAAGCGGTAGGCCAGGTTCGCATCTTCCAGACGAATTCCAGCAATCGGCATCCACTGCACGCGAAGGTCGTCCGTAGTTTTTGTAATTTTCAAAAGCTGTAGGTCAGTGCCCTGGTCGGCCTGCTTTTGAAGCAGCAGCGGAACCACAGAACCATTCGACGCCTTCAGTTCTGGCATCGCGGTTGCTGCACCAAACGCCAACGGAGCGGTAACAAGAACCAGAGCCACCAGCCCTGCGGTGGAAACCCACTTGCGTGAGACCAGTGAAAGCCCGTGGACGACCAAAGCGATTAGCACTATGCCAACCACAGACGCGATGTCGTGACCGGTGTTCTGTACTCGGTCAAAGCCTAGACCTGCCGAAATTACGTCGGCTGGGAACGAAAGCGCGCTTGTGAACGCTAGCAGAGCGAACGCGGTGAGACCAAACACCGCGAGCGCGAGGGCAACTCCCCAGCGCTTTGATGCAACTCCAGCCAGCGCCAGCGCCAGCAACAATGCAAGCGCCCACTGGAGCGGGTTATTCAGATCTACCAGAGCCCCGAGGGTATCTGGCTTAGAAACATAGCCAATGGTTGGGTTTGCGAGTAACCCAAGCGGCCTGCCGATTTGATACCAGACCAGCGGTAGGTAGATGGCCGCCATTGGCAGCGGAATCCAGAACAGGTACCCGAATCTGCGAATACGGGTGAATGCGGCGACGGCAAGCGCCGCCAGAGCCAAGATACCTACCGAGGGCGAAGCCGCAGCCACTAGGGCCAGAAGGACTCCGGCAAGGCCAACCCAAGACCAGGTTCTGGCATCCGAGGCAGCGGATCCACTTCTACCCAAGCCAGCGGCTCGAGCAATGCTAAAGGCGAGCCAGGGGGTCAGTATCGTGGCCACGATTGCCGCCAGTTCGCCGTCGACAATGCTGGCCGTGAAGGCGGGGAGCACGGCGTAGGTGGCTGCACCGAGGTTTCGCTGCCAAGCTTTGGAAGTCAGCAGCGACAGAGCCTTCCAGGCGGTTACAAAGGCGAATGAACGAGCTAGCAAGAGCAGCAGGGTTACAGCCAGGTTCGGTGACCAGAACGTGAACGAACCAATTAGCAGAAGCACCCAGTTGAACGGGTCACTCGGACCAACGAAGCCCTGGCCGATCGGCTGCCAACTGGCACCGGCTCTGGCAAAGAGATCGAACCAGTTGCCGCTGAGTGGAAGCAGTGATCCTCCGGTTAGCGCCTCGCTCTGCGGAAGTAGAGACCAGCTAACCACAAGCATCGCAAATGCAAACCAGAATCCACCGGCATCCGAGAAACCTTTAGCCGCGCCCACAGTGTTCTCGTGGTCACCGCGGACGAAAGCGGCCAAACGCTGGTGTGACTCCTCAAGGTCGGATTCATGCCTCTTATAGTCGTCAGTTTGCGACCAGCTGGCTCGCAACGGTTTTAGCGAACGAAGGCTCGACTTAGGTTTCCGTGGACGCCCTGCCAATCGAACCGGAAGAGTGAGGAAACCCCAAAGCCCAGCCAAAAGTTCTTGGATCAGGAGCCCGGGACGTTTTTGGCTGAGTCGAATCACCAGACGGAAGGCCGTGATCGCCGGCAAGAAGAGCCAATACAGAAGAGCCAGCAAAAGCGGCGAGTGAGCGAGACGTAGTTGGATGGCAGCTCGTCGATCGTCCTTCAGCGCGATTACTGGAACCAACACCTTGGCCGCTGGCACGGTAAGGACTCTAAATCCGGCACGACGAACCCGAATTGAGAAATCTAGATCGGTTGAGATGCCAGGCAGACGAAAATTCGGTTGCCCAATTTGTTGAAGCAAATCGGATCTGATTAGCGAACCATTCAGACCCACCGCCATGACGTCGGTGACTCCAGTGTGCTGAGCCTGGTCCAGCTGACTACTGACCAAGCCCACCGGTGCACCCAGCGGAGAAAGGCTAAGCCCGAGCTGGGTAATGAGTTTTGGGTTCTGCTTCGATAACTGCATCGGGCCGACCTGACCGATGGTGTTCAAATCCGCGACCGCGGAAAGCAGCTCGGCGAGAGCGGAAGGTTTGGGTTCGCTTCCAGGGGTTAGAACCCATACCCAGTTACTTGGTTCGAACTCGATGGCTTTTGAATCATTTGTGATGCCAGCCACAGTAACGCTCTGGCGTGCAATCGCGGCTTCCGTAAGCTCAGCTTCGGAATTTTCGTTGACTCCGTCCGGGAGCCAAACCACGACTTTGGTTGGCATTAGACGCCTAGGGGTTTGAAACTAGGCGCGCTTCTTGAGCTTGCGACGCTCGCGCTCGGATAGACCGCCCCAGATGCCAAAGCGCTCGTCGTTCGCTAGTGCGTACTCGAGGCACTGAGTCTTTACGTCGCAGCCGGCGCAGATGCGCTTGGCTTCGCGGGTCGATCCGCCCTTCTCAGGGAAGAACAGTTCTGGGTCAGTTTCGGCGCAAACGGCCTCTGCCTGCCAAGAAAGTGGGTTGTCGTCACCATCGGAGTATGCCCCCGCGACACCTAGGAACTGTGGGTCAACAAACCAGTTTGCTGGAATTCCGTTTTCGTCTCGCATCTTTACCCATTCTTATTGGTCGAGGTAAGTCACCTCGTTGTAATTACATCGATGTTATTACCAAATCAGCAAAATGTGAAATCGAAGTTTAAACCGCTTATTGAAGCCTTAAAGGCGTGCTTTGCTAGTCTTAACCAATGGCAATTCTAGTTACCGGTGGAGCCGGCTATATCGGTTCGCATGTTGTGCGACTTTTACAAGCCAGAGCCGAAAAAGTAGTCGTGGTAGATGACCTCAGTGAAGGCATCGTTGAGCGCATCGGAGACACTCCCCGAGTCAAGATCGACCTAGCCCAGAGCACTGCAATTCGAGAGCTCCAGGAACTGATTCGCGAACACGACGTGACTGCCGTAATTCATCTGGCTGCCCGCAAGAAGGTTGGTGAATCGGTTGAAAAGCCTGACTGGTACTTCGAACAAAACGTTGGCGGTCTGCAAAACCTCCTTGAGGCCATGCGCACAACCGGCGTAACCAAGCTGGTCTTCTCCTCCTCAGCTGCCACCTACGGCGTGCCAAACGTGAGCCACGCGGCCGAGGATATCGACTGCAAGCCGATCAACCCATACGGTCAGACTAAGTTGGATGGCGAAATCCTGTGCCGCGAGGCGTCCGAGAGTTGGGGCTTACGCGAAGTTAGCCTGCGCTACTTCAACGTGGCCGGAACTGGTTGGCCGGAACTGGCAGACACCCAGGTAGCCAACCTCGTTCCAATCATCTTCAAGCAGTTAGCCGATGGCGGTAGCCCAGTAGTGTTCGGTAATGACTGGCCAACCCCAGACGGTACCTGTGTTCGCGACTACGTGCACGTGCTGGATCTAGCCGAAGCACACCTACGTGCCCTCGATTACCTTGACTCTTCGGATCGCGAGTTCGACGTTTTCAACGTTGGCACCGGAGTCGGATCGAGCGTCCTAGATGTAATCAATGAGGTAGCCGCAGTTACCGGAAAGCCAATAAAGCCGATAATCGCGGACCGTCGCCCCGGCGACCCTGCCTACCTCGCAGCGGATGTCGCCCGCATTGAGAAGACTCTCGGCTGGAAGGCACAGCGTGGGCTACACGAAATCATCCAGTCGGCCTGGGATGCAATCTCCTAAATGGAGACCACTACGACCTCGATTCGAACTTTTCCCGATCGCTCAGGGAAGGGTTACTTTCTAAAAGTCGGAACCGCCTACGCTGCCCTGTTTGTGCTGATGGGTGGCGACGCCGTGCGCTACACAATCGGATGGCTGGGCTGGGGAATCCTGCTCGGTATCCTGCTAGTTGCCACCCTGATCCAACTTTTCCAGGCAGATTGGCGTTCCACATTCCGCAGGGTTCCGGTGCCACTTACCGGGCTACTTGGTCTAATGCTGGTCGGCTCAATCTGGTCCAACTACCAACTGGTTAGCCTCGGTGCCGCTCTGGTTCAGCTAGCCACCACCGCCTTTGCTCTATTTCTAGTGACGGCATTCGACTGGCGTGAGCTTCTGCGACTATTCGCCGGCACCCTTCGCGTGATTCTGATCGGCTCGTTCGTCTTTGAGCTTTATGCGGCTCTGATCATCCAAGGTCCAATCCAGCCGTTCTTCCCTAACTACGAAGGTGCCAAGCCTCCTGCAGTTGCTTTCTACTGGAGCCAAGCCAACCTTTTCACCGATGACCGCATTCAGGGCATCGTTGGAAATTCAAACATGCTTGCCTACATGGCGATGATTGGTCTGGTGGTCTTTGCCATCGAGGTTGCCGCCAACTCAACCTCACGCCTGGTTAGCATCATGAGCTTCCTCGCAGCGGTGCCGATGCTGATTCTTTCCCGCTCGGCAAGCATCGGTTTCGCCCTGGCGGCTATCGTCGCCGCGGCCATCGTTTCGATTGCTGCCGAAGGTAAAGAACGTGACGTGAGACACCTCTACTATCGAATCGCCTGGGGAGTAATCGGAACCGGTGCCCTGCTGGTGCTCACCTACCGTGCCCAGATATTCGCGCTAATCGGAAAGTCACCAGACATGACCGGCCGCACCAAGATCTGGAAGATTGTGCTGAACTTGATCGACGAGCGCCCTCTGCAGGGTTGGGGCTGGAGCTCCTACTGGGTACCTTGGGTAGAGCCGTATCAGGGTTTGGTGGTAATTCACAACGTCCCTTACTACCAGGCTCACAACGCCTTCCTAGATGTTTGGATGCAGTTGGGAATCTTCGGCCTAGGGCTCTTCCTGTTGCTGATTGGAATCACCTTCATCAAGGTTTGGCGCCTTGCCGTTCGCCACACCAGCCCGCTCTATCTTTGGCCTATTTTGGTTTTCGTCGGAATAGTCACCCAGAACCTAACCGAGAGCCGAATCCTCGTTGAAATCGGTTGGGTCATGCTGGTGCTGTTTGCCGTGAAAGTGAACGAACCGGCCGAGAATCTGGAACCGCTGGGACGCACACCAAAGCGAGCGAGACTCAAGCGTCTCGCTTCAAACTCAAGGTAGCTTGATTACCTGACCGATGGTCAAGACGTCGGTGGTCAAATTGTTGAGCGTGCGCAGCTGTGCTCGGGTCACGCCGAACTTCACAGCCACCTTGTAAAGACTGTCTCCCTTAACCACTACGTACGAGGTTGGGTTTAACTTAGGGAACTCGCCGATCAACTTCTTCGAAACCGCAGCAGCGGCCACGCCATTGCCGAGCATCGTCGTGTATTCGGCAGCGGTTCGAATTGGCTTCAGCTTGCCACCAATCAACTTATATTTGGTGGTGCCGTTCGAGACAAAGACTCCAACCGGGGCTGAGTTAATGGCGTAGCGACTGCAGGTGGTGGCATCAAGCGCCACTGCGGTTCCTGGCCACTGACCAATCGATGCGGAGTCGATGCGAGTCAACTTGCCGCCATCAACTAGGTAGGTGACACCGGCACAGGTTACCTTCTGCCAAGGTAGAACCGAGAGTGTGTTGTAGCCGGAAAGGTTGGCGCGAGTCACGGTCTTCATCGAAGTGGTTCCGAATGAGTCGGCGACCGACTTGGTCATGCGAAGGCCTCTACCCCAGCCGTCGATGATGTAAATGTTGCCGGACTCCTTGACTTTGACCACACTTCCAGGAGCGATGACCATGTTGCCAGATGCGATCGCCTCCAGCGCATATGCTGGCCAAATCTTCACCGAATTGTTCGAGCGAAGAGCGCTGATGGCTACACCTTCGGCAGTGTCAAAACTAGGACGCTTCAAGCGGTTCGCAACATAGTAGCTGGTGGTGGCAGCAGCGGATTCCTTGACCACAACCGGGGTCGAGATTGCGTCGCCAGCCACTCGATCAATTAGTGTTGCAACGGCTGCCGGCAGGGCGGTTGGGCTTGCAATCAAATTTTGGATGTCAGAAATTTCGGTCTTGCCATCTGGCGAAAGCAGGTAGCCAACGTTGTCGGTAACAACGAAAGGTGCAATCGCGGTGCCCTTGGTGGTTTTGGCCAGCGAGGCGGCGCTGAGCGTGCCGGTTGACTTGGTAAAACGCCATGCAGGTGCAGCCTTCACAGCAGCAAACATCGCCTTTGGCATGGCGTAGAAGGTGCCGCTTACGAACACACCCTGCGCGCTCGCATCGGTGGCCTGGAACATGCTCTGGTTAGCAATTACCGGGTTACCGAGTGGTAGCGAATTGAAACTAGCGCCGGAGAGTACACTAACCGCAGGAACGGTCGAGTAGTAACCACTGAGGCTTGGTGCATCCAACACCTCACGGCGTTTTCCATCCTCGATCACGTAGGTAGTATTGCCGTCCTTGATATAGGTGGTGATGTACTTGGTGGTGCTAGCCACAACGAACTTGGTCAGCTCGGTAGAGGAAAGCGTAGGCAAGCTTGACCACGCTGGGGTCGAGCCGAACGATGCTGGTGCAATCTCGGCGGCGGTAGCTGCGGACGATACGCGGTAACGCTTGGCGGAAGCCAGGTAGTAGTGATAGCCGTCATCACCGTTTACGAATCGACCTGGGTCACCCTTGGTGTTGAATGCGGCCAGGTAAGCCGATGGAACCACACCTACCGAACCGAACGATGAGTAAACCGAAAGGTCAGAAGTCGCCAAAGGATACTTGTCGGTGTAGCCATCAACCAGATAAGTCGTGGTTCCGGTGGAAGTCTTCATCAAGATCGGACTGGCAAGAGTTCCCGATTGGGTTGACGAGATGAGCACCGACTTAGACCAGTCGAGACCCATTGCAGTTGCCTGTGCCTGGGTTGCCTTGAACTTGTTTGCGCCCGAGACATACCAGGTATCGGTGGAGGTCTTTAGTAGCGGGGTCAGCTCATTTCCGGCCGGGAAGCGTGAGGCAAAATCGGCAGGGACGATTGCCGTCGAACCGAACTTACTTACGCTCGTCGCCAGTGATGACCCAACCAAGTGTTTCTTACCTTCACTGAGCAGGTAGCTGTTGGTTGCACCGGTTACTTTGATGAAACTTGCGGTAGAGATCTTAGAAAGTTGCGCCGTGGCTATGGTCGTGGCGTTATTCCAGTTCAATCCAAGCGCGGAGGCGACGGCGCTAGTTGCGATTGGTATCTTCTTGCCATCTAGCAGGTTATAGCGAAGCCCAGCGGTATCCATCACGAGCGACGTCACCGGATTAACTAACTGGAAAGTTCCAAGGACGTCGTCGCTGAGTACCGCGGTACCGCCTATCGGCTTCAGAGCACCGATCAATGCCTGATCCGAAATCAACGCACGGGTGGCTCCCTGCAGCAGGAACACCTCACCACTGGTCGCCGACTTGGCAAAGGTGAGGTTATCGAAAATGGAAAGCTGAACACTGGTTAGGACCGGTGCAGCGGCCCAGTCGAGACCCAGGGTGGTCGCTTGTGCAGCGCTGGAAACTTCATACTTGAGACCAGAGACAATCATGTAGCGCTTGGCCGTGGTGGCATCTTGAACCAGTCGCTTCAGCTCTCCGGCATTGGTGAAGCTCGCCATGTATGCGTCCGAGATCGTTCCCACGGGACCCAGCGGAGCGAAGTCATCGATAAGCGCCGCATCGGTGATTTGGTAACGCTTGTTCGTATCCTGGTTAACCAAATAGGTTTCGTTGGACGACGACTTCAAGAGGTATGAGCCTGCAACCGGGGAACCAAACCAGGTCCAGAAGGTTCTCCAGAAGTTTCGGTTACCGTAGGCACTGCAGCTGTCGCCGGTGCCCCAGAGGTTGTTGAGCGCCGCGGCGTTCGGGGTATAAGGGGTGTAGTAGTAAAGCTTCGCGGTGGCTTGACTCTTTAGCTGGAAAGACTTTCTTCCACAGGAACTGCTTGGGTGATAGCCCATACTGATGGTTTTACCCGGCTTTAAGTAGGTGAAGCTGCCTCGAGGATCCCCATACCAACGCAACTGCCAGGCCGCACGGTATAACTGCCAAAACAGACGCGAATCGGCTTTCGAGTCTTGCCCACAGATTTGAGGTGCCGAGTCTGGGCAACCGTAACCCATTGCCGCCTTGTACATGTAAGTAGTCGGATCAGCGGCCGTGATCAGCCCCTGCTCTTTCTGCAGGGTCACAATCAAAACACGTGGGTTGATTCGACAGGCAACGGCCACGGAGTAAATGATCTGCGCACCGGTTTGGTTCGAAGCCGCAGGGACATCTGCACAAACGCGTAGCGAGTAACTGTGCAGAGAACCACGAATGGCATAGGAGCCCGCTACGTTTTCCTTGTAGTTACGAAGACACTTAGGGCCGCCGTCGTTATCAG
This sequence comes from Actinomycetota bacterium, assembly GCA_041158865.1. GTDB lineage: Bacteria > Actinomycetota > Actinomycetes > Actinomycetales > Microbacteriaceae > Rhodoluna. Next base: position 25,118 of record JBEBAN010000010.1, read on the forward strand.
TACACGTAGAAACGCGAGCCTCAAGAAACTTCTGAATCTGAGCCGCGTTCATGGTTCCCCAGTCGTTGAACACTGCATCTGAGATGATGAGGCCTGGGTCGAAGGTTCTGGAATCGAGAGCTTGGCTCGGCTGTTCGGCCGCGACAATACCGATGAAGGCCAAACTCAAACTGAGTAAGCCAACCAGTGTTTTACGAAGCCAATTTCTCATTACTGAATTTGCACGGTTCCCGAATTAGTGCCAAAAGAGGCGTCCGAAAGATAGGTGACGGTGAACTTGGCATTACCGTTTTTGAACGAAGCGATCGGAACTTCCATTGGGAAGCACTGAGTTGAGTTCACATTCGATTCGGCGTTAACCTCGACCGACTGGCTTTGGCTTCCCTGAGTTACAACCAGTGTGCACTTACCGTCGTCTTCCATGACGCCATCTACAGAAGCGATTACCTGAACATAACCGTTGTCCTTGAAACCATTCGCATCAATGATGTTGATCGAAACCTGGTTCAGGTTCGGGTCAACGGTTGGCGTTGGGGTCTCGGTTGGAGTTTCGGTAGGGGTCTCGGTTGGAGTTTCGGTGGAGGTTGGAGTTGGTCCCGGATAGAGCATGCTGCACGCGCCGAGAGTAAGGGAAACGGCTAAAAGGCTAATTCCAGCCAAAATGCGTAGCTTCATGCGTCCTCCTAAAGCTAGGACCTTGCTTTAAGCCTATTAGCGCTTCGGCCAAACAGCCCGAACAACTCGCTTCGAAGCCCCACCATCTTCAAGAGCATTGAACTTCGCTTGCCAGTGTTTATAGGCACTCTGGAAGGCTTTTGCGGTTTCTGGGAGTTTGCCAAGAGTTTCAAGCACTTCGGCTTCAGTCGCCAAAATCGGCCCTGGTGCCTCCGCTTCAAAGTCGAAGTAAAAACCGCGTTCAGCACGGTACCGCTCCAAATCTGGAGCGAGGAACACTATCGGTTTTCCAGTTACCGAAAAGTCGAACATCACCGATGAGAAATCAGTGATCAATACGTCGGCAGCAATGTAGAGCTCGGTTACATCTGGGTAACGGGTCACGTCGAGCGAGGTTCCAGCAGCTTTGGCCGAGTTCACGTTGTGAGTATTGGTGTGCCCGCGGAACATAATTTGAAAACCATCTGGCAACTTGATGTCGGGTTCTAGATAGCTCACCAAATCCCAATTGCCAGTCGCGGTTCGCTGGTAGTCACGCCAGGTTGGCGCATACAAAATCAGCACGGTCTTCGAATCGGTCACACCGAGTGATTCGCGAATCTTTTGCCGATCGGCGGCAGTATGGGTTTTCAGTCGGTCGTTGCGCGGGTAACCGGTTTCGAGCACCTCACCCTTGTATCCAAACGCGCGTGGAAGCACCTCGGTGCAAAACTCGGAAGGTGAGATCAGGTAGTCCCAGGCGGCCGCCTCGCGGTCCATGGTGTCAAGGTAGCTCTTGGTGAGCGAACCAGGTGGAATGTCGTGCACCAGGCGCTTGAGTGGAGTGCCGTGCCAGGTCTGCAGGTAGGTCTGCCCCTTCACCTTACGGAAGTACCAAGGCAGCGAAGTGTTCGCCACAATGTACTCGGCAGATGCCAACAAGTCCAACCAGGCCTTGCTCTCAAACCGCACACCGATAGCACCCTTAGGTGCCTTGGTTCCAGCTCCAACGGTCCAGTAGAACTTCAGGTCTGGTCTTTCTTTTTGTAATTCCAAAAAGATATCTAGCGGGTTATCGCCAATCATCTTGCCACCAAACGAATCGAACAGAACTGAGCCTTTTTGAATCGGAAGTTTGCCCGGCTGGTATTGAAGCTTTCGAACATATGCCAACCCACGACGACGAAGTGCTCCCAGAATTCGCGTTGGTGAATAAGCCTTCAGGTTCACTTGGTCACGCGGCTTCGGTCTAGGGTTCCGGCTGCTCCCCCAATGTAGCCAACGATGAAACCGACACCCCATGAAAGGTGCATGGTTGCCAGCACCAGCGGAACGGGAGCGAGTCTAGACATAAAACCAACTAGGACGATTGCCGCAAGGTACCCAAACAGCGGTAACCAGCCAATTGCCAAACCAAGAACACAGAGGATGTTGCCGAGCACCAACGCAATTACTAGAGCAGGCGGAATGAAGTATCGTGGCGAGGTTCTTGCGAAGTCGCGCTTGGTGAGATCCCCGCGCCAGGCGCCAGTTGAGTAAAACTGCTTGACCAGCGAACGCCAGCTCGAGCGAGGCCAATAGGTGACCCGCAACTCTGGGTTAAACCAGACCAGCCCACCGGTTGCCTTTATCCGCTGCGCTAGGTCCCAGTCTTCGCCACGGATGATGCTTTCGTCGTATCCACCCACACGTTCGAGGGCACTTTTTCTAAAGACACCGAGATATGCGCTTTCCGCTTCTCCAGCTTCGCCGCCAACGTGATAGCTGGCTCCACCTAGACCGAAGCGAGAGGTATAGGCCCAGGCAACAGCACGTTGGAACAAGGTTTTACCTTCGGCAGCCATAACACCACCAACCAGTTCGGCACCGGTTTCCTCAAGGATCTCGATGCTTCGAGAGATGTAGTTTTCGCCAGGCTCACTGTGGGCGTCGATGCGCACGATGTAGTCGTGCTTAGCCAGCGCAATGCAGGTGTTCATGGCAACCGTGGTGAGCGAACGCGGGTTTGGAACCAGTCGGATTCGTTCGTCCGAGTTGGCAAGGCGCTTGGCGACAGCATCGGTGCCATCGGTGGATGGGCCGAGAGCGATAAGCAGTTCGCCTTCAAAGTTTTGAGCGAGTACAGCTTTGACCGCTGCTTCTAGGTGCTCTTCCTCGTTGAGGACAGGCATGATTACTGAAACTTTTGGCGTGTTTGTTGCCATTAGTCGATGGTGGTTGAGCCGACGAACTTGTTGTAGGCGGCCGTGACCTTCTTAGGGTCGCCGTCCATGCGCAGTTCACCCTTCTCGATCCAGATAACACGGGTGCAGGTGTCGATGATCGACTTCATGCTGTGACTGACCAGGAACACGGTTCCGGCGTTCTCGCGCATTTCGCGCATTCGAGCTTCGGAGCGGTTGCGGAACTCTTGGTCACCAACGGCAAGAGCTTCATCGATGATCAGGATGTCGTGATCCTTGGACGCCGCGATGGCGAAGCGTAGTCGAGCCGACATACCCTGTGAGTACGTGCGCATCGGAAGCCCAACGAAATCTTGAAGACCGGCGAACTCGGTGATTTCATCAACCTTGGCCAGAATTTCCTTCTTGGAGAAACCCATGGCCAAGCCACCGAGCAAGATGTTCTTCTCACCGGAGAGGCTTGGAAGCAGTAGACCACCAACACCCAAAAGGTTTGGGCGTGCGTTGGCGTAGATGGCTCCACCGGTAAGCGGGGTAAGCCCGGCGAGCGCACTCATAAGCGAAGATTTACCGGAACCGTTGCTTCCGATGATACCAATCGACTCACCCTCGTAGACGGTGAACGAAACGCCCTTTACCGCGCGAACTTCCTGAAGCTTCATTTTCTTGGAAAGTAGACCGCCACCGGAGTTGCCACGGGTGGCTCGGCGACCGGATGCAAAAACCTTATAGGTGATGTGAGCGTCGTCGATGATGACGACCGGGTTGCGGTTCTCCGCCTTCTGCTTAGTCGTCGCGGCCATAGCGCTCCTCCGCACTCCAGAAGAAAATCAGACCAACAGCTGCCATGCCGAATGCCCAGAGTGAAACGATTAGCCAATCTTCTGGGTGCTGCGGGTAGCCCTCAACCAGAGCACTTCTGGCGATGTTTAGGAAGTCAAAAATTGGGTTCAACTTAATCAGGGTCGAGTAGATGCTGTCGTTTTCGAAGATCTTTTCTACCGAGAAGAAAACACCGCTCACGTAGAACAGAATTCTCGAGATGAATGGAACCAGTTTGTTTAGGTCACGAACGTGGACGGTGATGCGGGCCATGATCATCGCTAGTCCGAAGTTGAAGATGAAGAGCAGCGCGATTAGCGGGATGATTAGCAGCCAGCTGAAGCTAATGGTGTGCTGGACTGCTATCAGAATTACAGCGAGCACGAGTAGCTGTGGGAACAGCGTGAGCGTTTGTGACATCACGATCGATAGTGGCAGCAGAACGCGTGGGAACGAGAGGCTCTTTACAAGTCCGTTGTTGGAGATGATCGCTCCGGCACCACCGGTGAACGAACCCTGAATGTAGCTGAACAGGAAGACGCCGGTGAACAGGAATGGTAGGAAGTTATCCGGCTTGTTAGCTCCGAGAATCAGACCGAAGATCAGACCGTAGGTTCCAGCCTGAATGGTTGGAAGTAGCACGTTCCACCACGAACCCAAACGGCTCTTGGCGTTACCGGCTTCAAGTGTGTAGCTGGCCAGGGTGTAGGCGAAATCGACGCGCTTCAACGCATCCTTCACGTACTGACCCAGGCTTGGGCGAGCGCCAACCTTCTTCAACCCGTGTTCGAGTGCGTACTCTTCAGTACTCATACTCGGCGCTCCGCTCATCTGTTAGTTACCTATGAAGTTTAGTTGTTACTTGTTTTTGGCAATGATATTCGCGATGTCCTGGCGAATCTTGGTGTAGTTCGGGTTGCCTGGGTGGTAGCCGTTTTCAGGCACTAGGTCGAGCACCTTCATACCCTTCTTCTTCGCCTTGATGGCAAGGTCCAGGTAAGTAGAAAGCATGTCCTTCGGAACGTCGGTCATGACCAACTGCTTGCCAGCTGTGGCAACTTCCTGGAAGCGGGTAAATATGGTGGCTGGGTTCATCTGGTCGAGAACGGCCTGCTCAACTTCTTTCTGACGACGCATGCGGTCGAAGTCAGAAGTCGTGTGGCGCGAGCGGGCATACCAGAGTGCGGTGTAACCGTTCATGTGCTGCTTACCGGCTTCGATCCAGCCCTTGGCGTCCGAGGCATCATCGGCCTGGCCGCCAATTGGTAGGCGCTGTTTGACGTCGATGGTGACTCCACCGAGAGCGTCGATCAGCTTGCTAACCGCGTGCATCTCGATCATCACGTAACTGGAAAGCTTGAGCCCGGTCACGCCTTCGACGGCATCCTTGGTAGCCTCAACCCCTGCGGTTGAACCATGCTTCTTGGCATCCGGGTAAAGGTCCTGGTGGTTGTCCATGACGTTCTTGTAGAGCGCGTTTATCAGACACTCGTTGAGACAGGTCCAGCCGTTCGGGTAGGCCTTCCATAGGGGTGAATCGCTACTGAACGGAACGTGCTCTAGGCCACGAGGAATACCAATGACCACGACCTTGCCCGTGGTGACACTGATGCTAAACACCGAGATCGAGTCTGGGCGAACACCGAAGCGGTCGCTGCCGGCATCCGAACCCAAGACCAAAATGTTGTAGCGACCATCGATTGGTTCGGTGCTGCCGGCTTGGTTGAAGATCGAGCTGATTGCCGAGGCGCTGGAAACGCTGACGTTGCCGGCGTAGGCGATGCTTCCGCCACCGAGTGCACCAATTCCAAGGAAGGCTCCGAGCAGAATCCATTTGGATCTACCCTCAACGCGACCGAGCTGGCTAAGACGCATGGCGTCGATGATTAGCAAGAACCAGAAAGCTGCAAAGACCCATAGATACCAACCGAGGACGGTGGTGATGAAGGGCACCGTAAGGATGCCAACCAACCAGTTGCGGTTAATCAGGAAAAGAATTCCAGCCAGTGCAATCAGTGAAACGTTCACCAGCGTTACGCGCAGGGCGAATCGGGCTAACTTGCGGTTACCCCCAACTAACTGTGCGGTTCCAGGTATCAACAAAGACATCACAAGCAGCCACCAAGCGCGAGTGCGCATCTGGCGGGAATCTGCTCGCTCTACATCGCGGAACGGGCTGCGACGCTGTCCTAGATTTGAGATTTCAGTTTCTCGTTCTTCTCGGCAACGGTCGTCTTCAGCTCTTCGGTGAA
>JBEBAN010000011.1:0-28381 GCA_041158865.1 Actinomycetota bacterium
GCAGGGTCCAGGTTGTTAGTAGGTTCGTCGAGCAGCAGAACGTTTGCCGAGGAAACCACCAAGGTTGCAAGGGCGAGTCTGGTCTTCTCGCCACCCGAGAGAACAGCAGCTGGCTTGTCTACATCGTCGCCAGAGAACAGAAACGAACCCAGAACCTTTCTAGCATCGGTGTCGTTTAGGTGTGGTGCTGCGTACTGCATGTTCTCCAGCACTGACTTCTTCACATCAAGTGTTTCGTGTTCCTGAGCGTAGTAGCCGACCTTGAGCCCGTGGCCAGCAATGACCGAACCAGTGTCTGGTTTGTCGATTCCAGCAAGCATTCGTAGCAGTGTGGTCTTTCCGGCACCGTTCAAGCCGATTACGACCACCTTAGAGCCGCGGTCAATGGCAAGGTCAACCGCAGTGAAAATTTCAAGTGAACCGTAGCTACGGCTCAGGTTCTCACCCAGTAAGGGAGTCTTTCCACACGGCGCAGGGTCTGGGAAACGTATCTTGGCTACGCGGTCGGCCTCGCGAACCTGTTCTACTCCCTCGAGTAGCTTCTCGGCTCTTCGAGCCATCTGATGAGCTGCAGCGGCCTTGGTGGCCTTAGCTCCAAATTTCGCCGCCTGCAGCTGCAAGGTTGCAGCCTTCTTCTCTGCGTTAGCACGTTCACGCTTGCGACGCTCTTCATCGGCCTCACGTTGTTTTTGGTAGTGTTTCCATCCCATGTTGTAGATGTCGATGACCTGTCGCATGGCATCAAGATAAAAGACGCGGTTCACTGTTTCGCCGATGAGGTCGACATCGTGCGAGATTACTATGAGTCCGCCCTGGTAATTCTTTAGAAAGTCACGAAGCCAAACCACAGAATCGGCGTCGAGGTGGTTCGTAGGTTCGTCCAGAATCATGGTCTCGGCTTTGGAGAACAGGATTCGAGCGAGTTCGATACGGCGACGCTGACCACCGCTTAGGGTCTTCAGCGGTTGGGCAAGAACATGTTCCGGTAAGCCTAGGTTGCTGGCGATTGAGGCGGCTTCCGCTTCGGCGGCATAGCCTCCAGCGCTCAGAAACTCTTCCTCGTAACGCGAGTAGTTCTTCATGGCACGTTCGTAAACGGTTTCGTCGATAGAGCCCATGTCTGCTGTGGCCGCGGCCATCTTGGCAGCTAGGTCACCAAGTCCGCGAGCGTTCAGGATTCGGGTTCGTGCGAGATCTTCGGGGTCTCCGGTTCTCGGATCCTGAGGAAGATAACCAATCTCTCCACGTTTGGAGACGGAACCGGCAGTCGGCGGGTTATCCCCAGCCAAAATCTTGGTAAGAGTTGTCTTACCTGCTCCATTACGGCCTACAAGTCCGATTTTGTCACCGGCCTCAACACGAAAGTTAACGCCAGACATCAGGAGTCTGGCGCCAATTCGTATTTCAAGGTCTTGGACGGAAAGCATTAACTAGATCGCAAAGCCAATCGCACGCATCTGTTCACGGCCGTCCTCGGTGATTCGCTCTGGACCCCAAGGTGGCATCCATACCCAGTTAATGCGGAATGCCTCGGTAACGCCGTCTAGTGCCTGAGCGGTCTGTTCCTCAATGACATCGGTCAGTGGGCAGCCAGCCGATGTTAGCGTCATGTTGATCAGCAGCGAGCCGTCGTCTTCGGACTCCTCGAAACCGTAAATGAGCCCTAGGTCGTAGATGTTTACGCCAATTTCCGGGTCGATTACTTCTTTGAGGGCTTCAACAACCTGGTCGTGGCGCTCTGGACTAAGTTCTTTCCCCATGACTATAGGTACCTGTCGTAGCCTTCAGCTTCTAGGCGCTCAGCAAGTTCTGGGCCTCCCTCTTCGGCAACCTTGCCAGCTACGAAAACGTGAACGAAGTCTGGCTTGATGTAGTTCAGGATTCGGGTGTAGTGGGTAATTAGCAGAACGCCCATGTTGTTGGCTTCCTTGGCGCGGTTTACGCCCTCGGAAACAATCTTTAATGCGTCAACGTCAAGACCGGAGTCGGTTTCGTCTAGAACAGCAATCTTTGGCTTTAGAAGTTCCAATTGGAGGATCTCGTGGCGCTTCTTTTCACCACCGGAGAAGCCTTCATTGACGCTGCGTTCGGTAAACGATGAGTCCATGCGCAGTTTGTCCATGGATTCTTTGACTTCCTTGATCCAGGTGCGAAGCGCTGGTGCCTCACCGTCGATAGCAGTCTTAGCGGTTCGTAGGAAGTTGCTAACCGAGATACCAGGGATTTCTACCGGGTACTGCATTGCGAGGAATACGCCAGCACGAGCACGCTCATCTGGGCTCATTGCGAGAACGTCCAGACCGTCGAAAATGATCTCACCCTCGGTTACCTCATATTTTGGGTGACCGGCGATGGTGTAAGCCAGGGTGGACTTACCTGAACCGTTTGGACCCATGATTGCGTGGGTTTCACCGCTCCTAATTACGAGGTTAACGCCCTTAAGGATTTCCTTTGTGCCATCTTCGGTAGCTACCGAAACGTGTAGGTTTTTGATTTCTAAAGTAGACATGTTTCCTTCTTAGGCTGGATCATATTCGAGATAAATTTGGCCATCTTCGACGAATACTTCGTAGACAGCTACAGGTTCAAAAGCGGGCAGAGTTAGAGCGGCACCGGTTTCAAGCGAGAACTTTGCTCCGTGGGCCCAGCACTCGATTGAATCGTTCTCAACAAATCCTTCGCTAAGCGAGATTTCACCGTGGGAGCACTTGTCGTCAATGGCGTACACCTTGCCATCTTTTGCCTTGGCGATTGCGATGGCGTGACCTGCAATGGTTACGCGAATCGCACGGCCTGGCTTTATGTCAGCTTCTGGGCAGATTAGGTGAGCCATGGTTACTGACCTTCCTTGTCGAGTTTGATTGCGATCTGCTGGTTGAGTAGGTCTTCGAGTTCGTCGTCGCCGATCTTGCTGATGACGTCGTTCAAGAAGCCCTTAACAACCAGGCGCTTCGCATCGCGCTCTGAGATACCGCGAGCCTGCAAGTAAAAGAGCTGTTCGTCGTCGAAGCGACCACTGGCACTCGCGTGGCCCGCACCCTCGATCTGACCAGTTTCAATCTCTAGGTTTGGAACCGAGTCTGCGCGCGCACCATCGGTGAGCAGCAGGTTACGGTTTAGTTCATAAGTTTTTGTGCCTTCGGCAGCCTTACGAATTAGTACGTCGCCTACCCAAACAGTGTGTGCAGTGGCACCTTGGAGGGCTCCCTTGTATGAGACATCCGAAGTGCAGTTTGGCTGGTTGTGGTCGATGAATGGGCGGTGCTCAATGTATTGTCCGGATCCCGCAAAGTAAGCACCAGAAAGGTTTGCAGCACCACCAGGACCTGCGTAGCTGACGCTTGGGACGACTCGCACCACTGAACCACTAATCGATACAACGATGTGGTTGATTGTGGCATTTCGGCCGACGCGAATGAATTGGGAAGAAGTGAATGCAGAAGATTCTGACATGTTCTGAATTGAGATCAGATTCAAAGTTGACTCATCGCCTACTGCAATCTCTACAACGGAGGCAAGGTCACCCGTGCCGGTGTGGTTAAGGATCAACCGAGAAACGGAGTGTGTTGCGGTTTCAACAAATAACTGTAGTGACTGAGATTTGGCGTCAGTGTGAATGTCGATGGTCTGGTTCTCGCCATCCTTCAGCGAGACGAAACGAACCGCATCTCGCGCCTGCCAAACCTGAGCGGCGATTAGGTCTTCAGGAAGACCAATGGAGCCAACCTTGGAATCGCTCTTCGGAAGCTCCACCGTACCTGCTAGCGAACCGGCGAAAGCAACCAGTGGCTTATCAAGGTCGTTTAGACGGCTGGCATCAACGTAGCGCCACTGCTCCTCTGTTCGGCCGATGGCCGAAAAGTCAGCTGGGTTCGTTGAACGTGGGCGATCCGAGCGAATTTGAATTGGCGCACCAGCGCCGTGGCTGTGATTTTGCATTAACCAACAGCCCCTTCCATCTGCATCTCGATTAGCTTGTTGAGCTCGAGGGCGTACTCCATTGGGAGTTCCTTGGCGATTGGCTCGATGAAACCTCGAACAATCATTGCCATCGCTTCGTCTTCTGGCAATCCGCGTGATTGTAAGTAGAACAACTGCTCGTCGCTTACTCGCGAAACGGTCGCCTCGTGGCCCATGGTTACGTTGTCTTCTCTCACGTCAACAGCTGGGTAGGTGTCGCTGCGGCTGATTGTGTCAACCAAGAGAGCGTCACAGCGAACAGTATTCGCCGAGCCGTAGGCACCAGGGTTAACGCGAATTTCACCACGGTATGACGTGCGACCACCGGCACGGGCAATCGACTTCGAGATGATCGAAGACGAAGTGTTCGGGGCAAGGTGAATCATCTTGGCGCCGGCATCCTGGTGCTGGCCAGCGCCAGCAAAGGCTACCGACAGGGTCTCGCCCTTGGCGCCTTCGCCAGCCAAGATAACCGCAGGATACTTCATGGTTACCTTTGAACCGATGTTGCCATCGACCCATTCCATAGTTGCGCCTTCGTAGGCAACTGCACGCTTGGTGACCAAGTTGTAAACGTTGGTGGACCAGTTCTGGATAGTGGTGTAACGAACTCGGGCGTTCTTCTTCACGATGATCTCAACTACAGCAGAGTGCAACGAGTCGCTCTGATATATCGGTGCGGTGCAACCCTCGATGTAGTGAACGTAAGAACCTTCATCCGCGATAATCAGGGTTCGTTCAAACTGACCCATGTTCTCGGTGTTGATTCGGAAGTAAGCCTGAAGTGGAATTTCAACGTGGACTCCCTTTGGCACGTAAACGAATGAGCCACCGGACCATACAGCAGTGTTCAAAGCTGCGAACTTGTTGTCGCCAGCTGGAATCACGGTGCCGAAGTACTCCTGGAAGATTTCTGGGTGCTCTTTGAGGGCGGTGTCGGTGTCGAGGAAGATGACGCCTTGCGCCTCAAGTTCTTCCTGAATCTGGTGGTAAACGACCTCAGATTCATACTGTGCAGCAACACCGGCCACTAGACGAGCACGCTCGGCTTCAGGGATACCAAGACGCTCATAGGTGTTCTTGATGTCCTCTGGAAGGTCTTCCCATGATTCGGCTTGCCGCTCGGTTGAACGCACGAAGTACTTGATGTTGTCGAAGTCGATGCCGGAGAGATCTGAACCCCAAGTTGGCATCGGTTTGCGACCGAAGTACTCGAAACCCTTTAGTCGACGCTCTAGCATCCACTCCGGTTCGCTCTTTTTGCCGCTGATGTCACGGACCACATTCTCGTTAATGCCGCGCTTGGCGCTGGCACCAGCTGAGTCTGCGTCTGACCAGCCAAATTCGTAGTTGCCTAGGCTCTCGAGCTCAGGACGGTCAATGATGTTTTCTGACAATCCAAACCTTTCTTCGCCACCAATAACGTCAAATCTTGACGAATAATTCCCTAAAACAAGCGCACGTAATTTGAAGCATGTAAGACTTGGATTAGGCACAAGGTGCTGTGTGCACTGGGCTAAGTCTACCCGTGCAGCATCTTTAGCGTAAAGGTTTGAGGAGTCAATTTCATGACCAAGTGGCTTACCGAAAGAGCACTTCGCGTATTTGTTTGGGCCTCGGTCATTTCGCAAATCTTGATCGTAGTGACCGGTGGTGCAGTTCGCTTAACTGCTTCTGGTCTAGGTTGCCCAGATTGGCCGACCTGCGATGGTGAAAACATCGTCACAACGCCTGAAATGGGTATCCACGGAGTGATTGAATTCTCCAACCGTCTTCTTACGTTTGTTCTGCTGGTGATCGCGGTCGGGACCCTGGTACTCGCTCGCAAACTGCAGGGTGAACGCAAGTTGTTCGGGCCAGCAGTCGCACTAATTGCCGGAATCTTTGTTCAGGCGGTAATTGGCGGTGTTTCAGTTTGGTTCAAGCTAAACCCTTGGATCGTCGGTCTGCACTTCGTAGTTAGTGCCGTTATGATTGCCATCGCAGCCATACTTATGTGGCGCACCTACAACCCGAACATTTCCGATTCCAACGCTCAGGAACGCAGACTCGCCAATCTTGTTCTTGGCTTGGTTGCGGTAACCGAGTTAGTGGGCGTCCTAGTCACTGGTTCCGGGCCGCATGCCGGAGATATCGACACGCCTCGCAATGGTCTGGACTCTGAACTCTTGCAACACATTCACAGCTACCCTGCCTATGCATCGCTCCTCGCATTAGTCGCGCTCTTGGTTTTGGTGCGTCGGCGAGATGTTGATGGTTACGCTTCAAGGTTGGTGTTTTGGACCTTAGCTACGTTAACCGGTCAAGCATTCATCGGCGTTTTGCAGGCACGGCTCGGATTACCCGCGGAACTTGTTGCGCTGCACCTGCTACTCGCATCGGCGATCATCGCGTTGGTCACACTTACCTGGCTATCACTTCGAACCAGCCGATGAGCACCATATTCTGGTTCCGAAAGGATCTGAGACTGGCAGATCATCCGGCTTTGAATCTGGCACTCGAGTCTGTTGGCGAAACCTACTTGCTCGCCACTGCGGATCAGCTTGGCTCGCCATTCGACACTCTTTCTCCCATCCGCCAGAATTCCTTGCGTTCGTCTTGGAATCATCTGCAAGAGTCACTTGAAGGCCGACTTGCAGTCGTGCGCTCCCCTGATGACTTGGTGTCGATCGCTAAAAAACTTGGAGTAGCCAAGGTTTTCGTATCCGAGGTCTTCGACAGCCTGGGTGTAAAAGAACTGGCTTCGGTGACAACTGATCTGAAGTCAGCCGGAATCGAAGTGGTTGTAGGTCCAGGCAATTACGCGGTGAAGCCGGGAACCGTTTGCAAGGACGACGGCACGCCCTACAAGGTGTACACGCCGTTCTACCGCGCTTGGTTGACCCATCTAAATGCGACACCCGTGGGACGAGCCTCTCTGGACAGTGTGCGCGCGATTCCCACTGAATGGCTAAGTTTTGCACCCCAACTCGATCTTGGTAAAAACACAATTGCCGGTGAAACACAAGCCCTTGCCACCTTGCATAAATTCATCGAAAGCCGCATTGAGCAATATCACGAACATCGCAACCGCGCTGACTTAGGTGGTACGTCACACCTTTCACATGCACTTAGTCACGGTGAGATTCACCCGCGCACCATCATTTCGAGACTGCCGTCAGGCGACGGCGCAGAAGTATTTGTGAAGGAACTCGCTTGGCGTGAGTTTTACGCAGACGTCCTCTTTCAAAACCCCGAGACGCTAACCGATTACCTCGACAAGAAGTACGCAAAAATGCGATACGAAGAACCTGACGAGCGATTTGAAGCTTGGAAAGCGGGCCGCACCGGGTTCCCAATGGTCGATGCTGGGATGCGTCAATTGGCGATCACTGGTTGGATGCACAACCGCGTTCGCATGATTGTAGCGAGCTTTCTCGTCAAGGATTTACACATCGAATGGCAGCACGGAGCCGCATGGTTCGAAGAGCACCTAACCGACTACGACCCTGCCTCGAATAGTCACGGATGGCAGTGGACGGCAGGGTCCGGCACTGATGCATCGCCGTACTTCCGTGTTTTCAATCCGGTCACCCAGGGGCTTAAGTTTGATCCGGATGGCAACTATGTTCGCAGATTCGTGAAGGAACTGGCTCATCTATCGGGAAATAAAGCTCACGAACCCTGGGATGACCCACATGGTTACAGCCTGGGCTATCCGAAACGTATCCTTGATCACGCTACTGAGCGCGATGAAGCACTTCGACGACTCGCAGAGCTAAAGGGTCTTTAGAAGTAAGGAATGTAGACCAACGGGTCGACGGCAACAGAGAGGAAGAGAACAGTCAGGTAACTGATAGAGCCGTGAAAAAGACGCATCGGCGACTTCGGCTCCCCCATTTGCGACTGGCGATAGAGGAGGGTGGCTTCGACGGTAAACCAGATTCCAAATGCGGTAGCGGTTAGCGAATAAATCAAGCCCATGTTTGCCGCTGGGATAAGTAAAAGCGAACTGGTGACCATGGCCCAGCTGTAGAGCAAGATCTGGGCGCCAACCGTGCGAGGTCCTCGTACAACAGGCAGCATAGGAACTCCGGCTGCCTGGTAATCGTCACGGTACTTCATGGATAGTGGCCAGTAGTGCGGTGGTGTCCACAAGAAGATAATTAGGAACAAAATCCAAGCTGCAACTGGAAGATCTTTGGTGACAGCTGCCCAACCGATAAGAACCGGCGCTGCACCAGCTGCACCGCCCCAAACGATGTTTTGCGGGGTCTTGCGCTTTAGAAGCAGCGTGTAAATCAATACATAAAACAGAATGGCAGAAAGGGAAAGCAACGCAGCTAACCATCCGGCGGTGAGGTACAACAGTGCTGAGGATACGAAAGCCAGCACATATGCGAAGACGAGAGCCTCACGCTTAGTCAACTCACCAGTAACCAACGGACGATTCTTGGTGCGACCCATAATCTTGTCGATGTCGGCGTCGATGTAGCAATTGAAAGAGTTGGCCGAACCCGCGGAAAGTGTTCCACCGATTAGAACGCTGGCAATAAGCCAAAACGAGGGAAGACCCTTTTGAGCCAAAATCATCGCTGGCACAGTTGTGACCAGCAACAACTCGATTACTCGAGGCTTGGTTAAGGCAACATAGGCACGGAACTTTGACATCAAGGCTCAAGTCTACACAGCGTTGCCGGTAGTAGAATTGACCAAGAACCTAAGCGGAAATTTCCGTTAATTTCTGATGGCGAAGAGGCCCCATTCACACCGAGCGCCGAAGGCGTTCTTCATCTTTAGGAGTTGCCTTGTCAGCGTTCCAATGGTCAGAGCTCGATAGCAAAGCTGTCGACACCGCACGTATTCTCGCTGCTGATGCAGTTGAAAAAGTAGGAAACGGTCACCCTGGCACCGCTATTTCAATGGCGCCGGTCGCCTATCTTCTTTTCAACAAGGTGATGCGCCACGACCCAAAGGACGATCGCTGGCTAGGCCGTGACCGATTCATCCTAAGCATCGGACACTCTTCTCTGACTCTCTACAACCAGCTGTATCTACACGGCTACGGCCTTGAACTTGATGACCTGAAGTCGCTTCGCACTTGGGGTTCTGCAACTCCTGGTCACCCTGAGTACAAACACACCAAGGGTGTTGAAATCACTACCGGTCCACTGGGTCAGGGCCTCGCATCGGCAACTGGTTTTGCCTACTCGGCCCGTTACGAACGCGGCCTCTTTGATGCTTCCGCTCCCCTAGGTTCCAGCCCGTTTGATCACTTCGTGTACGTACTAGCCGGCGACGGCGACATGCAAGAAGGTGTGACTTCTGAAGCGGCGTCGCTTGCAGGACACCAGCAACTGGGAAACCTTGTCGTGATCTACGACAGCAACCAGATTTCAATCGAGGACGACACTAACATCGCCTTCACCGAAGACATCATCGGACGCTATGACTCTTACGGTTGGCACACGCAGACCGTTGACTGGCGCAAAACCGGTAACTATGTTGAAGACCTTGAAGAGCTCTACAACGCGATTCAGGCGGCTAAGGCTGTCACCGATAAACCTTCGCTTATTCGCCTACGCACCATCATTGGCTGGCCATCACCTAAGAAGCAGAACACCGGAAAGATACATGGTTCGGCACTGGGTGCGGAAGAGCTAGCAGGTTTGAAGGCTGCTCTTGGTTTCGATCCAGAGAAGTCATTCGAAGTTGCTCCAGAAGTAATCGCTCACACCCGCGGTTATGCTCAGTTTGCAGAAGAGAATCGAAAGGTTTGGGAAGCCGCATTCGATGTGTGGGCTTCTGAAAACCCTGAAAAGAAGCACCTGCTCGACCGTCTCGTTGCAGGCGAGCTCCCTGCCGACCTGGAAGCGGCGTTGCCTCAGTTCCCATCGGAAACCGAAGTTTCGACTCGCGCAGCTTCTGGCAAGGTCATAAACGCCATTGCCGGCGTCATGCCTGAACTTTGGGGTGGTTCCTCCGATCTAGCGGAATCTAACCTAACCACAATCACTGGTGCTAAGTCGTTCGTTCCTAGCCAGTGGTCTACTCATGAGTGGAGCGGTGACAAGTATGGTCGCGTTCTGCACTTCGGTATTCGTGAACACGCCATGGGCTCGATCCTGAACGGTATCGCGCTAAGCGGTCACACCCGTCCGTTCGGCGGCACCTTCCTAATCTTCAGTGACTACATGCGTCCAGCCGTTCGCTTGGCCGCACTGATGGGGGTTCCTTCGATCTTCGTTTGGACTCACGACTCGGTTGCTCTAGGTGAGGATGGTCCAACCCACCAGCCGATTGAGCAGCTCGCCACCTTGCGAGCAATCCCTAACTTGAACGTGGTTAGGCCAGCCGATGCCAACGAGACCTCATACGCCTGGATGGGTATGTTAAGGGCCCAGGACGCACCATCAGGTATCGCACTTTCGCGCCAAAATCTTCCAGTTATCAACCGTGAAACCCCAGACGCGACCGGGGTCACCTATGCCGGCGCCGAGAACACCCTCAAGGGTGCATACGTTCTTGCTGAGGCTAAGAATGGCAAGCCAAAGTTGATCTTGATTGCCACAGGCTCCGAAGTTCAGTTGGCACTGGCTGCTCGTCTGGAACTTGAAGCCAGTGGTATTTCGACTCGAGTTGTTTCCGCACCTTGCGTGGAGTGGTTCGAACAGCAGAGTGAGGATTATCGCAACTCGGTATTGCCCGCCAATGTTAAGGCGCGTGTTTCTGTTGAAGCGGGTCTATCTCTCGGTTGGCAGAAGTATGTCGGACCGTTCGGTGAGAGCGTTTCGATCGAGCACTTTGGTGCCTCAGCAGATTACAAGACCCTGTTCCGTGAATTCGGAATGACCGTAGAGAATGTCGTTGCTGCCGCTAAGAGCAGCTTAAAGAAGGCCTAGAAAACATGAACAATCCGCTACAGCAACTTTCTGCAAACGGCGTAAGCATTTGGTTGGACGACCTTTCACGTAGCCGCATCGAGTCGGGCAACCTAGAGTCGCTAATTACTTCCCGCTCGGTTTCTGGTGTGACCACTAATCCAACCATCTTCGCTGGAGCACTTGGTAAGGGTGAAGGCTACGGACCTCAGGTTGCCGAACTCGCTGCAGCAGGAGTAACAGCCACCAAAGCAATTTTCGAAATCACCACCGTTGACGTTGCGAACGCCTGCGACATCTTCCGCGGTGTTTACGATTCAACGGCTGGATTCGATGGCCGTGTTTCTATCGAGGTTGAACCGAGGCTAGCCCACGATGCCAGCGGAACCGTTGCTCAGGCGAAGGAACTCTTCGCCAAGGTGAACCGCGAGAACGTAATGATCAAGATTCCTGCCACCAAGGCCGGTCTTGCCGCCATCACCGAAGTTATCGGTGCTGGAATCAGCGTCAACGTGACCCTAATCTTCAGTCTGCAGCGCTACCGCGAGGTAATTGCCGCTTACATCGCCGGCATTCGAATTGCAAAGCAGGCTGGTCTGGATCTATCGAAAATCCACTCGGTTGCTTCCTTCTTCGTTTCGCGTGTTGACACAGAACTAGACAAGCGCTTGGCTGCAGTCGGAACCGACGAAGCAAACGCACTAAAGAGCAAGGCAGGGCTTGCTAATGCTCGTCTGGCCTACCAGGTCTTCGAGCAAGAATTCGCCAAAAGTGAGTGGTCTGAGCTTGAAGCAGCCGGTGCCAACAAGCAGCGTCCGCTAATGGCCTCTACAGGCGTCAAGGACCCTGCCCTTCCAGACACTCTTTACGTGACCGAACTTGTCGCTCCTATGCTTGTCAACACCATGCCTGAAAAGACCATGGAAGCCGTGTTCGATCACGGTGTCGTTCCAGAAAACTCGATTACCGGCACTTATGCCGATGCGCAGGCAATCCTGGATGCAATTGCAGCGCAGGGGGTCAGCTACGACGACGCAACTGAACTCCTTGAGGCTGAGGGTGTTGAGAAGTTCAACATTTCCTGGGCAGAACTTGTTGAGAGCGTTGAGAATGCGCTGGAGGCTGCCAAGTAATGACTCTTTCGGTCGCTGTTTCAAACCTCATCGCTTCCAGTTCTGCTCAGGCACTTGAGTCGTTAGTCTCTTCTAAGTTCGCTAGTCGCCTTTTTGCGAAGGACTATACCCTGTGGGGCGAGGCCGCCGAGGCAGAGAGTTCAATCCGTCTTGGCTGGACTTCTTCTGCCGTCGATTCACGACCGCTGGTTGGCCCGATTGTCGAACTTCGTGACCGTCTAAAGTCCCAGGGAATTACTCGCGTGGTTCTCTGTGGCATGGGTGGTTCATCGCTTGCGCCTGAAGTTATTGTTGGCACAGCAGGCCTCGAGCTAGTAGTGCTCGATTCAACTAACCCTGAGCAGGTTGGCACCGCGCTTGCCGGTGATCTAACCAAGACAGTCGTTGTGGTTTCATCTAAGTCAGGTTCTACTGTCGAGACGGATTCCCAGAAGCGACTCTTCGAAGAGGCATTCACCAATGCTGGCCTCGACAAGCGTGAACGTATCGTCATCGTGACTGACCCAGGTAGCCCCATGGAGGCAGCAGCCAAAGCCGACGGTTACACCATCTTCAACGCCGACCCTACCGTTGGCGGACGTTACTCCGCACTGACCGCATTCGGATTGGTACCATCAGGTCTTGCTGGTGTTGACATTGCTGCGCTCCTTAGTGGAGCCGAGAATGCGATCGAGGTGCTCTCTGCTGATTCTCAGCAAAATCCAGCTCTCATTTTGGGCGCAGCCATGGCTGCATCTGTGAAGAGCTCAAAACCTGCCGACAAGCTTGCGATTCTTGACAAGGACTCTCCCCTAGTTGGCTTTGCCGACTGGGCCGAGCAACTAATCGCCGAATCTACCGGTAAGGATGGCAAAGGTGTCCTTCCTATTGCTTTAACTTCATCCGCGCCAGAACTTAGCGCACAGCCAGATGACCTCATCGTTGCTGAATTGGTTTCGGAAATAACCAACATCGGCGCTTCGGACATTCAGGTTTCGGGGGCTCTTGGTGAGCAGTTCCTACTCTGGGAAGTTGCTACTGCGGCCGCTTCGGCAATCTTGCAGTTGAACCCATACGACCAGCCAGATGTTGAGTCTGCCAAAATTGCCGCTCGCGCAATGCTGGAAAAACGTGCGCCTGAATCACCAGCAATCTTCTCCGAAGCTGGCGTCGAAGTTCGTGCTGCTGGTTTCAGCCTAAAGGTGAACACACTTTCCGAAGCGCTAAAAGCGACCTTGGCTGAACTTGGCGCTGACGGTTATGTGTCCGTACAGGCATACCTTGACCGTGAGAACCAGGGTCAGTACGCCGAGCTGAGAGATGCATTCGCAGCGGCTTCCGGTCGACCAACCACCTTCGGTTGGGCGCCTCGATTCCTACACTCGACCGGTCAGTACCACAAGGGTGGGCCGGCTCAGGGTGTCTACATTCAGCTTGTTTCACGGGCTTCTAAGGACATCACGGTTCCTGGACGCGGTTTCTCCCTAGGTGAGCTAATCGCTTCTCAAGCCGCCGGTGATGCTACCGTATTGTCCGAACACGGTCGTCCAGTACTGACTCTAACCATCAGCGATGTCGCAACCGGCGCATCATCAATCAAGAAAGCCTTGGGCAACTAATGGCTCCTGCCAAGATCAGCGCAAATGCAAATCCGCTTAGAGACGCCGACGACCAACGTCTGAACCGGATCGCTGGCCCTAGTTCCCTAGTGATTTTCGGCGTAACCGGTGACTTGTCACGCAAGAAGTTGATGCCTGCGGTCTATGACCTTGCTAATCGCGGTCTGCTACCTCCTGGTTTCGCACTCGTTGGTTTCGCTCGACGCGAGTGGGAGAACGAGGACTTTGCTAAGGAAGTTCACGACGCCGTCAAAGCCCACGCCAGAACTCCGTTCAGTGAAGAAGTTTGGAAGCAGCTCAGCGAAGGAATTCGCTTTGTTCAGGGCGACTTCGACGACGATGCTGCGTTCGATCGCCTGAAGGCAACCATCGAGGAATTGGATAAGAGCCGCGGCACCAACGGAAACCACGCCTTCTACCTTTCGATTCCGCCGAAGGCATTCCCGCTGGTTTGCCGTCAGCTTTCCCGAAGCGGTCTAGCCGACCCGAATCCGGATCAGTTCAGGCGAGTAGTCATCGAGAAGCCGTTCGGTAGTGACCTAAAGAGCGCTCGTGAACTCAATGAAGTTGTGGAGGCGGTTTTCCCTGCCGATTCGATCTTCCGTATCGATCACTACCTGGGCAAAGAGACCGTTCAGAACATCCTTGCTTTACGTTTTGCCAACCAATTGTTTGAGCCGCTTTGGAACTCTAACTACATCGACCACGTTCAGATCACGATGGCCGAGGACATCGGTGTCGGTGGTCGCGCGGGCTACTACGACGGCATCGGTGCCGCTCGTGATGTAATCCAGAACCACCTGTTGCAACTTCTCGCGCTGACCGCAATGGAAGAGCCAGTGTCATTTGACGCTGCAGACCTACGTGCCGAGAAGGAGAAGGCCTTGCGTGCGGTTCGTCTCCCTAAGGATCTATCAAAGTACACCGCTCGCGGGCAGTACGCTTCGGGTTGGCAGGGCGGCGAGTTCGTCGCCGGCTTCCTCGAGGAAGACGGAATGAACCCTAAGTCGGTCACCGAAACCTACGCTGCGATGCGCTTAGACATCAACACCAGGCGTTGGGCTGGCGTTCCCTTCTACCTTCGTGCTGGAAAGCGTCTAGGACGTCGAGTGACCGAGATCGCAATCGTCTTCAAACGCGCACCACAGCAGCTATTCGCCGCCGAGCAGACCTCAGAACTTGGTCAGAACGCACTAGTTATTCGTGTTCAGCCAGACGAGGGTGTAACCATCAGATTTGGTTCCAAGGTTCCAGGCGTTGGAATGCAGGTTCGAGACGTAACCATGGACTTTGGTTACGGCCACGCCTTTACCGAGGCTAGTCCAGAGGCATACGAACGTTTGATCCTCGATGTTCTTCTCGGCGACCCACCACTTTTCCCTCGCCACGAAGAGGTAGAACTCTCGTGGAAGATTCTCGACCCGATCGAGGAGTTCTGGGCTAAGAAGGGCAAACCCGAACAGTACCGACCTGGTACTTGGGGACCTGAATCTGCTGACCGCATGTTGGAACAAGACGGAAGGGCTTGGCGCCGCCCATGATCGTAGAACACAAGAACACGACCGTTAGCAAGATTTCTAAGGCGCTCGTTCAGATGCGAGAGCAAGGCGGAGCTGTTGCTCTCGGTCGCGTACTGACCTTGGTGATTCAGACGGATCTAAAGGGTCTGGAAGCAGCCGTAAAGTCTGCGAACGAATCTAGCCGCGAGCACCCTTGTCGCATCATCGTTCTAGCGGAAGGCGCCACTAGCAAGGACACAAAGGCACGCCTAGACGCCGAAATCCGCGTGGGTGGCGACGCCGGAGCATCCGAGGTAATCATCCTGAAGGCTTACGGAGATGCCGCGAGCGACCCAGAGCTGCTGGTAACCGGTTTGCTCCTTCCAGACGCCCCAGTGGTCGCCTGGTGGCCAAACGTTGCTCCTGCTAGCCTTTCGGGCTCCCCAATCGGTCGAATCGCTACACGTCGCATCTCGGATGCGTCACAGCAGAAGGATTCACGCGCCTACCTAAAGCAGATGGCCAAGAACTACGCTCCTGGTGACACCGACTTCGCGTGGACTCGCCTAACCCTTTGGCGTGGACAGTTGGCTGCCATCCTCGATCAGCCACCTTACGACACCGTCACCGCAGTCGAAGTAGTCGGAGCTCCAGACTCAATCAGCACCACACTTCTAGCCGCATGGCTAAGCCTTCAACTGAAGGTGAAGACCAAAGTCATCCACAAGCCTCGCGGAAAGTCGCCCAGTGGCATTCGCTCGGTAAAACTGATTCGCAAGTCTGGAAACATCGAAATCGTTCGTGATACCCCTGATGTTGCTACCCTGATTCAACCAACGCAGCCGACACGTGAAGTCTCACTACCGCGTCGTTCCGACCGTGATTGCTTGAGCGAGGAACTTCGCCGCCTGGACCCAGACGAGTTGTTCGGCAAGGTTGTGGCGTGGGTAGGCCGATAGTAAACCGATTCAAAGACGGTGCCTCGGTGGCTCAGACTGTTGGGGAAGACCTTTTTGAATTTGTTAAGGCTGGGCTTTCTGCTGGTAAGACTCTCAACATCGCTCTAACCGGTGGAACCGTAGGAATTGCATCCCTAGCAGCCTCAAAGGTTTACCCGTACACCGAGCTTCCTCTAGAGCGACTCCACATCTGGTGGGGAGACGAACGCTACGTTGCTAGTAACAGCGAGGACCGCAACGCTCTACAGGCCCGTAAGGCTTGGCTAGACGCTCTAAACCTGCCAGAGTCGAACATACATGAGTTTCCATCCAGCGACAGTGGCAAGAGCGCTCAGCAGGCCGCTATTGAATTTGAAGGTGAATTCAAGAAAGCGGCTGTTGCCTTCGATCTGATGCTGATGGGTATGGGTCCGGATGGTCACATCGCGAGCATCTTCCCTGGCCTCACTTCTTTCGATGGCGCAGGCTTGGTCTTCGCAGAACTCGACTCCCCTAAGCCTCCAAAGGAACGACTTTCGTTCAACTACGAAGTAATCAATTCCGCATCGCAAATCTGGTTCACCGTGGCTGGCTCAGACAAGGCAGAAGCTGTCAAAAGCGTGTTCTCTGAAACCCACGTTCAACTTCCAGCAGCACGAGTCCGGGGTAAAGAAAAGACGGTCTGGTACGTTGACCAGACCGCCGGAAATCTTGTTTGGGGCTGCTAGGCTCCGCTGGTAAAACGGGTGAATAGGCCAAGTGCCACAATGATAACCACCCAAACAACACCAAGGATCACAGTGATGCGGTTTAGGTTGCGCTCAGCAACTCCCGATGACTGCATGGTGCTAGTGACGCCACCACCGAACATGTCGGATAGACCGCCACCGCGACCCTTGTGAAGAAGAATCAACAGGGTGAGCAGAAGGCTGATGATGAACAACAGCACCATTAGTGCCATCTGAATTGCTTCCACGATTTACTCCTTAGGACCTAACTAGTCTATATCGCTAGGTGGCTCTGGAAGCGCGAGATGCCAGAGAACTCTTCGGCGTCGAGACTTGCGCCACCTACGAGTACGCCATCTACCTCTGGCGAACGAAGGAATCCTGCAACGTTTGCTGCCTTGACCGATCCGCCGTAAAGAATACGGGTGGAGTCTGCGACATCGCCGTGAGCCTCGCGGATCGCATCGCGGATCTTGCCGCAAACGCTTGCTGCCTGTTCAGGAGTTGCCACCTGGCCGGTGCCAATAGCCCAAACGGGCTCGTAGGCAATGATGAAGTCTTTCAGTTCACCGATTTCGGCCAGAGCCGCCAAGGTCTGGCGAACTGGGACTGCGGCTGCGCCTTCGCTCTCAAGTTCCTCAAGAGTTTCACCGACACAGATAACCGGAACGATTCCGTGGCGGAACGCTGCCGCGGTCTTCTTGTTTACAACTTCGTCGGTTTCGTTGTGATATTGACGACGCTCGCTGTGACCAATTAGCACGTACTGAACGTCAAGTTTGGCCAGTGCGACACCGGAAACCTCGCCTGTGAAAGCTCCAGAATCCTGCGCCGAAATGTCTTGGGCACCTAGCTTGATTGAATACTGATCGGCATCGATTAGGGTTTGAATGGATCGTAGTGAGGTGAAACCAGGAAAGACCGCTACCTCGCACTTGTCGTAGTCGAAGTTAGCATCTTTGAGTGTCCAGGCAAGTTTCTGCACGAGCGCGATGCCCTGCTGGTGGTCAAGGTTCATCTTCCAGTTGCCGGCGATGAACGGGATGCGGTTAGTCATTTAGTACCTCCAGGCCAGGTAGCGCCTTGCCCTCTAGATATTCCAGGCTCGCACCGCCACCGGTGGAGATGTGTCCAAAGTCCTCATCCTTGAAACCGAGGATACGCACAGCAGCGGCGGAGTCACCGCCGCCAACTACGGAAAGCCCCTGAACCTTAGTTAGGGCTCCTGCTACTGCGCGAGTTCCATTTGCAAAGGCATCAATCTCGAATACGCCCATCGGGCCGTTCCAGAAAACGGTCTTCGACTCCGCAATTACCGAAGCGAAATGCTTTGCCGAATCCGGACCAATGTCTAGGCCTAGGCCGGATGCTCCGAATGGCGACGATTCGATTGCGTGGGCAGCTACGATTGCCACCTCGGCATCGGCTCCAAACTTACTGGCGACCACGATGTCAGTGGGCAGGACGATCTCGACGCCGAGTTCCTTTGCACGGTCTAGGTAGCCGTTAACAGTTGGAATCTGGTCAACTTCGAGCAGCGAAGAAGCAACTTTGTGGCCGAGCGCGGCTAGGAAGGTGAATACCATGCCGCCACCGATCAGTAGCTTGTCTACCGAAGGTAGCAGGTGGTCGATTACGCCGAGCTTGTCTGAAACCTTGGAACCACCAAGCACGACCGCGTACGGACGCTCAGGGTGAGAGGTTAGACGCTTCATAACGTCAAGTTCCTTCTCAACCAGGAAGCCGGCGTATGAAGGAAGCAGCTGCGCTAGTTCAAAGACCGAAGCCTGCTTGCGGTGCACAACACCGAAACCGTCGGAAACGAAGATGTCGCCAAAGGCAGCCAGTTTGGCAGCAAACTCGCGACGGACGTTTTCATCCTTAGAGGTTTCTTCAGGGTTGAAGCGTAGGTTCTCAAGAACCACTACCCCGCCCTTGTCTTGAACCTTAAGTGCTGCCTCGGCACGAACACCGACGGTGTCGGATGCAAACAGCACCGGTTGACCGAGTAATTCGCTTAGACGGTCCGCTGCAGGCTCAAGCGAATACTTTTCGTCAGGTGCACCCTCTGGGCGACCAAGGTGACTGATTACGACCACCTTGGCGCCTTGCTCAACTAAATACTTGATGGTTGGCACTGATGCCACAATTCGACCGTCGTCGGTAATTCGCTTACCGTCTAGGGGAACGTTCAAATCGCAACGAATAACGACGCGTTTGCCATCGAGGGAGCCGAGCTCAGAGAGTTTACGCACTTGACTTCTTACTAGTGATTTAGAGCTTCGAAGCTACTAGTTCGGTTAGCTCAACAAGGCGGTTCGAGTAACCCCACTCGTTGTCGTACCAGGACGAGATCTTTACGGTCTTACCGATTACCTTGATCAGACCCGCGTCAACAATTGACGAGTGTGGGTCGGTAACGATGTCACTAGACACGATTGGGTCCTCGGTGTAAGCCAGGATGCCCTTTAGAGGACCGCTAGCAGCAGCCTCCTTGTAAGCAGCCTTGATCTCCTCGACGGTAACTTCCTTCTTCGAAACAAGGGTTAGGTCGGTGATCGAGCCGGTTGGAACTGGAACGCGAAGCGCGTAACCGTCTAGCTTGCCCTTTAGTTCAGGAAGAACTAGGCCGATTGCCTTAGCAGCACCGGTCGACGAAGGAACGATGTTCAGAGCTGCCGCACGAGCACGACGTAGGTCGCCGTGTGGGCCATCCTGTAGGTTCTGGTCTGCGGTGTAAGCGTGGATGGTGGTCATTAGACCGTTCTCGATACCGAACTTGTCGTTGAAGACCTTGGCAAATGGGGCCAAGCAGTTGGTGGTACACGAAGCGTTAGAGATGATGTGGTGCTTCTCGTTGTCGTATAGCTCGTCGTTTACGCCGATTACGAAGGTGCCGTCTTCACCGGTAGCAGGTGCCGAGATGATTACCTTCTTGGCGCCAGCCTTGATGTGAGCAGCGGCCTTCTCAGCGTCGGTGAAGCGACCGGTCGACTCGATAACGATGTCAACGCCTAGTTCCCCCCATGGAAGGTCTTCTGGGTTGCGCTCAGCAAGAACCTTGATAACGTTTCCGCCAACGATGATGTTCTGGCCATCAACGGATACGTCCTGGTTTAGACGACCGGTTACCGAGTCATACTTCAGTAGGTGAGCTAGCGAGGCAGGGTCGCTTAGGTCGTTTACTGCGACGATCTGTAGGTCAGTTCCCTTGGCAAGTTCTGCGCGAAGGTAGTTACGGCCAATACGACCGAAACCATTAATACCAATACGAGTGGTCATTTATTTCTCCCAATTTCGCTTCAACATTTGGTTGAAGTGCGTTAGACGGTTGATTACAAACAATCGACTTTGCGACGCTTCATTGGGTGCAATAAGTCTGCTCTTAGCCTAGCAAAAGCCCTTCGGTTTTTGTGCGAGCGGCGTCAAATCGTGCCTGTACATCAGTCCAGTTGACGATATTCCAGAAGGCCTTAACGTAGTCGCCCTTCACGTTGACGTAGTCGAGGTAGAAGGCGTGTTCCCACATGTCCAACATCAGTAGCGGGATCGAAGCGGTAGCAATGTTGCTCTGCTGGTCGTAAAGCTGCTCGATGATGAGACGCTTGCCAATCGAGTCCCAAGCTAGGAAAGCCCATCCGCTACCCTGGATTCCCAGTGCTGCAGCATTAAAGTGAGCTTGGAAGGCAGCAAACGAGCCAAAGTACTCGTCAATGGCAGCTGCTAGTTCGCCCTCTGGTCCCCCACTGTTTGGCGAAAGGTTCTTCCAGAAAATTGAGTGGTTGATGTGGCCTGAGAGGTGGAACGCAAGGTCCTTCTGTAGCTTGTTGATGTTAGCAAAGTCATTCTTTTCACGAGCTTCGGCAAGCTGTTCAAGAGCGGTGTTAGCGCCGGTCACGTAGGCCTGGTGGTGCTTCGAGTGGTGAAGTTCCATAATTCGACCCGAAATGCTTGGCTCAAGCTGGCCGTAGTCGTAGCTAAGTTCAGGGAGTACGTACTTTTCCATGATTCCTTCTTCTCTTTATTCTTCGTTTAAGTAGGCTTCGGTGTTTGGTATTCCCAACTCTTCCGCGCGTTTGTCTGCCATTGCTAACAATCGACGGATTCGGCCGGCCACGGCGTCCTTGGTCATTGGCGGGTTGGCGAGATGACCAAGTTCGTCTAGCGAAGCCTGCTTGTGCTGTAGACGGAGCTCACCCGCGTACTTGAGGTGCTTAGGGATGTCGTCACCTAAGATTTCTAGGGCTCTGGCCACGCGAGCTCCAGCGGCCACGGCCGCCTGAGCCGAACGTCGCAAGTTGGCATCGTCGAAGTTGGCGAGACGGTTGGCAGTGGCTCGAACCTCACGCTTAGCGCGCAGCGAATCCCACTTCTCCTGAACATTCTTGGCGCCGATCAACTTCAGCAGGAGGCTAATGTCGTCACCTTCACGAATTACGACACGATGTACATTTCGAATCTCGCGTGACTTAGCTCCAGCAATGCCTAAACGCTTAGCCAAACCAACCAACGACGAAGCCGCCTCATTGCTTGGGCAGGTAACTTCGAGCGCAGACGAACGCCCAGGATCGGTGAGGGAACCGTGAGCAAGGATCGCACCGCGCCATACGGCAGCAGCTACCTCGACGGTATCGGATACAAAGCGTGAGTGGATGCCCCGTACCGGCTTTCCGGTTGGGTAATACAGGCCGGTTTGGCGCACCAACAAATCAGTTTGCTTCACCACGCGCAGATTGTGCTTCATGGATTTTCGGATGCCAGTGGCATGAAGGATGTCGATTCCGGAGTCAATCCCGAATAGGGACTTGATATCGGCCTTGACACGATTAGCCAGGCTGGCCGAATCAAACTCGGCTTCCAGAATCATGGTTGCATTCACCACATGAATTGACGAGGTGAATCGAAGTACAACAGAAAGTTCAGCGAGGCGAAGTTCGGCCTTCGATGTTTTCAATCGGGTCAACTCGTACTTGAGTTCAGAGGTTAGCGCCATCGCTACTCCCTTCCCAGATCTCGATGTTTCAAAGTTACTGATATTTCAGGAATCTCGCGCAGGATTTCAGCGATTTTCGTAGATACCGCTACCGAGCGGTGCTTCCCGCCCGTGCAGCCAATTGCGATGGTTGCGTAGCGCTTATTCTCGTTTACGTAGCCACGAAGTACCGGCTTCAAAGCCGCTACATAGTTCTCAATGAACTCTGTTGCTCCTTCAGCGGCCAGCACGTAATCGGCTACCTGCTGGTCTTCACCAGTGAATGGTCGAAGTTTTTCGTCCCAGAAAGGGTTCGGAAGGAACCTGGCGTCGGCGATGAGATCGGCATCGGTGGGAGTTCCGTACTTGAATCCAAAGGACTCAACAATCACATGCAGTTTGGATTTGCCCTCAAAGCTGAAGTGATCACTCGCTACTTTGCTCAGCTGGTGAACATTTAGATCGCTAGTATCGATAACGAAATCTGCGGTCTCCCGAACAGACTGCAACTGTAAACGCTCGGTAGCTATCCCATCCAGCAAGGTTCCATTGCCTTGGAGCGGGTGTGGACGACGAACATTCTCAAATCGCTTAACCAGCGCTGAATCGGTTGCCTCCAAAAAGACCAGACGAAGATTAATGGAACGCCCGCGAAGCTGATTTAGATTTTCCAGCAATTCAGAAAAGAATTCGCGGCCGCGAACGTCAATCACCACAGCCAGCTTTGGAAGTGGGCTTTTGGCTAGCGAAAAGAGGTCTGAAATTGGACCGAGCATTTGAGGTGGAAGGTTGTCGACGACGTACCACCCAAGGTCTTCGAGAGCGTTGCCAACTGTGGAGCGTCCGGCGCCAGACATGCCTGTCACAACAAGCAATTCGTGATTATTGTTTCCCATCGGCCCTCCTAAAGGAAGTCTATTGTGCCTTGCGACACGCCGAGAGTGGTTTTTCAGTTCTTTACGAAAGCGGAATGAATCTGCACAGCGAGCGCCGGACCGATTCCAGGCACATCCGATAGCTCGTCGATGGTTGCTGCAGCAACGCGTTTTGCCGATCCAAAGTGTTTGAGAAGCAAGCGAACCTTCGCGACGCCTACGCCCTCAATTTCTTCCAGCTTCGAAGAGATAGATGCCTTGCGCTTGAGTCTTTGGTGACCGATTGCAAACCGGTGCGCCTCATCACGTAGTGCTTGGAGCAGATAGAGCTCATCTGAAGCTCGTGGCAGAATCAACGGGAAATTAGAGGTATCGGTCCAGACCTCTTCCAATCGTTTGGCGAGTCCGATAATCCGCAGGTTAGGTAAACCTGCTGCCCTGGCCGCATTTCTCGCCGCATTGACCTGTGGCAAGCCACCGTCGACAACAATGAGCGGCAGTGATTCTTCATCGCCTTCAAGGAGCTGTAAACACCTGCGCGTTATCACTTGACGCATAGATTCGGTGTCGTCCGTGGAGTCAGCGATGTTAAAGCGACGATAGAGGTCCTTCTTTGGAAGGCCATCGACAAAAACCACCTTGGATGCGACTATTCCGGTGCCGGCCAGGTGCGAAACATCGAAGCACTCAATGGTTAGCGGTGGTGCCT
This sequence comes from Actinomycetota bacterium, assembly GCA_041158865.1. GTDB lineage: Bacteria > Actinomycetota > Actinomycetes > Actinomycetales > Microbacteriaceae > Rhodoluna. The sequence goes on from JBEBAN010000011.1 coordinate 23,273, forward strand.
CTAGTCCAAGTGCCGCCTGCAGGTTAGCCAGTGCTGTAGAGCGCGCAGTGAAATCTGTGGAGCGTTTGAGCTTGTAGTTGAGCAGTGAATGCTTGGCGTTAGTGAGAGCGGTATCGGCAAGCGATTTCTTGTCACCGCGCTGTGGAACACGCAGCTTTACCTGAACACCAGCTTTACCGCTCAACCAACCTGCAAGTTCGACTTCGTCTGCAGGCGCCCAGGGAAGGAGGATCTCCTTAGGAACGTCGTCGTCGGCGTCGTAGTTGTTTTGCAAGGCGTATTCCAGAAGCTCTTCTGGCGTGCGTTCAATCTCCAGGTCTACAACCCAACCCCTTGCTCCCCTAATGCGACCATCACGAACCTTGAACATGGAGATTCCGGCGCTGAAGTCGTCGATTGCAATGGCAAATAGGTCGGCCGAGGTGTTGTCTTCGAAGACCACAGCCGATTTCGCGTTCACCGCCTCCAAGGCACCAACCTGATCGCGAAGACGGCCGGCCTTCTCAAAGTTCAGTTGGTCCGAGGCTACTAGCATCTCTGCCTTCAGGTTTTTGATCAGTGAGCCAGCACTGCCTGACACGAAGTCAGCGAAGCCCTTAGCAATCTTGCGATGCTCTTCTGCCGTGACTCTTCCAACGCACGGAGCAGCACACTTTCCAATTTCGGCTAGTAGACAAGGACGACCCGTTCTCTTTGCATTATCGAAAACGGAAGTGTTACAGGTGCGGATTGGGAATACTTTGAGCAAGGTGTCGATGGTCTCGCGAACGGCCCAGGCTTGGGTGTACGGACCGAAATACTTCGCGCCATCTTTGGTGCGCCTCCTCGAAGAGAACGCTCGAGGAAAGTCCTCTTGAATCGAAACAACGAGATACGGATACGACTTGTCGTCCTTAAATTGAACGTTGAACGGTGGATTGAATTCCTTAATCCAGGTGAATTCGAGTTGCAGGGCTTCGAATTCACTATTTACGATCGTCCAGTCAATTCGAGACGCGTTACCAACCATTCGCCTAGTGCGTTCATGGAGTCGAGCTGGATCTACAAAATAACTCGAAAGTCGAGCTCGCAGGTTTTTAGCCTTGCCCACATAAAGGATGCGACCAGTCTCGTCAAACCACCGATACACCCCCGGCTCGGTAGGAATCGTTCCAACCGCTGGAAACCAAGTGGCCTTAGACATTAGCCAAGCATTTCTTTCAAAAACTCGCCGGTGAACGACTTTCTGTTCTTCGCTACGTCCTCAGGTGTTCCGGTGGCTATGACTGTGCCGCCACCTGAGCCACCCTCTGGACCCATGTCGATGATCCAGTCGGCACACTTGATGACATCGAGGTTGTGCTCGATGACGATCACGCTGTTTCCCTTGTCGACCAGGTCGCTAAGCACCTGGAGAAGTTTCCTGGTGTCTTCAAAGTGAAGTCCGGTGGTCGGTTCGTCAAGGACATAGATGGTGCGTCCGTTGCTACGACGCTGCAACTCGGTTGCTAGTTTCACACGTTGTGCTTCTCCACCAGAAAGAGTGGTCGCCGACTGCCCAAGGCGAACATAACCAAGACCGACCGAAACAAGTGTCTCGAGGTACCTAGCAATTGCGGTAACCGGTGCGAAGAATTCAGCAGCCTCTGCAATCGGCATCTCTAGTACCTCCGAGATGTTCTTACCCTTGTAATGCACCTGAAGCGTCTCGCGGTTGTATCTGGCGCCGTGGCACTCCTCGCAGGCAACAAATACGTCTGGCAGGAAGTTCATTTCGATGCGAAGGGTTCCGTCACCGGCACAAGCCTCGCAGCGACCGCCCTTCACGTTGAAGCTGAAGCGTCCTTGCTGATAGCCGCGAACCTTTGACTCAGCGGTTTCGGCAAAGAGCTTGCGAATGTGATCGAATACACCGGTGTAGGTCGCAGGGTTACTGCGTGGGGTGCGCCCAATAGGTGCTTGGTCAACGTGCACTACCTTGTCGAGGAGCTCAAGGCCCTCAACCCTCGTGTGGCGACCAGGAACGCCCTTGGCTCCATTCAAACCGTTGGCTAGAACCTCATACAAGATGTCGTTTACCAGCGAAGATTTACCCGATCCCGAAACCCCGGTTACCGCGGTTAGCACGCCGAGTGGGAATTCAACATCGACGTTCTTGAGATTGTTCTCAGCAGCGCCAACCACCTTGAGAGAACGTTTCCAATCGATGGGGCGGCGGTTCGTTGGAGTCGCGATCTTTTCGCGCCCCGACAAGTATGCGCCGGTCATTGAGCGCTGATTGGTGAGGATTTCTTTGTAGGTGCCCGAATGAACGACTTCACCACCGTGAACTCCAGCGCCAGGACCAATGTCGACGATCCAGTCGGAAGCCTTGATGGTGTCTTCATCGTGTTCAACAACAACGAGAGTGTTACCCAGATCGCGCAGTTTGATGAGGGTTTCGATTAGGCGGCGATTGTCGCGCTGGTGCAGACCAATGCTTGGTTCATCGAGGACATAGAGCACACCGGTCAGACCGGAACCGATTTGGGTAGCAAGACGAATTCGCTGAGCTTCACCGCCGGAAAGCGTCCCTGCGCTGCGTTCCAGTGAGAGGTAGTCGAGACCGACATCGAGTAGGAAGTTCAGGCGTGCCTGAATCTCTCGAAGCACCTGTGCGCCAATTTTGGAATCCCGCTCGTCGAGAACCAGATCGGTGAAGAACTTAGAGCAATCGGCCAAACTGAGGCGGGCTACGTCGGCTATAGAACTGCCTGAAATCTTTACCCCAAGAACCTCCGGACGAAGACGTGCGCCGTCACAGGCGTCACACGGGATCTCGCGAAGGAATCCAGACCAACGACCGCGTTGAAAGTCGTTTTCGCTCTCAAGCCACTTGCGTTCGATGTAAGAAAGAACACCTTCAAAGCCGGAGGTGTAACGCAACTCGCGACCATACTTGTTCTTCCACTTGACCTTGACGGCGAAGTCCTTGCCAAAAAGTACGGCGTTCTGGATGTCGTCTGGGAGCTGATGCCATGGAGTATCAAGAGAGAACTCGAGCTCGCTGGCTAAACCCTCAAGAATTCGCGTGAAGAACCCATATAGCCCCTTACCAGGTGTTGACCAAGGGAGCAGAACTCCCCCGTTGATACTGGCTTCTGGGTCGCCTAGCACCAAGCTAGGTTCAACAGCCATCTTCGTTCCGAGACCGCTACATTTCGGACAGGCGCCGAACGGAGCGTTGAAAGAGAAGGTGCGCGGTTCGATCTCGGTTAACGAAAGAGCATGTTCGTTTGGGCAGGAGAGCTTCTCGCTAAAGATTTTGTTCGATACTGTCTTGTCGTCCACGAAGTCGATTTCCAGACGGCCATCGGTGAGTTTTAAGGCAGTTTCGACCGAGTCTGCGAGACGGCCTGCGATGTCGGCCTTCACAACCAAACGGTCAACAACAATCGAGATGTCGTGCTTGAAGGTCTTCTTCAGCGGTTTGGCATCGCTCAACTGAATCACTTCGCCGTCAACAACAGCACGAGAATAACCTGAGGCAATTAGTTCGTTGAAAAGATCTACAAACTCGCCCTTCTTCTGGGTGACTATTGGCGCCAAAATTTGGAAGCGAGTTCCCTCGGCAAAACCAAGAATCTGGTCAACGATCTGGGTTGGAGTCTGCTTAACAATCTTTTCGCCACACTCGGCACAGTGCGGAACACCGATTCTGGCCCACAGGAGTCGCAGATAATCGTGAATCTCCGTAATTGTTCCAACGGTTGAACGTGGATTGCGGTTAGTAGATTTCTGGTCGATAGAAACCGCTGGAGAAAGGCCTTCGATGAAATCGACATCAGGGCGATCGACCTGCCCAAGGAATTGGCGAGCGTAAGCCGAAAGTGATTCAACGTACCGACGCTGACCCTCAGCGAAGATAGTGTCGAATGCTAGTGAAGACTTGCCCGAGCCACTCAATCCTGTGAAAACGACCAGCGAATCGCGAGGGATCTCTAGGTCAATGTTTTTTAGGTTGTGCACCCTTGCACCTTTGACGTGCAACAGATTTTCGGGATTATGGCGACTCACCGAATAAGTCTAAAACTTTAGGAGTGACGTTCGATGTCTCTGAGCACTCGTTTTAGGTCCGAAACTTCATCGCGCAGGCGCGCTGCGAGCTCAAACTGCAGTTCGGCTGCTGCGTTTCGCATCTCTGCCTCCAGTTCCAAAACCGTGGCAAGCAGTTCGTCGGTGTTGTTGGGAGTCGACAGCTTGCTCTTAGATTTACCCTTGCCCTGTTTGAGCGACTCAACCAGGGTGGCGGTGTCGACTTCTTCCTTGTGAATCTGATCGGTGAGATCGGCAATCTTTTTTCTAAGTGGCTTAGGGTCAATACCGTTATCGAGGTTGTACTTAACCTGCTTCTCGCGCCTACGGTCTGTTTCATCAATCGCGCTTCGCATTGCGTCGGTGATTTTGTCAGCGTACATGTGAACCTCACCGTTGATGTTTCGAGCAGCGCGTCCGATGGTCTGAATCAAGGACGTCGCCGAACGCAGGAAACCCTGCTTATCGGCGTCCAGAATCGCCACCAACGAGACCTCAGGAAGGTCTAGGCCCTCGCGGAGCAGATTGATACCGATCAGTACGTCATAAACGCCAGCACGAAGCTCGGTTAGCAGTTCCACTCGACGAAGGGTGTCTACGTCGCTGTGCAGGTATCGAACCCGAACCCCTGCATCACCGAAGAACTCGGTTAGGTCTTCTGCCATTCTTTTGGTGAGGGTTGTCACGAGAACGCGCTCATTGCGTTCGGCTCTGACTCGAATCTCCTCGAGGAGGTCATCAACCTGCCCCTTCGAGGGCTTAACCACGATCTTTGGATCGACCAAACCGGTTGGGCGAATAATCTGCTCAACCGCACCATCAGCACGAGCCAGTTCATATTTTCCAGGCGTAGCCGAAAGGTAGACCGTTTGCCCCACACGCTCTTCGAACTCGGAGAACTTAAGTGGTCGGTTATCTAACGCCGATGACAAACGGAAGCCGTGTTCAACCAGTGTTCGTTTACGGCTTGCATCTCCCTCATACATGGCACCAATTTGGGGCACGGTAACGTGAGACTCGTCAATGACTGTTAGGAAATCTTCGGGGAAGAAATCG
>JBEBAN010000012.1:0-27338 GCA_041158865.1 Actinomycetota bacterium
ACGCGGTCGCTGGCGACCACGAGGATGAGGTGGGCGAACTTCGGGTCGTCGTGCTCGTAGAGGTCGCGAACCTTGCCGCTGTAGACGTGGTGCCAGCCTGGGATGGTCTTAGTCATTGGCAACCTTTGCGGCAATGTCTTTGCGGAAGTGTGAGCCCTCAAGTTTGATCTTGGCTACACCCTGATAGGCGAGTTCTCTGGCGCGCCCAAAGTCTTTGCCAGTAGCAACAACACTGAGAACGCGGCCACCGTTGGCGACCAGCTTGCCATCTTCAAGTTTTGCTGCGGCTACGCAAACCTCAACGTCGTCGATTCCCTCTGCCTCGTGGATGCCGCTCAGCTCGCGGTCTGGAGCCGAGGTGTCTGGGTAGCCCTCGCTGGCAACCACTACGGCTACGGCAACGTTGCTATTGAACTCTGGGTCGGCAAGGCCGCTCAGGCGTTCGGTGGCGGCGTTGAGTAGTAGACCTTCGAGTGGGGTCTCGAGCCGTCTTAAAACGACCTGCGTTTCAGGGTCGCCGAAGCGAGCGTTGAACTCGATGACTCGGATGCCGGCCTTGGTGACAATTAGGCCGCAGTAAAGGAGACCCACGAATGGGGCGCCCTGCTTGGCCAGCTGATCAACGGTTGGCTGGGCGATGCTGTGCTTCACTTCCTCAACGAATCCGGCAGGAAGCCAAGGAAGTGGGGTGTAGGAACCCATGCCGCCGGTGTTTGGTCCGGCATCGCCGTCGAAGGCACGCTTGAAGTCTTGGGCTGGGGTCAGCGGAAGTACGGTCTTGCCGTCACTCAGGAAGAACAGCGAAACCTCTTCGCCGTCTAGGAACTCTTCAACCAGGATGCCGAGGTGAAGGAACTTCTTGGCGTGATCGAGCGCTGCCTCGCGGTCGCTAGTGACGATTACGCCCTTGCCAGCGGCTAGGCCGTCTGCCTTGACCACGTAAGGGGCGCCGAAGTCGTCGATGGCCTTTTCAACTTCGTCGATGGTCTGGCACTCGTGAGCGCGTCCGGTTGGAACACCGGCGTTTGCCATAGCGTCCTTGGCGAAGGCCTTCGAGCCTTCGAGCTGGGCGGCAATCTTGCTTGGTCCGAAAACCGGAATTCCCGATTCACGCAGTGGGTCGGCAACGCCTTCGATCAGCGGAGCCTCAGGGCCAACCACAACCAGGCCAAAGCCGCCGTTGTTTGCGTACTCGTTTACGGCGGCAGGGTCCATCATGTTGAGGCGGCTGTCGCAGTAGACATCGGCGGCGATGCCGGCATTGCCCGGAGCAACGGTGATGCTCTCAGGGTTGGTGCCGGTGCGGATGAGCGCCTTGACGATGGCGTGCTCGCGCGCACCAGAACCGAGTACGAGGATTTTCATGTTTCAAGTTTAAGCCAGAGTTTAGGCTTGAAGAATGCCACAGAGAAGAGTGAAGGTTAGAGACGGAATCGATGCCGTTCGCGCGGTGTTGGCCGACCCTTCTAAGCGGGCAAATTCCGACCCTCAATTTCAGATGGCGGTTCGCTATTTGGCTGAAGAGCTGAGCGTGCTGCGTCCTGGAGGATCGGTTGAACTTCGTGTGCCACCGCTGGTTGCCGTGCAGTGCATCGCGGGGTTGGAACACCGTCGTGGAACTCCGCCGAACGTGATCGAACTTTCACCGCAGGATTGGTTTGCGCTCGCGGTTGGTGAAGTCACTTGGGATTCGCTATATGGTCAGGGGAAGATCTCGGCATCTGGCACTCGCGCCGAAATCGAGTACGCCCTGCCGATCTGGCGTTAGTGGTTCAATAGAACTATGCCTAAAGAAAAAGTTCGCATTCGCAAAGCTCCAAAGTTCCTTCCGTTCATGATTGTGTTCGGTGTGGTCGGCTTGATTCTGGCTCTATTCCTGAACGCAAACATCGACGAAGAGTCGCGCACCGCGCAGCCAATTCTGGGCTATCTGGTTGGTTATCTTGTTGTCTTGGGAGCGATCTTCGGTTTGATCGTTGCGTTGGTGATCGATATCATTTCGCGAAAAAGAGCCAAGACCGTAGAGGCAACGCGTAGCCGCTAAACTTATAGAAGTAATCCCCGCAAAAAATTCGAATCGAGGGTAGCTATGCTTCGTGGCGACGGTCTGTTGAATCACGATTTGCTACCCGACGAATCCGGACCACAGGATCAGTGTGGTGTCTTCGGTGTGTGGGCTCCCGGTGAAGAAGTAGCCAAGTTGACCTTCTTCGGTCTCTATTCTCTTCAGCACCGCGGCCAGGAATCGGCCGGTATCGCCACCTCTGATGGCAACAAGATTTTGGTTTACAAAGACATGGGTCTGGTTTCGCAAGTCTTCTCCGAGTCGTCCCTTGAGTCGCTGACCGGACACATCGCGGTTGGACACAACCGTTACTCGACCACCGGATCGTCCTCTTGGCGTAATGCGCAGCCAACCCTCGGGCGCACTTCTGCCGGAACGGTTGCGCTGGCGCACAACGGTAACCTGACCAACACCGCAGACCTGCTTGACCTACTGAAGGAACGCTACCCAAACCAGGAGAGCAACGAGATTACTGGCGGTAACACCACCGACACCGCTGTACTTACCGCGCTGATGGCTGGAGACCTCGACCACACTCTTGAGGCAACCGCGCTTGAACTGCTACCTAAGGTACAGGGCGCCTTCTGCTTGGTGTTCATGGATGAGACCACTCTTTACGCGGCTCGAGACCCACAGGGTGTTCGCCCGCTGGTGCTAGGTCGTTTGGAGCGCGGTTGGGTGGTTGCATCCGAGACCGCTGCACTCGACATCGTCGGTGCTTCATTCGTTCGTGAGGTCGAGCCAGGTGAGCTAATCGCCATCGACGAGAACGGTCTACGTTCCACCAACTTTGCCGAGAAGAAGCGTGCCGGCTGTGTTTTCGAGTACGTGTACCTTGCCCGCCCAGACACCACAATCAACGGACGCAACATCTACGACGCCCGCGTTGAGATGGGCCGTCAGTTGGCTCGCGAATACCCGGTCGAGGCCGACCTGGTAATTCCAACCCCAGAGTCTGGAACTCCGGCTGCCATCGGTTACTCGCAGGAGTCTGGTATTCCGTTCGGCCACGGTCTAGTGAAGAACGCGTATGTTGGCCGCACCTTCATTCAGCCTTCGCAGACCATTCGTCAGCGCGGTATTCGCCTAAAGCTAAACCCGCTGAAGGAAGTTATTCGCGGCAAGCGCATCATCGTCATCGACGACTCGATTGTTCGCGGAAACACCCAGCGCGCGCTCGTGCAGATGCTGCGTGAGGCGGGAGCTGCGGAGATTCACATTCGCATCTCGAGCCCGCCGATCACCTGGCCTTGCTTCTACGGAATCGACTTCGCCACGCGTGCCGAACTGATCGCCACCGGTCTCGGTGTTGAGGATGTACGCAAGTCAATCAATGCAGACACCCTCGGTTACCTATCCAAGGACGGCATGATCGCTTCCACCAACCAGCAGGAGAGCGAACTCTGCACTGCCTGCTTCACTGGCAAGTATCCGATCGAACTTCCAACCGCAGACCGGTTGGGTAAGAACCTACTCGAGCGGGGCGACGCAGCTTCGTGTGAACCTGGCCCTGACTCAGAGCTAAATGCTGTGGTCACCGACGCAGAAAAGAACGCATGACCGAGAACGCCTACGCCAAAGCCGGAGTCGACACCGAGGCTGGTGACCTAGCGGTTGAGTTGATGAAGCGTTCGGTCGCTGCTACCCACAACGACCTAGTCTTTGGTGGTCTCGGCGGATTCGCTGGAATGATGGACGTCTCGTTCATAAAGGACTACCAGCAGCCACTACTTGCCACCTCGACGGACGGCGTTGGCACCAAGGTCGCCATCGCGCAGGCGATCGACAAGCACGACACCATCGGGCAAGACCTGGTTGGCATGGTCGTTGATGACATTGTGGTGGTTGGCGCCAAGAGCCTGTTCATGACCGACTACATTGCCTGTGGCAAGGTTGTTCCAAACCGTATCGCGGACATCGTTCGTGGAATCGCCGAAGCCTGTTCAGAGGTTGGCGTGGCGCTGGTTGGTGGCGAGACCGCAGAGCACCCTGGCCTTCTCGAGCCAGATGACTACGACGTGGCCGGTGCCGCGGTTGGCGTGGTTGAGGCATCGAAGCTGCTCGGTCCACAGAACGTGAAGGTCGGCGACGTCGTCCTAGGCATTGAAGCTTCCGGTTTACACTCAAACGGCTATTCGCTGGTTCGCAAGGTGGTTGCCGATCGCGGCTTGAAGTACACCGACCACGTTGACGAATTCGGTGGCAACCTCGGTGAGGCGCTGCTCACCCCGACTCGCCTTTACACAGGTGTGCTGAACGATCTACTCGAGTCAGAACTTGGCGCTGGTGTTCATGCAATGAGCCACATCACCGGCGGAGGCATCGCGGCAAACCTCGCCCGTGTGCTGCCTCAGGGCGTTGCACTTTCGGTGGATCGATCAACATGGTCGCCGCTTTCGGTGTTCCGAATTCTTTCCCAGTGGGGCGGATTCTCGCTCGAGTCGGTTGAGGGAACCTGGAACCTTGGTCTCGGCCAGGCTCTCGTGGTCTCGGCGGAATCGGCTGCGGGAATTACAAGTTTCCTAACCGCTCGCGGTTTCCACACCTGGACTCTCGGCGCAATTCAAAACGCCCCTGCCGACCTGAGCGGATTTGTTCAGGGCGCCAAGGGCGTTGACGGCGGAGCCGTAAAACTAGTTGGAACGTTTGCGCAGTAGCACGAAGGCTACGGCGCCTCCTGCCACCAAAACTCCTGCAACCAGGTACCAGACCCAACTGTAGTCAGGAGCGGCTCCACTTCCGGTGGTTGATGCTTGGCCAGTGGTGTCTGCCACTGCTTTGAAGTTGATAACTTCCCCAACCTCACCGGTCCAGGTGATGGTGTTGCCATCCTGCGTGCCGTTGGTGGAGACAATCTTGCCAGGCAGGGTAATGCTGACCTTTACCCCGCTGCCGTCGAAGAGCGCTTTGGTCTCAGGATTGTTGCGAACAGCTTCAACCTCACTGGTGCCACCCGAGGTGTCCAGAAGACCGGAAACGATTAGTTGATCGCCTTCGCGTTCGATGTGTAGCGAGGACGAATCGCTCTGGCTAAAGAACTTGTCAAGCGGAACATCGGTGAAGGTGAACTTAGTGCCTTCGTAGGAATCGTCAGCGTAATTCTCGGTAGCAACGCCAGCCTGTTCGGCGAACATGGTTGCGGTTTCGAACATGTCTTCGCCAGCACCGTTCTGCTTGGCAATCTCAACCAGCTTCTTGTTGAACGCGAAAACCGTGCTACCTGAAACCGTGTCCGAGTTTGAAACGGTAACGCCCATTTCCACCTTGATGCAGCCGGTGGTGGCGAGAACAACAAAAATGGCCGTGGTTACGGCCGCAAGAATACGTTTCACTTGTCTTCTGTCTCTTCTGCAGACTCGTCTTCGGCGTCTTCGTCCTCTTCTGGATAAAGGTCAGCCCACTTGTCGACTAGTTCATCGCCCTCTTCCGGGACGGCAAGTTCCTTCTCCAGCGCAGAAAGATCGGTGTCTGGGCTGAAGTACTTTAGTTCGCGAGCTACTTTAGTGTGCTTCGCTTTTTGACGGCCACGCCCCATGGCGAGCCCCCTTACTGAAATATCGGGAATTAAAACCTAGCGGCTAGTTTATCAAGGGTTACAGACAAAGGGTGATTATGGCAATGGCTGTGAACGGCAAGACTAGGTTCAGCCCAATGTTCAGGAATGCCGCTAGCCGGCGCTCTTCAATCATGAGCTGCCAGGTTTGACCCACGAAGGTGGAGAACGTTGAGAGGCCTCCAGCAAGACCTGCAACCAGGACGAGGTCGAGGCGCTGGTCAGCCAAAATTGCCCAGCCGGCAACCGCACTAGCCACAGTATTGGCAATCAGGATTCCCCAAGGCAGGTAACCCTTGAAATTACCGAGCCATCCACGAAGCACAGCACCGATTCCACCGAAGAAAGCAACCACTAAGAGTTCGACCACGGACGCTCACCTCCCAGGATTCGCCCTAGCCAGAAGACCACGACGCCGATTGCCACCTGAGCTGCTAGGTAGATGAAGGTGTTGTCGCCGCCGAAAGACTCAAAGGTGATGAGACCGCTCAGGGTAGTGAAGCCGCCGGCGAATCCGGTAGCCCAGAAACTCTGCGATGCCTTGGAGGAGAAGGCGCGATTCACCTGAACGTACCCGAGCAGCAGGGCTCCGAGTAGGTTGATGATCCAAAGCCAGACCGACTGGTGAAAGTCAACCGACAGGAAGTATCTGGCAGCACTACCCAGTGCGCCTCCCGCAAAGACCAGACCGGTCAGTTTCCAGTTAGACAGGGTTACTCCATGTCGTCGGTGTCGTCCGCGGTCACCTTGTAGACGGCGTTGCGTCCACGTTTGCGGTTGTGGTGAGCTCGCTCTAGCGGGCGAACTATTTCACCACGGCGAGCATCACCTGGCAGCGGCTTGCGCAAGAACGGGTTGAATTCTTCGGCAGACTCTAGACGCCAAGGAACCAGGGTGACCATCACGCCGCGAACGTAGAGCAGGCGAGTGCGTAGACGGTTGGCGCGGTGGTTGTGGAAGATGGCTTCCCACCAGTGACCAACGATGTACTTCGGAAGATAGACGGCGATGCGCTCGCGGCCGTATCTGGCTCGGTGACCCTCAAGGTATTCAATCAGCGGAGCACTGAACTCGCGGAACGGCGAGTCGATGATCTTTAGCGGAACCTTGATTCCGTAGTCTTTCCACTCTTTTTGGAACTGTTCCGACCGCTCAGGATCAACCGCAATGTGCAATACGTCTAGGCGGTCATGCTTACTCGAAAGGGCGTAGTCCAGGGCTTTCAACTGAGGCTTGTTCAATTTGTCCATCAGCACCACCGCGTAGTCACCCTTGCTGCCGAACTTGGTGTGCGGGTCTAGCGCGATTTCGTGCTCGATGGTCGTGTAGTAACGCTTGGTCTGGTACATCACCCAGAACAGTGGGATGGCGATAACGAAAACCAACCAGGCACCTTCGAGGAACTTGGTAACGGTAACGATCACGAGGACGATACCGGTCAGAGTTGCACCGATTCCGTTGATGATGCGTCCGCTGGTTGCTTCGCGCTTGTTGATCGAACCGTCTTTCAAACCGCGCTTCCAGTGACGGAGCATACCGATCTGGCCAACCGTGAACGAGGTGAATACACCAAGAACGTAGAGCTGAATTAGACGGGTAACGTCTGCCTCGAACAGCAGAACCATGATGAGTGCGGCCGCAGTTAGTGAGAGCATGCCGTTTGAATAGACCAAACGGTCACCACGGGTGAGCAGCGCCTTTGGTGCGTACTTGTCTTTGGCTAGGACCGAAGACAGCAGAGGGAAACCGTTGAACGCGGTGTTGGCCGCAAGGAGCAAGATGGCAGCGGTCGCTGCCTGCAACACGTAGAACATGATCGATCCATTGCCGAATATCGCCACACCAAGCTGAGCGATTACCGACTGCTGTGGTTGCATATTGAAAATCTCGAGGTCCATACCGTGCAACTGAAGTTCGGGATCTTCGATGTACTGGACACCCGTTGCCAGCCCGAAGAAGACGATTCCGATGAACATGGTGATCGCTGTGATACCCATCCAGGTCATGGTGATTTGAGCGTTTTTCACTTTTGGCTGGCGGAATGCAGGAACACCGTTCGCAATCGCCTCAACACCGGTAAGCGCCGCCGAACCAGACGCAAAGGAACGAAGTAAGAGGAAGATGAGAAGCAGCGAACCAGAGACTAGTGGCTGTTCAACATAGACGTCATAGAGTTTCGACGGAGCAGAGAGTTCCTCGCCAAGGACGAACATTCGATAGAGCCCGGTACCGAACATGGTCAAGACGCTGGCAATGAACAGGTAGGTCGGTACGGCGAAGGCGAAGCCAGATTCACGAACTCCGCGAAGGTTGATTGCCATCAAAAAGATGATGAATCCAGCGGCAATTTCAATGCGGTAGGGAGCTAGTTCAGGGAATGCGGAAATCAGGTTGTCTGTTCCAGAGGCAATTGATACCGCAACGGTCATCACGTAGTCGATGAGGAGTGCGCTCGCCACGATCAGTGCCGACTTCTCGCCGAGGTTGGTCTGTGCTACCTCATAGTCGCCACCACCTGAAGGATAGGCCTTGATTACCTTGCGGTAACTGAGGATGATGATGGTCAAAAGCATGACCACAAACGAAGCGATTAGCGGGGTGAACACCAGTGTGGAGACCCCACCAACAGCGCCCAGAGTCAGGATCATCAAAAGTTCCTGGGGACCATAGGCTACCGACGATAACGGGTCGCTCGAGAAGATCGGTAGGGCAATCGTCTTTGGAAGGAGTTCACCTTCTAGCTTCCGGTTAGAAAGCTTCTTGCCAATAATTAGGCGTTTGGTGCGTTTCTCTCTAGGTTCGCTCACAAAGGATTACTTTACTCCTTTGTCCTTTCGCTTGCCGAGGCGGAATGTGGAAAGGAATCCGAGTCCGAGGAACGCTCCAGCTGCCCACGCTGCCGATTTCGTACCCTCGGTGAAACCAGCACCTGCCGCTTCGACGATGTCGTCTGCTACAGAAGCAGGAGTTTGCTGAGCGACGAGGATGTCTTTTAGAACTGGGATCGCAGAGCCAGCGCTATCAACAACACCCTGAGCAATAGAAGTCGCTTTATCAGAATCAACATTTAGGTCAGCGAGCTTCGACTCGATCGAAAGCTGAGTTCCGGTGAACAGCATGGTTCCTAGAACCGCGATGCCAAGAGCCGAACCAACCTGGCGAGCAGTGCTCTGGGTTCCCGAGCCTTGCCCTGACTTCTCGAATGGAACGTCGACCATGATTACGCCGGTTAGCTGAGCAGTCGCTAAACCAATACCCAGACCGTAGACGAAAAGACTCGGAGCAATCGAAACCCAACCAGTTTCAACATCGGCGAAAAGTGCGATGCCTGCAACAGCCAAAACCTCTAGTAGCACGCCGATGCGAACCACTAGTGCGGCTGGCAGCTTGCCACTCAAGCCACCGGCCAAACCGGAGGCGAAGAACGAACCGCCGGCTAGCCAGAGCAGAACCAAGCCGGAGTCAATTGGAGACATGCCAAGCACGTTCTGTAACCAAAGCGGAATTGCGAAGAGCACTCCGAATTCACCCATTGAGATGATGAGGGCCGCAATGGAGCCATTACGGAATGAGCTGATGTGGAAGAGGCTTAGGTCCAGAAGCACGTTCTTGTGTGCCTTGTCGCGGGCTCGCTCCCAAAAGTAAAAGACCACAAAAGCAACCAGCGAGATTCCTAGTGAAACCGGAATCACCGAGATGCTGTCAGCTGGCCAAACGAAGTCGCCCAACTGGAACTGGGTTGAAGTCTGCTCCCACCAACCGTAAACGCGACCCTCGATTAGACCGAAGACCAGGGTAAGGAACATGACTACAGAGATAAAGGCGCCGACGATGTCTAGGCCGCCTTCGCGCTGAGCCTGCTTCGATTCGGCAACCCAGTAAAGCAATCCGGCGATCACAATCAAACCGATTGGTGCGTTGATGTTGAAGGCAAGGCGCCATCCGTCCTCGCCGAATGAGGTGGCGAACCAACCACCGAGTACCGGGCCAAGCGCGACCATGCCGCCGATGGTTGCGCCCCAGACCGCGAATGCGATTCCGCGTTCCTTGCCCTGGAAGTTTGCGTTCACCAGCGAGAGCGTGGTTGGTAGCACCATCGAACCACCGACACCTTGAAGCACACGGGCGGCAATCATCGTTGTTGCGTCCGTTGAGTAACCAGCCCAAACCGAGCTGAGCACGAAGATGGCGATACCGATGACCAGTACACGCTTTCGACCGAAGCGGTCGGCTAGCGAACCCCACACCAGTAGCAGGGATGCAAAGACCAAGACGTAGCTTTCCTGAACCCACTGCACCTGGGTGGAAGTGAGGTTTAGTGCCTCGATGACGGTTGGGAAGATGGTGTTGACGATGGTGCCATCGATGATGACCAGCGAGATACCCATCGAGATGAAAACTAGACCAATCCAACGATTGCGCACTGCGGCCATTTTGTACCTTTTCGCCTGTAGAGAAACTACTTGCGAGTCTAACTGGCAGGCGTATGCTCAAAGTAGAAGCAATAGATGGAAGGAGGCGCTAAATGATCAAGTTCCAGGATGGCTGCAACTGCGGCGGTTGCAACTGCGGCAAGTAAGCCCTAACTAAATTCCACTGGCGAGGAGTGCGCTGCACGAAAGTGCAAGCAGCACTCCCGCCAGTTGCACTTTCGCCACCTTTTCTTTCAAAATCAATCGAGCCAGAATGATGGTTCCCAACGGGTAGAGCGCGGTCAGCACCGCAACGATGGTTAGCTCCCCGAAACGCATAGCAGTCAAAAACAGAGCGTTCGCAGTGGCGTCCAAAACACCCGCCCAAATCGCAGCCTGCCATCCTCTTGAAGTGGCTTCCGGACTCTTGGCCCCGCGGCCAATCAACAAGCCGATTCCGATGATGATGGCCATGACCACGGCACTCGATCCACGTAGGAAAACGATCGGAGTTAGCCCTGAGTCAGCTGGTGCCTGTGCGATGCAGATTAGGATTCCACCGATTGAGGTACCGGCGATCAAACCAAACGCCAGACCTTTGAGTGATGGTAATCGAACATCGGAGCCAGGCACGAACCCGACCAAACCCACCGCGACCACGATTCCAATTAGCGCCAAGGTGCCGGCCGTTGTGAAGCTCTCACCCTTGAAGAACAAACCGAATCCCATCGGTACCAGCGCCGAGACGATTGCGCCAAGCGGCGAAAGAATGGCGATCGGACCGATGGCTAGAGACGCGTATAGAGCGGTGACGGCGACGGCCGCGAACAACCCGGCCATGATTCCCCAGAAAATGCTTTCGGATTCCAGCTTTAGACCGAGCCAAGGGGAAATTACAAGTAGAAAGGCAAGACCGCTCAACCCCGAAACCAGGGTCACCATCATCGCGTTGATTTTGCGGGTGGCTAAGCCACCAAAGAAATCGGCAAAGCCGTAGACCACTGAAGCACTGAAACCTAAAAAGATGGTCAACATCGACTACTCCTAAAACAACAAAAATCCCGAGCGTGAGATTCGGGATTTTTGAGTGGCTCCGCGCGGCATCGATCCGCGGACCTAACGATTTTCAGTCGTTCGCTCTACCAACTGAGCTACAGAGCCTAGAAAAGTCTTTCGACTTCTCAGCGATCCTGACGGGACTTGAACCCGCGACCTCCGCCGTGACAGGGCGGCGCGCTAACCAACTGCGCTACAGGACCAGATGTGTTGCTTCGTAGTTTCAAACTTTGTGGTGACCCCAACGGGATTCGAACCCGTGCTGCCGCCGTGAAAGGGCGGTGTCCTAGGCCTCTAAACGATGGGGCCGGCAAAGTTTGATACTGCTTAGCACCAGTGGTCAACAATACCTTAGGTTTTTGTCTCTTCGCAACCCCACAGATTCACAGCCAACCCTAAGGTGCTAACAAAAGCGTCGATGTTAGTTTTGATTGGTGAAGAAAAGCACGCTGATTGCCCGCGCCGTGGGGGTTTTTGTACTCACCGCTACCCTCAGCGTCGGGGTTAATCTGGTGCCAGCCAGCTGGGCGGTACCAAGCTATCCAACCTGGGCCGAGGTTCAAGCGGCCAAAAACAACGTCTCGAAAAAGAAGGCGTTGATTGCCAGATTCAACAAGATTCTCGCCGACCAGATGAAAGAAGAAGACAAGCTTTCAGACCAGGCCCTGGTACTCGGCGAAAAATACAACCAAGCCAAGCAAGCCCTCAAGGTGATCTCAGATCGCGTGGCTGTGCTTCAGGGTCAGGCCGACACCGCGAACGCTCAAGCGAACCAAGCCAAGGGACGCCTAGCTCAAATTGCATCTCAGATGTATCGGGGCGGAGCCGCCGGTAACGGTGTCTCGCTGATGCTTGGCGCTGGTCAGGCTGACAACCTGCTCTACAAGCTGGGCGCCAACGACCGCCTTGCCAAGCAAAACGACACCACCTACCGCAAGGCTGTTGAGCTCCAGCGGTACGCGCAGTCGGTTACCGACCAATTGAACGTTGCCAAAGTTGATCAGGCTGCCAAGACCAAGGTTGCCAAGGCTGCCTACCAAGAAGCCGCCAACGTCGCCACCGCTCTGGCTACCAAGGTTGCAGCAAATAAGGAATTGCAAACCACGTTCTATAAGCAGTTGGCTACTCTGCAGCGCACCAGCGCCGATCTTGAGCGTCGCCGTGCCGAAGGTATCGCGGCCGAAGCTAGACAGAACGCTGGAAGTTCTGGAAGCGTGCTTACAGCACCATCGTTGTATCAGGTCGATGACGCTGACCCTGCAGTTGTGAGCAAGGTCTTGGCTTTTGCGCGCGCCCAAATTGGTGAAAAGTATGTTTTCGGTGCCGCGGGCATGACCTACTGGGACTGCTCCGGTCTAACCATGACCACTTACCAGAAGGCCGCCGGGATTTACATCAGCTGGCACTCGGTAGTGGCCCAGTTCAGAATGGCCGCGCAGAAGAAGCAGCTGGTCCCCATGAAGGACCGCCAGCCTGGCGACTTGATTTTCTACTCCCGCTCTGGAGCATTCGACGGCGACAAGTACCACATCGCAATCTACAGCGGAAACGGCAAGATGATCGAAGCACCTCGTCCTGGTGCGTATGTTCGTGAAGTACCGATGCGTTGGGGAGAACTATTCCCTTACGCAGCGCGCCCTAGCGCTTAGTGAACGTAGCGTTCCTGAGCTTCCTTGATTAGCTTCTCGGCGGCATCCTTGCCAGCCCACTGACCAACCTTTACCCACTTGCCTGGCTCTAGGTCCTTGTAGTGGGTGAAGAAGTGCTCGATCTCGTTCTTGGTCTGAGCCGGTAGGTCGGCTAGGTCCTGGATGTGAGCCCAGCGAGGGTCCTTGGTAGGAACACAAACTAGCTTCTCGTCAATGCCGCCGTCATCTTCCATAGGAAGAACAGCAACCGGACGAACGTCTACAACGACGCCAGGGAAAACAGGGAATTCAAGCAGAACCAGTGCGTCTAGCGGGTCGCCGTCGCCACCAAGGGTCTTGTCGAAGTAGCCGTAGTCAACCGGGTAAACAAATGGGGTGAACAAAACGCGGTCCAGGTGCACGCGACCGGTCTCGTGGTCGACCTCATACTTGTTGCGGCTGCCGCGAGGAATTTCGATAACTACTTCGTAACCCATGATTCTCCTAAATAGGCTTGATGGCAGAAGTCTATCGAAAGAGCGAAAGTGTCGACACGTCCAAGGCTCACTCCGGCGGTTGCCGATTTGCGCAGATTCACGCGCGAGGCTTTGGTGCGCCACGCGGTGGCAAGTGGCGACTCGGTTTTGGTTGCCTGCTCCGGCGGGCCGGATTCGATGGCTCTGGCAAATGCACTCGCGTTCGAAGGCCCGAAGCTGGGGCTACGAATCGGCGCGGTGATCGTGGAGCATGGGCTTCAGGAAATTACCAAGACGGTTGCCGCCGAAACCGCCGACGCCCTAACCTCAATTGGGTTTGACCCAGTTCGAGTTGTGTCGGTGGCCGTTGGTGAAGAGGGTGGCCCAGAGGCCGCAGCCCGATCGGCACGCTACGAAGCCATCGACGAAGTGGCCGCCGAACTAGATGCCCGTTACGTCCTGCTTGCCCATAACAAAAATGACCAGGCGGAATCGGTACTGCTCGGGCTGGCTCGAGGCTCCGGCGCTCGCAGCCTTAGTGGCATGGCCGAGTTGACTGGCCGCTACTTGCGCCCACTGCTTTCTGTTGCCAGAGAAACCACTGTTGCCGCCTGCGACGATGCCGGCATCAAGTATTGGAACGACCCACACAATCAAGATGAGCAGTTCACTCGCGTGCGCGTGCGTAAAAACCTGTTGCCATTGATGGAAGAGGAACTCGGCCCCGGCATCGTTGAGGCCCTAAGCCGCACCGCCGATCAACTGCGCGAAGACGCCGAAGTCTTAGACCAACTTGCGGAAAGCGCCTACGCGCAGGTATTCAAAACCACCCCGCGCTCCTTGCAGGCAACAGTGGCAACTCTCTCCGCCTTCCAACCCGCGATCCGATTCCGCGTCTATCGAATGGCTGGTGCTGTCTTCCAGGCACACCTGCATCGAAGCCACGTCCTAGAAATCGATCGACTGCTAACGGATTGGCACGGACAGAAACCGCTCACCCTGCCAGGCGTTAGAGTAGAACGCACGGGCGAAATTATTTCGTTCAACAGCACAAAAAACCTAAAACCTGGAGCTTGCTAAGTGGATCTAGAAAAAGTCGCCGACGACCTCACCTCGGTACTCGTTACCGGAGACCAGATTGACGCCAGAGTTGCCGAGATGGCAGCCGAACTAGATGCCAAGTATGCGGGCCGCGATGTTCTGCTGGTTGGTGTACTAAAAGGTGCCGTCATGTTCATGGCCGACCTCAGCCGTGCCATGCAGATCCCGGTGACCATGGACTGGATGGCGGTTTCGTCATACGGTTCCGGCACGCAGTCGTCCGGTGTGGTGCGAATTCTCAAAGACCTAGACGCCGACGTCCTCGGCCGTCACGTACTAATCGTTGAAGACATCATCGACTCTGGCCTCACCTTGTCATGGCTAGTCGGTAACCTAAAGGCTCGAGGTGCCGCTTCGGTGGAAATCGCAGCCCTGCTTCGCAAGCCGGCCGCAGCCAAGGTTGAGGTTGAAGTGCTTAGCGTTGGCTTCGATATTCCTAACGAGTTCGTAGTTGGTTACGGGCTTGACTATGCCGAGCGTTACCGCACCCTCAAGGGTGTAGCGATTTTGGCGCCGAAGGTTTACTCGTAGCCAATTCTCGCCCTCGGCGAACAACTATCTAATTGGGGAAGATAGGCGGGTAGCCTTGTGTTATTCCCCTTGAAACACAACTTAGGGAGAGGCCTAACTCTTTGTCAGACAAAATGAAGAAATTCCTTCGTGGTCCGATTCTTTGGATTGCGCTCGCCGGTTTCGCCGTATTCTTCGGATTACAGCTCGGCGGTCAGTCCGGTGTCACCTACAAGTCGGTTGACACCAGCTACGGTCTGCAGTTAATCAAGGACGGCAAAGCCAAGAGCGTCAAGGTTTACGACGGCTCGCAGCGCGTGGACATTGAGCTTTCCAGCGAAGACTTTAAGACCGGCAGCAAGCACGTGCAGTTCCACTTCGTCTACGCTCGCTCCGGCATCGTCATGGATGCAATCGACAAGGCCAGAATCACCGACGGCTACAACGACGAGATCGAATCGACCCCTTGGTACATGAGCCTGCTCGGCAGCATCTTCCCGATTCTGCTGATTGGTGCAATCTTCTACTTCATGATGACTGGAATCGGCGGCAGCAACAACCGTGCCATGAACTTCGGTAAGTCACGCGCCAAGCAGTTCAATAAGGAGAACACCAAGGTCACCTTCGCGAACGTTGCCGGTGCCGACGAAGCCATCGAAGAGCTTCAGGAAATCAAGGAGTTCCTCAAAGAGCCAAAGAAGTTCCAGGCCCTCGGTGCCAAGATTCCTCGCGGTGTATTGCTTTACGGCCCTCCGGGAACCGGTAAGACCCTAATCGCTAAGGCGGTTGCCGGCGAAGCTGGAGTTCCGTTCTTCAGCATCTCGGGTTCGGACTTCGTTGAAATGTTCGTTGGTGTGGGTGCGTCCCGCGTACGCGACCTATTCACCCAGGCCAAGCAGAGCGCTCCTGCGATCATCTTCGTGGACGAAATCGATGCCGTCGGTCGTCACCGCGGCGCCGGAATCGGTGGCGGAAACGACGAGCGCGAGCAGACCCTGAACCAGCTTTTGGTTGAGATGGATGGTTTCGAAGAGAACACCAACATCATTCTGATTGCAGCGACCAACCGCCCTGACGTTCTTGACCCTGCGCTACTTCGCCCTGGTCGCTTCGACCGCCAGATTGGCGTTGGTGCTCCAGACCTGATCGGTCGTGAACAGATCCTGAGGGTTCACGCCACCGGCAAGCCAATCGACGAGAGCGTAGACCTAGCGATCGTTGCGCGCCGCACCCCAGGCTTCACAGGCGCCGACCTAGCCAACGTTCTAAACGAGGCGGCCCTACTCACCGCACGTCTCGGTCAGAAGAAGATCACCATGGAAATCATGGACGAATCGATCGACCGAGTCATCGGTGGTCCACAGAAGAAGACTCGTGTGATGCAGGAGAAGGAGCGCCTCAACACCGCTTACCACGAGGCCGGTCACGCATTGGTTGCGGCATCGCTCAACCACTCCGACCCGGTTTCGAAGATCACCATTCTTCCTCGCGGACGTGCCCTCGGTTACACCATGGTTTTACCTCTAGAAGACCGCTACTCGGTCTCCCGTAACCAGCTGCTAGACCAGATTGCCTATGCAATGGGTGGCCGCGTTGCCGAAGAAATCGTGTTCCACGACCCAACCACCGGAGCGTCGAACGACTTCGAGAAGGCCACCAACATCGCCCGCTCGATGGTCACCCAGTACGGATTCTCATCGACCCTAGGTTCGGTAAGTTTCGCAAACGGTGGCGAGGTGTTTATCGGTCGCGACATGGCTCAGGCCAAGGAGTACTCGGAGGCCACCGCTCAGGTAATCGACGCCGAGATCCGTGCGATTCTCGATGCCGCTCAGGACGAGGCCTACAAGGCTCTGACTCTGAACCGCAAGGTTCTGGACGCAACTGCCAAGGCTTTGATGGAACGCGAAACCCTAAACCAGGACGAAATCGCCAAGATCTTCAAGGCCGTGAAAAAGCTTCCAAAGCGTGCCCAGTGGCTATCGAAGAAGACCCGTCCGGTTTCGAAGATCGCTCCGATTGCGATTCCTAAGAAGAAGGCTGCGAAGGCCAAGTAGTGTTCGATAGCGAGCGGGTGAAGCGCGCGGTAGTCGAACTTATTTCGGCTATCGGAGAAGACCCGTATCGCGACGAACTAAAGGCGACCCCTGAAAAGGTTGCCGAGGCCTACAAGGAATTCTTCAAGGGAATCGACGCCGACCCTCTAGAGGTTCTGGCAGAAACCTTCCCAGCCGAGCACAACGAAATGGTGATCCTCAAGGACATCGAGTTCGTTTCGATCTGCGAACACCACCTGCTTCCGTTCACCGGGGTTGCCCACATCGCCTACCTACCGAGCGACCGCGTGATTGGTCTCGGCCGTTTACCAAAATTGGTTGAACTCCTTGGCGCTCGTCCACAGCTGCAGGAAAACTTGACCGCCCAAATCGCCGATGCTCTCGAGGCTGGGTTAGACACCAAGGGCGTCGTGGTTGTCATCGAAGCCAGACACCACTGCGTGGTCTCTCGCGGCGCACGTCAGCCTGAAGCCAACACCGTAACGATGGCCGCCCGAGGTTGCTACTCGGAATCCGCCGCTCGCGCCGAAGTCATGGGACTAATCAGCAAATGACCCTGCAGGTGATGGGGGTTCTCAACATCACTCCAGACTCATTCAGCGACGGCGGACTCTTTCTGAAGCCAGAAGCCGCACTCGCGCAAGCCAAACAACTAGTAGCTGATGGCGCAACCATCCTCGACGTCGGTGGTGAATCTACAAGGCCAGGCGCTGCCAGAGTCTCCATTGAACAAGAAATCGCCCGCGTCGTCCCGGTAATCGAAGCGATCAAGCCTCTCGGTGTGGAAATCAGCATCGACACCATGAACGCGGAAACCGCGAGAGCTGCCATCGCCGCCGGTGCCACAATCATCAACGACGTCTCAGGCGGCAAGAACGACGAAGGCATCTTTGAGGTCGCTGCGGAAACGGATAAGCCAATCATCATCTCCCACTGGCGTGGTCACAGCGATCAGATGGATTCGCTGAACCAGTACCAGAGCATCGGCAAAAACGTAGCCGAGGAACTCCATGAGCAAATCCAAAAGGCTCAGAACGCAGGTGTCTCCACAACGAACATCATCATCGACCCGGGCCTCGGTTTTGCCAAGGACGCCGACCAAAACTGGCAGCTGCTGGATGAATTACAAGAACTAGAAAAACTTGGCTTCCCGATCCTGATCGGTGCCTCGCGCAAGCGCTTCATCGCCGCGAGGCTCACTGAACCAGACACCGTGGACGCTCGAGACCGAGCGACCGCTAAGCTCATGAACGAACTCACCCAGAAATACAGCATCTGGGGAATCCGAGTTCACAATGTGAAAGCCCTGCAGTTACGGCAGAATTGAAGCATGTCGCACAAAATCAAAATCAAGGGCCTGCGTGTTTACGCACACCACGGTGTATTCGATTTTGAGAGACAGAACGGTCAAGACTTCTACATCGACGTAACCGTTTGGGTGGCTGGAAAGTCGACTATGACAGACGACCTAAACCACACCGTTCACTACGGAGACCTGGCCAAGGCCCTGGTTGAAGCCGCGAAGAACCAGCCGGTAGACCTGATTGAGACCCTGGCCCAGCGTCTGCTAGACCTCACCCTGAACTTCGGTGGCGGCTCACTCTCGGGTCTAATCAAAAAAGCCAAGGTGACAGTTCACAAGCCGAACGCGCCAATCCCTTACGACTTCGAAGACGTCTCGGTAACGCTCAAGGGCAAGCATGAGTGAACGAGCCATTCTGGCTCTCGGCGGTAATTTGGGGGACCGCAAGGCCACCATCAAATCGGCGATTAATAGCATCAACGACATCGACGGCGTAACGGTCTTGCGCAAATCGGAACTCTACGAGAGCTTCGCCGCAACCGAAGAAGGCATCGACGAATCGGCGCCACGCTACCTAAACGGCGTCATCGAAATCGATACCGAACTAAAACCGGGCAAGTTACTAGACGAACTGAACCGCATCGAAGCCGAACACGGCCGTGTGCGGCTGGAGCGC
Source organism: Actinomycetota bacterium (assembly GCA_041158865.1). Classification (GTDB taxonomy): domain Bacteria; phylum Actinomycetota; class Actinomycetes; order Actinomycetales; family Microbacteriaceae; genus Rhodoluna. Next base: position 18,838 of record JBEBAN010000012.1, read on the forward strand.
TGGGGTTCACGCACTCTCGATATCGACATCATCACCTACGGCTCCGAGATCAAAGAGGGTAAGCGTTTAACCCTGCCTCACCCACGTGCTCACAGCCGCGCCTTCGTAATGGTTCCTTGGGCTCAGATGGACCCAGAAGCTAGGCTGCTAGGCCACGGCTCGGTGGCTGCCCTCGCCGAAGAACTGCAGTCAGAGGTTTGGCTCCTCAAATGAAGCAGACCAGAATCTCTAACCTCATTGCCGCTCTGGCAATCACCGCACTAGCCGGTTACTTCATCATTCAGCAGATTTCTGGAAACGGTATGCCAACTCCGAACGCCGATCTGAGCATGCTGATCATTCAGCCGGTCGCCGCGGTCGTCCTAGGTCTGATGGCCATCCCAATCATCCGTTACCGTGCGGCACTCAAGAAGTTCATGGACGACAAGGGCAAGCGCCCAGCTCTGGTTGACTCCCGCTACGCCATCCGCACCCTCTCCCTAGCAAAGTCGCTCTCGCTCACCGGCAGCATCTTTGCCGGCTGGCACATCGCGCTCATCGTCTATCGCGTGGTCGAGGTTGGAGCAGAGGGCATCACCCTCGCAATCCTTGGTGTTACCGGCTCGGTGATAATGGCGACCGTCGGTGTGGTTGTTGAGAACCTCTTCCGCATTCCACCAGACCGCGACGGAGAAACCGCGTGAAGCCAAACCGACTCACGTTCAACGTGATCGGCGATAGCCCTGTTGCCGAATCGATGCGCCTAGCGCTCGCCGCAGCCCAGCACATTCCCCAGAACGACAACGACGCCGACCTGCTTTTCTTCTGTCTCGACAAGGACGAACTACCGCTTCGAATCGAAACCTATCTTCAAACCGGCCAGATCAAACCCGGCCAACTGGTAGCACACTCCTGCGCCGAATACGGATACTCGGCCTTCGAGGAAGCGGCCAAGCTAGGTGCCATTCCGCTAGCCATTCACCCGGCCATGCGTTTCACCGGAACCAGCATCGACCTCGTCAGGCTCCACGATTCACGCATCGCCGTTTCCGCCCCTAACATCGCCCTTCCAATCGCTCAGGCTCTAGCCATCGAACTTGGTGGCGAACCGGTCGTCATCTCTGAAGAAGCCAGAGCCGCCTATGCCGAGGCAATCACGGTTGCCCTCGACTTCTCGGCCCTGGTAACCAGCCAAGCCATCGGTCTACTCGAAGATGCTGGTGTGGAGAACGCTCGAGCCATCATCGGACCCGTGATTCGTTCCTCGATCGACCGCGCCCTAGCCGACGGCCACCAGCCACTGGATCCCGAGGACGCCATCGGAGGCTTCGAGTGAAGCTAATCCACAGCGCCAAAGAACTAAGCGCTGCCCTAGAGGAATTGCAAGAATCCGGCAACACCGTTGGCTTCGTACCAACCATGGGGGCACTTCACGAAGGCCATCTCTCACTCGTGGAACTGGCCAAGGCAAATGCAGACTTAACCGTGGTGAGCGTCTTCGTAAACCCGCTCCAGTTCTCACCTGGCGAAGACTTCGACAAATACCCGCGCACGCTGCCAAGTGACCAAGCGTTGCTCGAGCAGCACAACGTCGACTTCCTCTACGCCCCAGACATCGAAGATATCTACCCGAACGGTAAAGAGATCACCCAGCGCGCGGGCGTAGTCGGCTCCACATTCGAAGGCGCCAGCCGTCCTGGTCACTTCGATGGCATGCTCACGGTTGTAAACCGCCTCATGGAAATCGTCCGCCCAGACGTCGTGGTCTTTGGTGAAAAAGATGCCCAGCAGGTTTTTCTGGTCAGAAAGCTAATCGGCGCAAGATTTCCAAACACCACCTTTATCGAAGGCCCTACCCTGCGCGAAGCCAGCGGGCTGGCCATGAGCAGTCGCAACCGCTACCTCACCGAAGACCAGCGAGCAGAAGCCGAGCGCCTTTACCAAAACCTGATTCACCTCAAGACCGACCTCGAAAACCACAAGAACCTAAGCGTTGCCATCGCCGACCAATCACAGGCCATCGAAGCCACGGGCAAGACTAAACTTGAATACCTAGCGGTAATTAATCCGCAAATCTTCCGACCGGTAGACAACTCCTTCCGAGGCGCAGCGAAAATCATCGTGGCCGTCAAGGTGGGCGAAGTTCGACTGATCGACACCATGAACGTAGAACTGTAGGAGCGGCCACAAATGACCGACGCGCAAGACACCACACCTGAACAGGAAGTTGACCTTCCCGAGCAGATTGAGGTTCGCCTTGCCAAGCGCGACAAGCTCAATGAGCTAAACGACGCCTACCCGGTCAGCCTGCCAATCACCACGACAATCGACGCCGTGCGTGCCAAGTACCCAAACCTAGAGATCGACACCGCAACCGGCGAAACCGTAGGAATTGCTGGCCGCGTAATGTTCCAGCGCAACACCGGAAAGCTCTGCTTTGCCAGCCTTCAGGCGGGCTCTGGCGAGCGAATCCAGGCCATGCTCAGCCTAGACAAGGTTGGCGAAGAGCAGCTTGAGAACTACAAGGAACTGGTTGACCTAGGCGACCACCTATTTGTTGAGGGTGAAGTAATCACCTCGAAGCGTGGCGAGCTCAGCATCATGGTCACCAGTTGGAAGATGGCCGCAAAGACCATCCGCCCACTACCTAACCTTCACAACGAACTTGGTGAAGAGTTCCGCGTTCGTCACCGCTACATCGACCTAATCGTTCGCGACCGCGCTCGAGATGTTGTGAAGACCCGCTCGGCAGTAATGCAGAGCCTTCGCAAGACCTTCACCGAAGACAACTACATCGAGGTTGAGACCCCGATGCTCCAGACCATCCACGGTGGAGCCTCGGCTCGTCCGTTCAAGACCCACTCGAACGCATTCGACACCGAGCTCTTCCTGAGAATCGCTCCTGAGTTATTCCTCAAGCGCGCAGTGGTTGGCGGCATTGACCGCGTCTACGAAATCAACCGCAACTTCCGCAACGAAGGCGCCGACCGCACCCACTCCCCAGAGTTTGCAATGCTCGAGGCCTACCAGGCTTACGGCGACTACAACTCGATTGCCGACCTAACCCAGAAGCTGATCCAGAACGCAGCCATGGACGTCTTCGGCACCCACGAGGTCACCCTTGATGACGGAACTATCAACGACCTATCAGGTAACTGGGACCGCATCTCGATGTTCGAAAGTCTTTCCGCGGCTGCCGGTGAAGAGATCACCCCGGAAACCCCGATCGAGAAGCTGAAGAAGCTTGCCGAAAAGGTAGAGATCGAAATCGACCACCCGCTTCACGGCAAGTATGTTGAAGAGCTTTGGGAGCACTTCGTAAAGGGCGACCTTCAGAAGCCAACATTCGTAATCGACTTCCCGGTTGACACCTCACCACTGACCCGTGACCACCGCTCAAAGCCTGGCGTCGTTGAGAAGTGGGACCTCTACATCCGCGGCTACGAGCAGGCCACCGGCTACTCCGAGCTAGTTGACCCAGTCATCCAGCGAGCACGTTTCATCGAGCAGGTAACCCTGGCAGCAGCCGGCGACCCTGAAGCCATGAAGTTAGACGAAGACTTCCTAAAGGCTCTCGAATTCGGCATGCCACCTTCGGGCGGTATGGGAATGGGCATCGACCGCCTGCTCATGAGCCTCACCGGCCTCGGCATCCGCGAAACCATCATGTTCCCGTTGGTGAAGTAATGGACGCATTCCTAGACATCCTCGGCTCCCTAGTGCCACCGGTCTTCATCGGTCTACTCTTCTGGTTCATCATGCGCTCAATCCTTCGCGCCGACTCCAAAGAGCGCGACGTCTACGCCAAGATTGAGGCCGAGGAACGAGCCAAGCTCGAGGCTCAGGCAAAGCCAAAAAAGGGCTAACGCTTAGGGCGAACAAGCCTATTTTGTGTCAGGTCGGCTCGCTAACCTGATTACATGTTCGAGAAATTTACTGACAAAGCCCGTCGCGTAGTCGTCCTTGCCCAAGAAGAGGCAAAGATGCTGAACCACAACTACATCGGCACTGAGCACCTTCTTTTGGGTCTAATCCACGAGGGTGAAGGCGTTGCCGCTAAGTCGCTTGAGGCACTGAACATTAGCCTTGAGCAGGTTCGCGAGCAGGTTCAGGAGATCATTGGCCAGGGCCAGACTCCTCCAACCGGACACATTCCTTTTACCCCACGCGCCAAGAAGGTTCTCGAGCTTTCGCTTCGTGAGGCACTTCAGCTTGGACACTCCTACATCGGTACCGAGCACCTTCTACTGGGTCTAATCCGTGAAGGTGAAGGCGTTGCCGCTCAGGTGCTAACCAAGCTTGGCGCAGATGCCAACAAGGTTCGCCAGCAGGTAGTAACCCTGCTCTCTGGCTTTGAGAACAAGGAGTCGGTACAGGTTGGCGGCGAGAACAACTCGCCACAGAAGGGTTCTCAGATCCTCGACCAGTTCGGCACCAACCTCACCCAGCAGGCAGCCGATGGCAAGCTTGACCCGGTAGTTGGTCGTGAGCGCGAGATCGAGCGCGTGATGCAGATTCTTTCCCGTCGTTCGAAGAACAACCCTGTTCTAATTGGTGAGCCTGGTGTTGGTAAGACCGCGGTTGTTGAAGGCCTTGCTCTGGCAATCGTCTCGGGCAATGTTCCAGAAACGCTAAAGGGCAAGCAGCTCTACACCCTAGACATGGGTGCGCTGATTGCTGGTTCACGTTACCGTGGTGATTTCGAAGAGCGTCTAAAGAAGGTGACCAAGGAGATCCGCACCCGCGGCGACATCATCACCTTCATCGATGAGATTCACTCGCTGGTCGGTGCCGGTGCTGCCGAAGGTGCTATCGACGCCGCTTCGATCTTGAAGCCACTTTTGGCTCGTGGTGAACTTCAGACCATTGGTGCTACCACTCTGGATGAATACCGCAAGTACTTTGAGAAGGATGCTGCGCTTGCTCGCCGCTTCCAGTCGGTAAACGTTGCCGAGCCTTCGATCCCCATGGCCATCAACATCCTGAAGGGTATTCGCAAGGCGTACGAATCGCACCACAAGGTGACCTACACCGATGGCGCTCTGGTTGCTGCGGCTTCGCTAGCCGACCGCTACATCACTGACCGCTTCCTACCTGACAAGGCAATCGACCTAATCGACGAGGCCGGTTCACGTCTACGTCTTTCGCTGATGTCTTCGCCTCCAGAGCTTCGTGAAGTTGAAGAGAAGATTGCTGCGGCTCGTGCCGACAAGGAAAAGGCAATCGAGAATGAAGAGTTCGATGTTGCCAAGGCCAAGCGCCAGGAAGAGAAGGATCTTCTCGGAGAGCGTGTGCGTCTGCAGAAGCAGTTCCAGGATGGCCACAAGGTTCCTGAGGGTACCGTTGACGAAGGTCTAATCGCCGAGGTCCTTTCGCAGGTAACCGGTATTCCAGTATTCAAGTTGACCGAGGAGGAGAGCGCCAAGCTCATCTTCATGGAAGACGAACTACACAAGCGCGTTATCGGCCAGGAGGAAGCAATCAAGGCCATCTCCAAGTCGGTTCGTCGCCAGCGTGCTGGTCTGAAAGACCCAAACCGTCCATCCGGTTCGTTCATCTTCGCGGGTCCTACCGGTGTCGGTAAGACCGAGTTGGCCAAGGCTCTAGCCGAATTCCTATTCGATGACGAGGGTGCTTTAATCTCGCTAGACATGAGCGAGTACTCGGAGAAGCACACCGTTTCCCGTCTATTCGGTGCTCCTCCAGGATTCGTTGGATTCGAAGAGGGTGGCCAGCTAACCGAAAAGGTTCGCCGCAAGCCATTCTCGGTAGTGCTATTCGACGAGATCGAAAAGGCTCACCCAGACATCTTCAACTCGCTACTTCAGATTCTCGAAGAAGGACGCTTGACCGATGGTCAGGGTCGCATGGTCGACTTCAAGAACACCGTGATCATCATGACCACGAACCTCGGTACTCGCGACATCGCTCGCGGAACCATGGGCTTTGCTCTAGAAGGCGACGACGCAAACGACTACGAGCGCATGAAGGGCAAGGTCAACGAAGAGTTGAAGAAGAACTTCAAGCCGGAGTTCCTCAACCGTGTTGACGAGACCATCGTGTTCCCACAGCTCACTCAGAAGGAGTTGGAGCAGATTGTTGACCTGTTCATCAAGAAGCTTGGCACTCGACTGGAAGAGCGCGACATGACCATCGAGGTTACCGAAGCCGCAAAGCTTCAGCTAATCAAGATTGGTTATGACCCTGCACTTGGTGCTCGTCCGCTACGTCGTGCAGTGCAGCGTGAAATCGAAGACAAGCTGTCTGAGAAGATCATGCGCGGAGAGCTCTCGAACTCCAGCCACATCGTGGTTGACGTTCTAGGTACCGAATTCGTTTTCGACACCAAGTTGAACGTTCCCGCTAGCATTTAGTTGTGACCAACAACTCTTTCCACGTTCGTCCAGCCACCGCGCTGGACGTTCGTGCTATCGCAGGGCTTCGTAAGCCAATGGAAGGCGATGGTCGCAAGCTGCTCAAACTGGAGCTAGTTCAGTTGTATGAGCGTGTGCCCGAGTTCCTGGTGGTTACCAATTCTGATGGTGAGATTGTTGGCGCCGGCGGTCTACACATCATGTGGGAAGACCTTGCCGAAGTTCGTTCGGTGATTGTTCGCGAAGATGTTCGAGGCCAGGGGGTTGGCCATCTCGTGGTTTCTGCCTTGATGGATCGCGCCAAGACCTATGGAATCAAGCGTGTGTTCTGTCTGACCTTCGAGACCGATTTCTTCTCGCGTCACGGCTTTGCCGAGATTTCGGATGTGCCCGTAGATGAAGAGACCTTTGCCGAAATGATTCGTTCGAATGATGACGCCGTGGCGGAGTTCTTGGATCTGGCTCGCGTCAAGGAAAACACCCTCGGCAACACCCGCATGCTTGCCCTGCTCTAGGGTGTTTGCGTTTTAGCCTAGACGGGTGAATCAGCAACCAACTTGGGAACAAATTGTTCGTCGTCGCCGTGCTTTGGCGCTCATTGTTTTAGCCCTCATTATCTGGCTAGTAACCTCTCTTGTTTCTTGCGCTACCGGCCCTAAAGGAACTCCGGTTGCTAGTGCCGGTGCTGCTTGTGCTCCTGGAGCAGTCACCGTAACCTCCCACATCGGGGATGGTGAAGCTGATCAGACTGACTTCGCAGCGGATGTAAACCCTCAGGTTTGGGTTTCGGTAAAGAACGTGGGCAAGGTTGCTTGTACTTTCGATGCCGGTCCTGCTGTGACCTTCTTCACCTTCAAGAGTGGTGAAGAGGTCATCTGGACTTCTTCGAAGTGTGACCGTACCGGCCTCAAGAGTGAAGTTGTGACTCTGGCTCCTGGCGAAGAGAAGGCTCAGGCTCCTTGGGAGTGGAAGAAGGTTTACTCCAGTGCCGGAACCTGTGGTGAGGGTGAAGTTACCGCTCTGCCTGGTTCATACACCCTGAGTACCGAGGTGAACGGCGTGCTTTCGGAGAACTACCTACAGTTCCAGCTGCAGTAATTACCAGTTGAGGGCTAGCGCGAGTGCAGCCTTGACCGAGGTTACCGACTGATCAACCGTTCTTGAGAATCCGAGTCTCGCTGCTTCGGTGGAGCGCATCTTGGCGTTACTCACCTTACGAATCTCTCCGGCCAAACTAATCTCGCCAAAGGCGGCTAGGTTGTGAGCAATCGGCTTGTCTTGAACTGCCGAGGCGATGGCCAGAGCGATTGCTAGGTCGGCGCTAGGTTCGGTTAGCTTCACGCCACCGACCGTGGAAACATATACGTCCATTTCACCAACGCGTAGGCCCGCACGACGCTCAAGCACGGCAAGAAGCATGGCGACTCGCGATGAGTCAACTCCGTTGGTGACGCGTCTCGGGTTTGGCGAGGAAGACTTAACGACCAGTGCCTGCACCTCGGCGATTAGTGCTCTGCGACCTTCAACGGCAACGGTCACGCAAGTTCCGGAGACCGGTGTTTCAGGTCGGGATAGGAAAAGACCTGATGGGTCTGGTACTTCGGCGATGCCTTCGCCGGTCATCTCGAAACATCCGACTTCATCGGTTGGGCCGAAGCGGTTCTTCTGGCTGCGCACGAAGCGTAGGGCAGTCTGACGGTCGCCTTCGAAGTGGCAGACAACGTCGACTAGGTGTTCGAGAGCACGGGGACCAGCGATGTTGCCGTCTTTGGTGACGTGACCTACCAGGATCACCGGAAGGTTGTTTTCCTTGGCTACGCGAATAAGGTTGCTTGCTACCTCGCGAATTTGGCTAGGCATACCGGCGGCGCCGTCGATGTCGGCGTGAGCGATGGTCTGAACCGAGTCAACGATCAGTAGCTGTGGGTTTACGGTTGCCACCTGGCCGAGCACGCTGGCTAGGTCGGTCTCTGAGGCTAGGTAGAGGTTTGGCGTTAGCGAACCGGTTCGTTCGGCACGCAGACGAATCTGTCCAACCGACTCTTCACCGGAAACGTAGAGAACCTTGAGCCCCTTATTTGCGGCATTCGACGCAACGTTTAGCAAGAGAGTGGACTTACCTACGCCTGGCTCGCCAGACAGCAGAAC